>JAYQEC010000012.1:0-32162 GCA_038138645.1 Porticoccaceae bacterium | reverse complement strand
CGGCACTTTCTTCAAAGGTTTTAAGGTATTTCTGCGCAGTTTTTGAACCAAATATTGCTACTTTTGCATCCACAACTGCAAACTTACTGGCTGAATCAGCCAATGTACCCACTGACATTAATGACAAAACCCCTAGCATCGTCCACAAGCTGAATATCTTTGCTACTTTTATGATCATTTTTTTCTAACCCTTATTCGAAAAATTAAAATTGATTGCCTAGAGAGAACTGAAACATTTCTGTTTCATCATATACACTGGCATTTAGTGGTTTTGCATAACTAAAGGTCAATGGACCCATCGCACTTAACCAAGTTAGCCCTAACCCTACTGAGTATCTTAACTCACCCACATCAGGTTTAAAGCAATTTAACTGCGAATTACCACATTTTGTATTGAAGATATTACCGGCATCAATAAAGAATGCAGACTGCATTGAACGTTTGTCTTTAACAAAAGGCATAGGGAAAATCACTTCCGACCCAAATTCTATTTGGACATTACCACCAATAGGATCGGGGCGATTGTAAACTGAAGTATTATTACAGCTCTCATTAGAACCGGAACATGGAGTATCCTGTGGCCCTAAACTATTAGCTTCAAAACCTCTCACAGAACCAAAACCACCACCATAAAAATTCTTAAAAAATGGTAATTGCGAAGTATCACCATAACTATCACCATAACCCAAATCCGCACGAAGTTTGAGTGATAGTGAACGGGTCAATCCTCGGAGGTATTGAGCCTTGTAGGTCGCCTTATAATATTCCAAACCAGAGCCTGGCAAAGTAACATTAAATGCTAAATTTTGAGATGCACCTCTGGTAGCAAAAATGCCGCGGTTTAATGTTGACTTACGCCAATTTAAATTCAAATTAAATACATCAAAATCAGTTCCATTACCCTTAATGAAGTTTCTAATTTCTTGAGAGGCATAGTAGCCATATCTAATATTTAGGCTTTCAATACCCAGGCCAAATCCAACTCGCTCTACTTCAGAAACAGGATAGCCCCAATTAACATTGGCACCCTTAGAATTTGTTGAAAAGCTTGAAACATTAATTTTATCGTAGTCGGTTTCACGAGTAAAAATACTGTAACCCACACTCACGCCATCAACAGTAAAGTAGGGTTCTGTGAAACTTAAATTTAAAGATTCTTGATAAGTGCTACGGTTAATACCTACCGCAAGCTTCCTTCCCGAACCAAGGAAATTATTTTCAGATAGATTAGCACCCAAAATTGTGCCATAGCCCTGCGCATAACCAATACTGGCACCAACTGAGCCAGAGGGTTGCTCTTCCACTGTGTAGACAACATCAATCTGGTCGTTAACTCCAGGCACAGGGATATTTTCAACGCTGACTTCCTTAAAGTAGCTTAATCGTTCCAGCCTTACTTTTGATGACTCAATTAAAGCATTATTAGCAGATGAGCCTTCCATTTGTCTCATCTCGCGCCGCAACACCTCGTCTTCAGTTTTGACATTACCTCTAAATTCAATGCGGCGAACATAGGCGCGCATCCCTGGCATCAATACAAAGGTTACAGTTGCAGTATTACCTTCTGCATCTAATTCTGGGTATGCTTCAACTTTAGCGAAGGTATACCCCTCATTGCCATAACGACGAGTAATAAGCTCACTTGATGTGGTCATCAGTGACTGTGAATAACGCATCCCCTCACGCATTAATATCAAGGCTCGGATATCATATTCAGGGATTTTTAACTCACCAGATAGTTCAACTTTGCTAACAGTGTATGTCTCGCCTTCTTCTATTGTGATGGCAATAAAGACCGATTTTTTATCCGGACTAACAGATACCTGTGTATTTTTAACTTCAAAAGCCAAATACCCACGATCTAGATACCAGGTTTCAAGGGTTTCTATATCACCGGTTAGCTTCTCTTTTGAATATTTATCATTTCCGCTAATAAAGGACCAGAAGCCAGTTTCGTTTTGCTCAAAATCTTCGCGGAGCTCTTTCTCAGTAAAACTTTTATTACCGATAATATTAATATGTCTAATTTTGGCTACGTTGCCCTCGTCAATATCAATATTAATAGCTACCCGATTGCGCGGTAAATTTTCCACATTACTAACAACCGTGGCACCATAACGTCCTTGTGAAACATATTGGCGCTGTAGTTCCTGCGCCATAGCTTCCAGAATTGATTGACGAAATATCTGGCCCTCGGCTATACCATTATCAGTTAGCGCATCCATAAGCTGTTCGGTTTGTATCGCCTTATTGCCCTCAAGAGTAATCTCAGAAATTGCGGGTCTTTCTTTGACCACAATAACTAGAACTTCTTCTTCCTTAACTATTGAAATATCAGCAAAAAAACCGGTTTTAAATATGGATCTTGAGGCATCACTGATAGAAGACTGATCAATAATATCACCCACATTAATGGGTAGCGCAGCAAAAACTGTGCCTGCAGAAACACGCTGCAAGCCTTCAATTCTAATATCAGCTACTTGAAATATTGTGGCATATGCGACGGATGCATGACCAAGAAGTCCTAGACAGAGCCCAAAAATAAGTCGTTTCATGAAAAAGAATCTGCCTATTTATAATTATATTAAAAACTAAAACGGTCGCGTCAAATCGTTAAATGTTGCAAACAACATCAGACCAACCAACAAGAAAAAACCAATCTTATAACCAATCATCTGAACATGGTCTGAAACTGGAGATCCCTTAACCCACTCCACTATACAATACACCAGATGACCACCATCTAAAACGGGTATTGGCAACAGATTCATAACGCCTAGCATTATACTTAAGATGGCTATAAAGCGAATAAAATTATCCACTCCCGCTCTCGCAGTATCACCTGCCATTTTGGCGATGGTTACAGGACCGCTTAGGTTCTTGGGAGATATTTCACCCATTACCAATTTACCCAAAGACGAGAGAATAAATCCTGAAGTTGAAAAAGTCTCCTGCGCACCGCGAACAAGGGCGCCAAAAACACCATAATTGACTTCACGGCGCAGATAATCAGGATACTGACCCTTTACGCCCAACTGAACCCCAAGCTGACCAACCGCTTGCCCATCCTTTATAACGGATGCTGGCGTAACCTCTAATGAAATTAATTGGCCTTGCGATTGGTTTTTAAGCGGCCTTTCAAGATCAATAACTAGCAACTGGTTAGCATTGGCTGCGACCGTATCAATAAATTGATCAGCGCTAGTTATTTTTTGCCCATTAATAGCAATCAGGATATCTTTTTCTTGTAACCCAGCCTGATAACCCGAACCACTCTCCATTACGGATCCAAGAACTAAGGCTTCGAATTCAAAAACTGGCATCACACCTAGCTCTCTTAGAGGTGATGGATTATCTGCATCTCTTAACCAAGAGGTTATGGGAACCAATATCTGCTTGAGAGTTTCTGTATCGCGAATTTTTACAGTTAACGGAATACTGCCAGTAACCCCAATATAATCAAATAGCTGTCTATTAACCGAGTTCCATGTCGTGGTTGGCACCTGATTGACCGCAGTAATTTCCATGCCCACTTGAAGCCCAGAGGTACTGGCAAGTGAATTTTCTTTTATCTCACCAATGACTGGCGCTAAACCCTTTTCCCCACCCAGAAAAAGTACCCAAAACGCTAATATTGCCAATAAAAAATTTGCTATGGGACCAGCGCTAATAATCGCCATTCGCTGACCCACTGTTTTCGAATTAAAGGCGTGAGGGCGATCTTGCTCTGAAACTGCTTCAACGCGCTCATCGAGCATTTTTACATAGCCACCCAGTGGTAAGGCGGCTAGTACAAACTCGGTATTTTGCTTGTCACGCCATGAGAGAATTGTTTTGCCGAAACCAATTGAGAATTTTTCTACTTTTACACCGCAGCGCCTAGCCACCCAAAAGTGACCATATTCGTGAATCGTGACCAATACACCAAATGCGATAAAGGTAAAAAATAATGTTTCGAGTAATGCCATGGTTTATAACTCTAACTGTTTAACCATTGATATAGCTGTGCGCCTTGCACGAGCATCTGATTCTTGGACAGCAGCAAGCGAATCTGGTTCAAAAAAATCAAAGGTATTCAGCGTTTGATCAACGACTTTGGCAATATCTGTAAATCCAATCCTTTGATTGAGGAAAGCATCTACTGCAATTTCATTGGCTGCATTAAGAACTGCGGGGGCATCACCCGCAGCTTCGGCTGCCTGATAGGCAAGCTTTAAGCATGGAAAGCGCTCTAAATCAGGCTGTTCGAATGTTAGCTGTGCAATCTCGGCAAGGTCTAAATCTGCCACACTAGAGCTTATTCTCTGAGGCCACGCCAAACCATGGGCAATCGGTGTTCGCATATCAGGGTTACCCAGTTGAGCTAATACCGAACCATCAATATATTGCACCAGCGAGTGAACAATACTTTGAGGATGGATTAGCACATCAATATTTTTCATATCCGTATCAAAAAGCCATTTGGCTTCAATACATTCTAGACCCTTATTCATCATTGAAGCAGAATCAACGGATATTTTATTTCCCATACTCCAATTTGGGTGGGCACAGGCCTGTTCAGGCGTAACTGATTGCATCTGCTCTGCAGTCCAGTTTCTAAAGGGACCCCCAGAGGCTGAAAGGATTATTTTTTTGACTGCATTTTGGCTATTTTCCCCTTTATTACTGGGTAAACATTGGAAAATCGCATTATGTTCGCTATCAATGGGCAGTAAATCAGCGGTATGTTGCTGTACTGCACGCATAAAGATTGATCCTGCCATTACTAAGGATTCTTTATTTGCCAACAACACCTTTTTAGAGGATTCGACAGCAGAGAGAGTCGGCAGTAGACCCGCCGCACCCACAATAGCCGCCATCACTATCTGAACCTGCGAGCTACTTGCGACGTCACTGAGTGCTTGCTCACCAAAAAGCACCTCGGTTTGGCCTTTTAAATCCTGAATTAGCTGACTGAGTTGCTTGGCTGAAGCCTCATCAGTCACCACAGCGTACTTAGCCTTAAATGCAACAGATTGCTGTGCTAATAACTTAAGCTGACTCTGCCCAGTAAGCGCAAATACTCTGTATTTATCGGGGTGTTGTCCGATAACATCTAATGTACTTCGCCCAATAGAACCAGTTGAGCCTAAAATAGTGATTGATTGCATAATCTAAAACGGGTTAGCCATATAGAGAACAACAAAGAATAATGGCAATGCAGCCATAACACCATCCAAACGATCTAAAACACCACCATGCCCGGGTAATAGTGAGCTACTATCTTTAACGCCCCTTTGACGTTTTACCATACTTTCAAAAAGATCGCCCACCACTGAAATAAGGCCAACCGGAATAATTAATAATGCAAGTTTTAGTAAATGGGTCTCTGGCAGTGAAATCTTTAGCACTAATATCAATGGCAATTGAAATAGCAATCCACCAATAAGGCCTTCCCAAGTCTTACCTGGACTAATTGTCGGCGCTAACTTATGGCGCCCAAACAAGTTGCCTATAACATAGCCGCCCACATCAGCTAGGACTACCGTGGTTATTGCCAAGCCAAGTAACCATTTTCCATTTTCCATCATCAAAATACTGACTATAGCTAGCCAGGTGGATACCAGTAGTAAAATTCCGATAAGTACCATCACTGGCTTGGGTGACCAAAGAATTGCGCTAGAGGGAAAACCCTGCAACCAAAGAAAAATAATCGCCCAGAAGGCAACCACTAGAGCACAGATATTGTAGCTAGCTAACAGATCAAGCTGATTTTGGAAATCCACATGATAACCAGTTGCAACCATGCATATGCCTAGCGCAAGCAAAAAGCCATATTTAGAAAACCTTGTTTTAAAAGCGGCAAGATTAGTCCATTCCCATCCCGCCACTAAAATCACAAAAATCAGTATTTGTGCAAAGATAAATGGCGACAAAAACACTAGTGTAGACGCAAAAAAAGCGGCTAGTATTGCGGCTGTTATCAGACGTGGCTTAAGCATAGAACCCCAATTTTTAGTTATTATTATTTGCTACGTCGTTTTCTGGCTCACGCGAACCAAAGCGACGATGCCTCGAATAATAGTCTTCAATAGCATGTTGAAATGCATTTTCATCAAAGTCAGGCCAATAGCAATCAGTAAAGTACAGTTCAGTATAAGCCATTTGCCAGAGCATAAAGTTACTGATCCGCTGCTCACCTGCGGTACGAATACATAGATCCGGTGAGGTTGTTGCATCTGCTGTAAAATATTCGTCGAGATTATCAGCATTTATTTGTTCCAGAGAGAGGTCTCCTTCAACAACATTTTTGGCTAACTGGCGCGCAGCTTTAGCAATTTCCCAACGCCCACCATAGTCGACATAGATATGCAGATTTAACTCACCATTTTCAGTAAGCTTTTCAGCCTTATCAATTTGTTGATTAAGTCGCTGGCTAAAACGATCGCGATTACCAATAATTTTGAGGCGAATATTATCATCCCGCAAAACCTTGGCTTCCTGTTTAAGGTAGGAAGAAAATAACGACATTAGACCCCGTACCTCAAGCGCTGGACGGTGCCAATTTTCACTGCTAAAAGCAAATAGGCTAACTGTCTGAATGCCCTGTTGACGAGCATGTGGAAGCAGGCCACGAATTCGCTCTGCACCTGCCCTATGACCCGCTATTCCAGTGAGCCCTCGTTGCTTAGCCCAACGATTATTACCATCCATAATAATCGCTACATGCTTAAGCGGATGTGCTGAAACGCTGGTTTCTTTCTTCATGTTTTTGACAAGAGAATTAGATCTCCATTAAGTCCTTTTCTTTTGCCGCAAGTGCTTCTTCTACTCGGGCAATAAACTTATCAGTTATCTTTTGCACATCATCCTGTGCTTTGCGCTCTTCATCTTCACTGATTTCTTTTTCTTTTAGTAAATCTTTGATATCGGAAAGAACATCGCGTCGAATATTTCTAATTGAAATACGCGAACCCTCTGCTTCTTGACGCGCCTGTTTACCATAGCTACGTCTGGTTTCCTCAGTCAGGGGTGGCAATGGGATGCGAATCACAGTACCTGCAGTGCTAGGATTTAGACCCAGCTCAGATTTCATAATAGCTTTTTCTATTTCAGGAACAAGCGACTTTTCGTAGGGCGATACTGTCAGTGTACGAGAGTCTTCAATAGTGACCGAAGCTGCTTGATTTAGAGGCGTATCAACACCGTAGTAGTCGACGGACAAGCCATTTAGAAGACTTGGGTGCGCTCTACCCGTACGGATTTTATTAAAGGCAACGCCAAGTGCGTCAATGGCTTTGGCCATTCGCTGTTCTGCATCCTGTTTAAATTCTTCTATCACCTTAAACCTCTTTATTTTTCATCAATTAGCGTGCCTTCATTGCCTCCAACAACAAGGTTAAGTAAGGCACCTGATTTTGACATTCTAAATACGCGCAATGGCATCTTGTGCTCGCGGCATAGACAAATGGCTGTCATATCCATAACCCCAAGCTGTTTGTTGAGTACTTCATCATAAGTGAGACTTTCATATAGCTCTGCATCTGGCTCAAGCATAGGGTCAGCAGAGTAAACACCGTCAACCTTGGTTGCTTTTAGCACCACATTGGCATCAATTTCGATACCACGAAGGCAAGCGGCTGAATCAGTGGTAAAGAAAGGATTACCTGTTCCTGCGGCGAAAATAACCACATCACCATCTTTTAGATAACGAATGGCTTTGCGTCGATCATAGTGCTCGACAACACCACTCATTGGAATTGAAGACATAACATGGGAGGAAATATTGGTACGCTCTAATGCGTCGCGCATAGCGAGTGCATTCATAACGGTAGCTAACATACCCATATGATCGCCAGTTACGCGATCCATTCCTGCTGCATTGAGGGCGGCACCTCGAAAGAGATTGCCGCCGCCAATAACTAGACCAACTTGAACACCAATACCAACTAGTTGTCCAATTTCTAATGCCATTCGATCGAGAACTTTAGGATCAATACCAAAGCCCTCCTCGCCCATAAGCTCTTCACCGCTAAGTTTGAGTAAGATTCGCTTGTATTGCTTCTCTTTGACCGTATTCGGCATAGTTATCAGTCCTTTTTAATTAATTACTTGCACCCTGAACCTGAGCTGCAACTTCTGCGGCAAAGTCAACTTCTTCAACTTCAATACCTTCACCCACTTCAAAGCGTACAAATGAAAGTACTTCTGCACCGCCTGCTTTAACTAGTTTTCCAACTGTAGTATCAGGATCTTTTACAAATGGTTGATCCACAAGGCTACTTTCTTTTAAGAATTTAGCAACACGTCCAACAATCATTTTTTCGATAATTTCTTCTGGCTTGCCGCTCTCTCTAGCCTGGGCTGCAAAAATTTCTTTCTCAGCCGCAACCACATCCGCTGGCATATCGTCAGAATTAACTACTGCAGGGTTTACTGCAGCAACATGCATAGCAACATCTTTTGCTAATTCTTCCGTACCACCACTCAAACCAACAATTACTGCGATTCGATTGTTACTGTGAACATAGCCACCTACAACCGGAGCCTCGATACTGTCTGCTCTGCGCGGCGAGATATTTTCACCAATCTTTTGCACAAGTGCCTGTCTATCTGATTCTAAACCACCTGCCATTAATTTAGAAATATCGTTTTCTTTTGAAGTAAATCCAGCATCGACTACTGAGCCTACGAATCCTTGGAAACCCTCGTCTCTTGCCACGAAGTCAGTTTCACTATTAACTTCAACTACGATACCGTAACCGCCTTCAGCACGAACGGCAACGACGCCATCAGCTGCTGTTCGACCTGCTTTTTTAGCCGCTTTCATGCCGCTAGACTTACGCAAATCATCAATTGCCTTGTCAATATCGCCACCTGATTCTGCAAGTGCTCTTTTGCACTCCATCATGCCTAAACCTGTTCGATCGCGCAGCTCTTTAACTAAGGATGCTGTTACCTGTGACATTGTATTCCTCTCTAAAACATATAATAAGTTAGAAAAAAGGGGGCAAAAGGCCCCCGTAATTTGTTACTCAATCGGCCCTTAGGTCGACTGTTTAATTACTTAGCCGCTTCTTCAGCTGACGCCTCTGGCTTGTCTTCAGCTGCCGCTTCAACAACTGGAGCTTCTTCAGCTACTGGAGCCTCTTCAGCTGCAGCAGCTTTTTTAGTTGCTGGCGCTTTCTTAGCTTTAGCTTCTTTTGCAGGCTTCTCTTCGACTTCAACAAACTCGTCTTTGCTGGTTACAGTTGCTGCTTGAGACTTTCCTTCAAGGATAGCGTCTGCTACAGAGGCTGCATATAGCTTAATAGCTCGAATCGAGTCATCATTACCTGGGATAATATGATCAACACCATCAGGATCGCTGTTGGTATCAACAATACCCACAACACGGATGCCAAGTTTGTTTGCTTCATTGATAGCAATACGCTCATGATCGACATCAACTACGAACAGAATGTCTGGAAGACCATTCATATCCTTAATACCACCAATAGAATTTTCTAGCTTGTCTTTCATACGGGTACGCATCAAGACTTCTTTTTTGGTTATCTTTTCGAAGGTGCCGTCATTTTGCTGAGTTTCAAGTTCGCGGAAACGACGAATTGAAGCACGAATAGTTTTGTAATTAGTTAGCATACCGCCCAACCAGCGATGACTAACATAAGGCATGCCACAACGCTCGGCCTGCTCTTTAATAATTTTGTTAGCTGCACGTTTGGTTCCTACAAAAAGAACCTGATTGCCTTTTGCTGCTTCAGCGCGAAGTACATCAAGCGCTTCGTTGAAAGCTGGCACTGTATTCTCAAGATTAATAACGTGAACTTTATTTCGAGAGCCGAAGATAAACTGGCTCATTTTTGGATTCCAGAAACGGGTTTGGTGACCGAAATGGACACCTGCTTGCAACATATCTCGCATGCTTACTTTAGACATAATAATTTCCTCTTGGGGTTAAGCCTCCACATATCCCAATAACCAACCTATTCACAAACTGCTTCAAGGCACCCAGATTATTGTGTCGACATGTGTGTGTCGTTAATGTTTAAAAAAATATCGATACGCCATTTGCGTACCGGCGCGCTTTATACCATAACCACTGATCTAGATAAAGAAAAACTGCTTAAAATAAGCTATTTATTTGGCTGTTTACGAAAAACTGTCGTATACCACTATTAAGTTGAATTTTTTTTGGATTATTTTTTATTTATCAAGTCCCTCAAAAGGCTGGTTTTTAGGTACAATGTGCGGCTTGCAAACACTGGGAATCAATATGACTGTAAAACTTAGGACAGCCGACCAAATTGCTAAGATGAGAGTTGCTGGACAGCTCGCTGCTGAAGTGCTTGAACTGATTGGCGACTATGTGGTGCCAGGGGTGTCCACAGAGGAACTAGATCGTATCTGTCATGAGCATATTGTTCATGTTCAAAAAGCCATTCCTGCCTGCTTAGGCTACAGAGGCTTCCCTAAATCGGTTTGCACCTCTGTCAATCAGGTTGTCTGTCATGGTATTCCTTCAGATAAAAAAATCCTTAAAAAAGGCGATATCATCAATATTGATGTTACCGTAATCAAAGATGGTTGGTATGGCGACACCAGCAAAATGTACTTGGTGGGTGATGTGCCTGAACACGCACAAAGACTGGTTAAGGTTTCTCAAGAATGTCTTTACAAGGGCATTGAGATGGTAAAACCGGGCGTTAGACTAGGAGATATTGGTCATGCCATACAAACCTATGCTGAATCCCACTATTACTCGGTTGTTAGAGATTATTGCGGTCATGGCATAGGTGACGAATTTCACCAAGAGCCACAAATACTGCATTACGGTAAACCGGGTACGGGTCTTGAACTAAAGGAAGGCATGACCTTTACCATCGAACCCATGGTTAATGCGGGTCGCTACCAAACTAAGATAAAACGCGATGGTTGGACTGTTGAAACAAAGGATGGTCGACTCTCCTCTCAATGGGAACATACCATGTTAGTGACTGCGGATGGGGTTGAAGTTTTTACCGCTCGCCCCGATGAACCCTTTAGCGCACGTTAACCAGTTCAAAGTAAATAACAGTTACCTTACCTATGGCCAATACATCTTTTGATCAGCCGCTTCAGCCCAATAGCCGTGCTCCGATTTTTTTCGACCAAAAACGCTTTTTAGAAGATTTAAAAACTCGCAATCCTATTCAAGTTTTTAAAGATGCCCTTAGTGCAGCCAAAAATCATTTTGATAACCGTTTTCTGGAGGGTGAGGATGCTAGATCCCTTGTTAGCGAAGCCTCTCAGTTCGCGGACGTTCTTCTTTGGCATGCTTGGAACCAATATGACTGGGATGATGATATTTGCCTTATTGCTGTTGGTGGCTATGGTCGCGGCGAACTTCACCCCCACTCCGATATTGACCTTCTAATACTGATGCGCAAGGATCTTTCCAAAAGGTACCGTGAACGTATCGAGCTCTTTGTCACTTTCTTGTGGGATATCCAGCTTAAAATTGGCCATAGTGTTCGCTCATTATCGCAATGCGTTGATGAGGCTAAGTCAGATCTAACCGTAGCAACCAACCTTATGGAAACCCGTCTTCTGTGCGGCAACGCAAAGCTTTTGCAACAGATGCTTATTAAAACGGGGCCTAAGAAAATTTGGCGTTCGGCAAAATTTTATCAGGGCAAAATTGATGAGCAAAAAGCACGACACAGCAAGCATCAGGATACTGAATATAATCTCGAGCCCAATGTTAAAGAAGCACCAGGCGGTCTGCGCGATATTCAACTGATTAATTGGGCAGCTAAACGTCACTTTGATGTTCATCGCCGATCACAGCTGGTGCATGCCAACTTTTTATCTGAAGAAGAATATCTGACCCTTAGAATGGATGAAGAGTTTTTATGGAAGGTGCGTTACGGACTTCATTATATCGCTGAACGCGGCGAAGAAAGACTGCTATTTGATTATCAGCGCAAACTAGCCTCTCTTCTCGGTTATTCAGATGGCAATGGCAAGCTGGCAGTTGAAAAATTTATGCAGCGTTATTATCAAACCGTTTTGTCTATCCGCGAATTAACCGATGTGTTACTGCAATATCTCGATGAGGCGATTTATCGTAAAAACAAAATTAAAAAAGTGACGCAAATTAATGAGCGTTTTGTTATCAAGGATGACTACCTAGATACAACCGATGATAATCTCTTTACCGAGCACCCCTCTGCACTTCTCGAATTGTTTGTTATTCTGGGTGAAAACGAAAATATTAAAGGTATTCGCGCCTCGGCTATTCGCCAACTCCGATTGCATCGCAAACTAATCAATCAAGAGTTTAGAGATAATCCGAAAAACCGCGATCTTTTTATGCGGCTACTAAAATCCCCCTACAAGCTATCTGTTCATTTAAAGCTGATGAATCGCTATGGCATTTTAGGGAGCTATTTGCCTGAATTTGGTAAAATTGTTGGCCAAACACAGCATGATTTATTTCATATTTACCCAGTTGATGTTCACACCTTAGAGCTGATTACCAATATTCGAAGACTGGTTCAGCCAGAAGAAGCTGCAAAGTTTCCTGTTTCATCGCATATCTTTAAAAACCTACCCAAACCTGAGCTTATTATTATTGCCGCTCTATATCATGATATTGCCAAGGGTCGAGGGGGCGATCATTCAATTTTGGGTGCCGTAGATGTTGCAGAATTTGGTGAACGTCATGGACTTCAAGCCCAGGAAATTTCTCTATTGCAATGGCTTATTGAAAATCATCTTTTAATGTCGACTATCTCACAGCGTGAGGACACTTCAGATCCTGATGTAATCTATAAGTTTGCCAATCATGTGGGGGATCAAAGACATTTAGATCACCTCTGGGTTCTGACCGTTGCTGATATTAATGCTACTAACCCTCGCCTTTGGACAGAGTGGAAAGGTGCATTAATGAGTAATCTGTATTTTGAAACTAAGCAGATTCTTCAATCTGGTCTAACTGAACCCGTTAATCGTGATGCATGGGTTACCGATGCGAAAAGCTCTGTTTTCAAGCTTCTCGAACAACAAAATATTAGCCCATCACAGGCAATGGATATCTGGGGTGATGTTGATGATCAATTTTTCCTGCGTGAACGCGCGGAAGATATTGCATTTTTTACCCTTGGAATTATTGATACTCCAACAGATGAACCAGTCATCCAAATTCGTGATGTCGGCGTTGAAATTCCTGTGGCCACGCAAATTTTCTTACACACTAAAGGCAGAGCTAATTTATTTACAACTATTGCCGCAACCATGGACAAATTGGGCCTTACGATTCAGGATGCTCGACTGCAAACAACCTCTGATAATCGGACCTTTGACGTTTATTATGTATTAAACGAAAACGATCAGCCTGTGGGTAGCAATAAACGACTTTGCGCCAGTATTACATCTACTCTCAATACAGCGATTAAAACACCAGAAAAAGTAAACTTTAAAGTGACACGACGGACATCGCGACAGTTAAAAAGTTTTACCATGAAAACAAAAGCTTCACTGCGTAATGATATTGAAACTAACACCAGTATTTTGCAGGTGATTACACCAGATAGACCGGGCCTATTAGCCCAGCTGGCAAATATTTTTGCACGCTTTGAGCTAACCCTATATAACGCCAAAATTTCTACTTTGGGTGAGCGAGTTGAAGACACCTTCTATCTTAGGAACAATGAAAATCAACCTTTGAATGATGAATCTGTTGTAGAAGATCTCAAGCAAACCATCCGTCAAGAGCTGGATACCCGTATTAGGGACGATGAAGATAGCTCCCTATTTCAATCTATAAAAATTGGGCAATAAACCTATGAACCCCTACTTTAAAGATTTACAGCCTTACCCCTTTGAAAAACTAAAAGAACTTAAGGCTAATACAACAGCTAATAACAAGCTCAAACCTATACTGCTATCCGTAGGAGAGCCAAAACATCCTGCGCCGGATTTTGTAAAACAAACATTAATTGATGCCATTGATGGCCTTGCAAACTACCCTTCTACCAAAGGTATGATTGAGCTTCGAGAAACTATTTCAATATGGTTACGTAAGCGCTTTAACCTTAGCAGTGCAACAGTTAACCCAGAAGCCAATGTTTTACCAGTTGCCGGAACAAGGGAGGCATTGTTTGCTTTTACTCAGGCAGTGGTAAATAACACTAAAAATAGCAAACCCTTGGTGGTCTGCCCCAACCCCTGCTATCAAATATATGAGGGTGCGGCACTACTCGCAGGCGCTGACACCCATTATCTCAACTGTAATGCCGATAATGACTTTATACCCGATTTAGATGCAGTGCCTGAAGCTATTTGGCAACAATGTCAGCTTCTGCAGTTGTGCGCCCCAGGTAATCCAACTGGCGCCACTCTGTCGCTGGCCTATTATAAAAAGGCATTTGAACTAGCTGACAAATATGACTTTATAGTTTCCAATGATGAATGCTACTCAGAGCTCTACCGCGATGAAGAAAATCCGCCACTGGGAATCCTCGAAGCCTGTCAACAACTGGGTCGCGATCAATTTGAGCGCTGCATTGTTTTTCATAGCCTATCTAAACGCTCCAATCTGCCCGGTTTGCGTTCTGGCTTTGTAGCTGGAAATGCCCAGCTATTGGACTTCTTTTTTCGCTATCGCACCTATCATGGTTGCGCGCTCTCACTGCCTGTACAAAAGGCCTCTATAGCCGCTTGGAGTGATGAGGCACATGTGGTGGAAAACCGCCAGCTATATAAACAAAAGTTTGAAGCTGTAGGCAATATTCTTGAAGGTGTTTTGGAATTTAATATGCCACCGGCGGGTTTTTACCTATGGCCTAAAACGCCCATTGATGATGTCACTTTTGCTCGTGAGCTATATATAAAGGAAAATCTAACGGTTCTACCCGGAAGTTTTATTTCCCGCGCCACCAATGAGGGCAACCCTGGTGATGCTCGTATCAGGCTAGCGCTTGTACCTAGTCTTGAAGACTGCATTGAGGCCGCCGAACGGATTAAACGATTCACATTAAGTCTATAGTCAAGGATTATTGATGCTTAAAAAAGAACGGGCTCAGCTAATTTTAGAGCGACTAAATAGTCTTTATCCTGAGACCCCTGTTCCCCTTGATCACAGCAATCATTTTGAACTACTCGTGGCGGTCTTACTGAGTGCACAGTGCACCGATGAGCGAGTTAATCAAGTAACTCCTGCGCTTTTTAAACTGGGTAATAGCGCTGAAACCATGCAGCATGTGCCGGTCGATGATATCTATCAGATCGTTCGCCCCTGCGGTCTGGCGCCACAGAAATCTAAGGCGATTTCAAATCTCTCTAAAATATTGGTTGAGCAATATAACGGCGAAGTACCCGAGGATATGGATGCGCTTGAATCATTACCTGGCGTGGGCCATAAAACCGCCAGCGTTGTGATGTCTCAGGGCTTTGGTCATCCCGCCTTCCCTGTAGATACACATATTCATCGTTTAGCCCAACGCTGGGGACTAACCAAAGGAAAATCTGTTACTCAGACAGAACGAGATTTAAAGAAACTTTTCCCCAAAGAATCTTGGAATAGCCTACACTTACAAATCATTTTTTATGGACGAGAGTTTTGCAGCGCCCGAGGATGTGATGGACGCGTTTGCGATATTTGTACTAGTTGTTACCCAAATCGCAAAAACCCCTTTAAAGCCAACAAAGCCTAGTCTCTCAACAAGGAAATACAATGATTCTCTATGGCATTAGCAATTGCGATACAGTAAAAAAAGCCAAAAGCTGGCTAGAAAAAAATAATCTTGATTACCATTTTCATGACTTTCGCAAGCAGGGATTAGAATCGGCAATCATACAAGACTGGCTTAGCCAAATTGATTGGCAAAAACTGCTCAATAAACGCAGTACCACTTGGCGCAACTTAGACGCCAAGACACAGCAGTCGGTCAACGCTGAAAATATTATCCAATTGCTGGTAGAAAATCCGACGCTGATAAAGCGACCCGTTTTAAAAGTAAATGGTATAATCAATATTGGTTTTAATGCAGATACCTATCAGGGTATTTTTAACTAAATTTTAGATAAACAAAGAGTCACATTATGAGCAATCTATACAGCTTCGCTATTGGCGCTGGCACTAAAAATAGTCGCGGCGAATGGCTTGAGGTATTTTACCCTAATCCAGTGCTTAACCCCGATCAGGCGTTGTCTGATATTGTTACCGGTATTACGGGTGGTAACCATGAAATTGAACCAAATAGCACTCAGCTAAGCGCACTAGCGTCAGCGCTTGAGCAGAATGGTTATAGCGATCTAGCCACTGCAGTAAAGGGATTGCAGGCAGGCGATCGTCCGCTGGTTTTAGTCGCTCTAGCCGAAGATTGCCCACCCAACTCTGTGCCTACAGCTTATTTGAAACTGCATTTACTTAGTCACCGCCTTGTTAAGCCTCACGGAACTGACTTAACCGGTATTTTTGGTGCACTAAAGAATGTAGCTTGGACTAATCAGGGTGCGATCGACATTGATGATCTACCCGCCAGAATGCTTGAAGCAAGAGCTTCTGGAAACCCGCTAAGCGTTAACTGTGTCGATAAGTTTCCTAAATTAGTGGACTACGTTGTGCCATCAGGTGTGCGAATCGCCGATACATCAAGAGTTCGCCTTGGTGCCTATGTGGGTGAAGGTACTACAGTAATGCATGAGGGCTTTATTAACTTTAATGCCGGCACTGAGGGCCCTAATATGATTGAGGGTCGGGTATCCGCAGGTGTATTTTGTGGCGCAGGCTCTGACGTAGGTGGTGGTGCTTCTATTATGGGTACCCTCTCTGGTGGTGGCAATATGGTAATTGCTATGGGTGAAAAGTGCCTTCTAGGTGCCAATTCTGGCTTGGGAATTCCCTTGGGGGATCGTTGTACCCTAGAAGCTGGGCTTTATATTACTGCCGGCACTATTGTGACCATGCTTGATGATAGTAAGCAGGCTACAGGTAAGGTAAAAGCACGCGATCTTGCCGGCAAAAGCGACCTTCTGTTTAGACGTAATTCAGTTACAGGTACAGTTGAATGCTTAACCAATAAGTCGGCGGTTGAGCTTAATCACGAATTGCACGCTTCCAACTAGTTTTATGGGGAAATGGGCGTTTTTTAAGCGCCCATTAAACTCTGACCACAGACACGTACGGTATTACCATTCACTCCTGCCGCCTGTGGGCTAAGGTAAAAAGAGACTACCTCTGCAACATCCTGAGGCAAACCACCCTGACTAAGTGAACTTAAACGTCGCCCAACCTGTCGCGTAGCGAAAGGAATAGCCGCCGTCATCTGAGTTTCGATAAAACCAGGGGCTACTGCATTAATAGTGATTCCTCGCTTGGCACAGACTGCTGCCATACTATCTACCATGCCAATCACTGCTGATTTTGAATAGGCATAGTTACTTTGCCCAAGATTACCAGCAATACCACTAATCGAGGCCACACCAACAATTCTCCCACCCTGATCCAACATTTCTGTTGCTAGCAACGCTTTATTTATTCTCTGGATGCTACCGATATTAATATCCATCAATAATTGCCATTGCTGTTCATTCATTCGCGATAACATCTTATCTCTGGTGATACCTGCATTGTGCACGATGCCCTGTAACTGACCCTCTTGCTGAGCACAGCAATCAATCAACCGATCCGCTGCATCTTCAGCCGTTATATCTAGCGCCAACGCCAAGCCGTTAATTTCCGACATACGTTTTTCTAGTGACTCTTGAGCCTGAGGGACATCAATACCAATGACTTTGGCACCATCTCTAGCAAGCACCTGACTCATAGCTAGACCTATACCGCGCGCAGCACCAGTGACCACAACCAGCTTTCCTTCGAGGGGTCGCTGCCATGATCCGTTAGCAGGTAGATCACTAACAGGGGTGGTTAAGGAAAATACCTGACCATTGGTAAAGGCACAGCCTGCAGATAATAAAAAGCGTAAGGGTGCAGCAAGACCCTTATGACCAAAACCACTGAGGTAAATAAGATTGGCGACAGCCCCTTTGCGACCAATTTCTTTGGCTACGGATTTAACAAAACCAACCAACCCTCTCTGAGCAATAGCATGATCAACACGATCGAGATTTTCCGGCTGTTGACCAATGATTACAACCCGCCCACAGCGAGGTAATTTAGAAATATTATTATGAAAAAATTGGTAGAGCTCTTCTGCCTGATCAGTATTGCGTATCCCAGAGGCATCAAATACCAGGTGGCGACTCCCCTGTCCATTATCACCAATCCAATTTAGCTCGGTGTGTTCTAGTGATTGCCTTATCTGTGTGGCGTATAAGGAACCTGTGCTGATTCCCACATGAACATTTCCCGATAGACTATGTGCGTCATCAAAGGACTCCCTCTTAAGTAAGGGCGGTTGCGGCAATCCTAAGGTGGAAACAATCAAACGACCTATTTTGGAGTTGGCAAATCCAAGGTATTTGTCACCCATAATATCCTCCGCTACTGGCAATCCAAGCCTAGTTGTTGTTTATGTAACTACTTTATCAATAGTTTTGGCAAAGCTAATTGACCCAAATGCCATTTTTATTTGCAGTTATACCAATGAATTGGATTTAATTATTATCTAATCTAAAAGTAACAATAAGAATAATTGTCTTAACGGAATTAAGGACGGGAATAAAACAATGGCAGAAATTAAACGAGTAGCGATAATTGGTGGCAATAGAATTCCTTTTGCGCGCAGTCACACTGTCTATAAGAATGCATCTAATCAGGATATGCTTACCGCTTCCCTGCAGGGTTTAGTTAAACGGTTTGACCTTGAGGGGGAACGATTGGGTGAAGTGGCCGCTGGCGCGGTGATGAAACATACCAAGGACTTTAACTTAGCCCGTGAGGCTACATTAAGTTCAGGTTTATCTCCCCGAACACCAGCTTATGATGTTCAGCAAGCCTGTGGTACTGGCTTAGAAGCTGCTATTTTAGTCGCTAACAAAATTGCTCTAGGCCAGATTGAATGTGGTATCGCTGGTGGCACAGATACAGCCAGTGATGTACCCATTGGGGTTAATGAGTCCTATCGAAAAATGCTACTTGAATTAAATCGGGCAAAAACTTTAGGACAGCGACTTAAAATCCTCTGCCGTTTTAGACCTGGTTTTATTTTGCCGCAAATACCCGCCAACGTTGAACCTAGAACCTGCCTATCCATGGGTCAACACTGCGAATTAATGGCTAAGGAATGGCAAATTAGTCGTGAGGATCAAGACTTATTAACCTTTAATAGCCATCAAAATCTGATTGCTGCCTACGAAGATGGCTTCTTTGATGATTTAATCTCACCATTTCAGGGGGTTGAACGCGATGGCATTATGCGCAATACCCCGCTTGAAAAATTAGCACAGCTAAGACCTGCTTTTGACCGTAAATCCGGTACTTTAACCGCTGCCAATTCTACAACATTAACTGATGGTGCCGCCTCAGTTCTTCTGGCAAGTGAAGAATGGGCGGAGAAACGCAATCTCCCAGTATTGGCATATTTGACCTTTAGTGAAGTGGCAGCGGTTGATTTTTATTCACAGAGCAAGAAAAGTGAGGGCCTATTAATGGCGCCCGCCTATGCCGTACCGCGACTTCTTAAACGTGCTGGAATGAGTTTGCAGGACTTTGATTTTTATGAAATACATGAAGCCTTTGCTGCGCAGGTTTTGTGTACACTGAAGGCTTGGGAGTCTGAAGATTTCTGTCATAATAAACTTGAATTAGATAAAGCCTTGGGCAGTATTGATAGAAGTAAACTTAATGTTAAGGGATCTAGCGTGGCTACTGGGCACCCCTTCGCTGCAACTGGTGCTAGAATTCTTGCAACACTGGCTAAAACACTGCATCAAAATGGCGGTGGCAAGGGATTAATTTCAATCTGTGCTGCAGGTGGCCAAGGTGTTACTGCAATCGTTGAAGCTTAAAACATAACCCTGAAATACATATGAGGTAACAGCGTGTCACTGCAAAAAATAATTGATGGCTTAAAAGATAAAATTGGCGATGACTGCGGTCTTGGAGCGGTAGTTAAATTTGATTTTGGCGATCAAGGAAGTCTTATTCTCGATGCCGTACAAATTCCTAATCAGGTCAGTGAAATCGGTTCAGATCCAGACTGCACAATGGTTATAAGTATTGATGATTTTATGGCCATGGCCGATGGGTCCTTAGATGGTGTTTCAGCTTTTATGACTGGCAGACTTAAGGTCCAAGGTGATATGGGTATTGCTATGAAATTGGGTGCAATTTTGACTTAATATAGCTTGCTATCACCTATCACACCCACTGATATGCAAAATCATCCATGATATTAATGGTTTCATTTTAAAAACAATCCCCCTCTGGCAAAAATTGGCATGATTACTGCTTAGTATACTGTTAACTTGATTTACTATGTCCTAAGGGATATCAATGCGTTTAACGGTATACAGTTACCAGTCAATGGCGACATCTTTAAGCACCATAATGGTGCAAAATAAGGGTGCTGTGCCATGTTAAAACCTTCAATACAGCCTATTATCTTTACTGATCTTGATGGCACCTTACTTGACCATTATAGCTACAGCTTTGAAGCTGCAATACCGATGCTTGATAAACTCGAGCAACTCGGCATTCCGGTTATTCCTATTACCAGCAAAACCTTTGCTGAAGTTAGTCGACTGCGAGACCAACTTAATAATAGACATCCGTTTATTGTAGAAAATGGTGCAGCGATTGCCATTCCTAAAGATTACTTCGACGCTCATCATGACAGCTGGATCGATCAGGGTGATTTTTGGATATGTCCCAATAGTAAGCCTCGAAAGCATTGGAATCAGTTACTTAGCAAAAATGCTGAGGCCTTCGTCGGTGAATATGAAACCTTTACCTCTGTGGTAGAGCACCGGGGATATCAGGGTTTACAAGAGATTACAGGCTTGAATCTTGCTCAGGCCATACTTAGCAATGAGCGCAACTACAGTGAACCCATTCACTGGCTTGGCAGTGATTCAAGTAAACAAGCTTTTATTAAAACCCTTACTAATGCCGGTGGGACACTCCTTCAAGGTGGTCGCTTTCTAGCACTAGGGGATGCAGTTGATAAAGGCTCTACCCTACTCCAATTAACAGAAATCTATCAAACGTTGGGCGGCTTTTCGGGCATGCACAGTTTGGCACTAGGTGATAGTGGCAATGATGTCAGTATGCTTGAGATTGCAAATTCAGCAGTGATCATAAAATCTCAGACACATGATACACCTGCACTTAACCGCCAAGATAATCTTTATGTAAGCAACTTTTATGGACCAGAGGGATGGGCAGAATCCGTCTCGCTGTGGTTAAAAAATTTTTAAAACAAGGTAACAAAGACTATGGGTGATTTTCATCAAAATGGCATTATTACAACCTTACACAATTTATCTAGGCGCCCGCTGGAAGAGCTTGAATCTGAACTAGTCAAATGCTCTAAAAAACGGCCTCTGGGTTTAATTTTACCCTCGCTATATTCAGAGCTAGAGGGTCAGGCAATGCCACTTATTATTTCGGAGCTTGAGAAGGTTCCCTATCTCAATCAGATTGTGATTGGTCTCGACCGTGCAGATGAACAACAGTACCGAGATGCACTCAAGTTCTTTTCAACGTTGCCTCAGGAGCATCGGGTTCTTTGGAACGACGGCCCCCGACTCAAAGCACTTGATAAAAAGCTTCAGGAACTGGATCTAGCGCCCAAGGAAATGGGTAAGGGTCGCAATGTTTGGTACTGTATGGGTTATATTCTTGCCTCTAACAAAGCTGAGTCTGTAGCACTCCATGACTGCGATATTGTGACCTATAACCGTGAACTATTGGCTCGCCTTATATACCCTGTTGCCAACCCGCTATTTAATTATGAGTTTTGTAAAGGTTATTACGCCCGTGTAGCGGATGGAAAAATTAATGGTCGTGTATCACGACTGTTAGTTTCACCGCTTTTAAGAGCACTTAAAAAGACTGTTGGTCATACGGACTATTTAAATTATATGGATAGCTATCGCTACCCATTAGCCGGTGAATTCTCTTTCCGACGAGATGTGTTAAATGATATTCGAATTCCTAGCGACTGGGGTTTAGAGATTGGTGTGCTATCGGAAATGTACCGCAATTATGCAAACAACCGATTATGCCAAGTAGATATTGCTGATACCTATGATCATAAGCATCAAAAATTATCATTAAATAACGATACCGACGGGCTGTCTAAAATGTCTATTGATATTGCCAAGGCGCTCTACCGAAAACTTGCCACCCAGGGCGAGGTATTCAGTCAGGAGGCATTTAGATCATTAAAGGCAACCTACTACCGAATGGCGCTAGATGTCATTGAAACCTGTCATAACGATGCCATTATGAATGGTCTTACTTTAGATGTTCATGAAGAGGAACAGGCAGTGGAAATGTTTGCTGAAAACATTATGAAAGCCGGTGATCTGTTCTTTAATTGCCCCATGGAACGTCCGTTTATCCCTAGCTGGAACCGCGTTGTAAGTGCTGTTCCTGATATCTTTGAACAGCTAGTGCAGGCAGTAGAAGAAGATCACAAAGAGTTTAGTAACAGTTAGGAGAATTAGAGAAACTATTATGGCAGCTTTATTAAATCCACAAATCGAGCATCATTTGGAGACTATTTATAAGGGTACTGATGTCTCTGATTTAACCACTTTGGCCAGTGATCTTATTCGCTTGATGCGCTTGGATGATGTGGAGCCAATTAAAAACCGCTATATCAATCATTGGGATCAAAAAGACAGTGTTCTTATCTGTTATGGTGACAGTGTTCTAGAATCAGATCAAAAGCCCCTGTCTACGCTTAAATCATTTCTTGATACCTATAGCAAAGGAGTTATTGATGGGGTTCATATCCTTCCTTTCTATCCCTTTACTTCAGATGATGGCTTCTCGGTTCTCGATTATTCCAGCGTAAACCCCAGTCTAGGTGAATGGGAAGATATTGTTGCTATTGCTAATGATTACTCATTAATGGCAGATTTAGTGATAAATCACTGCTCGGCACGAAGCATGTGGTTCGAAAACTTTATTAAAGATCGTGATCCGGGTCGAAATTTCTTTTTTACAGCCAGTCCTGAGGATGATTTAAGTGCTGTAGTTCGCCCTCGCACCAACGCACTACTTCGAGAAGTCGAGACGGCCAAAGGTACTCAGCATGTGTGGTGTACCTTTAGCCATGATCAGGTTGACTTAAACTTTAAAAATCCGCAGGTTTTAAAAGAGTTTGTGCATATTATTCGCCAATATCTTGATCATGGCGTGCGTATCTTTAGGCTAGATGCCGTCGCCTTTTTATGGAAAGAAGTGGGCACCAACTGTCTAAACTTGGAACAGACTCATGAGGTGGTCAGACTTTTGCGCTCATTGATTGAGCAGGCTCGTCCGGATGCAGTTATTATCACCGAAACTAATATCCCTAATCGCCAAAATCTTGCCTATTTCGGCAATGCCAATGAAGCTCATTGCATCTACAACTTCTCCCTTCCACCTCTTTTGGTTAACAGCCTGGTGACTGGTAACTGTGACTATTTAAAACAGTGGATGATGAGTATGCCGCCAGCGCGAAATGGCACCGCTTATTTTAACTTTATCGCCTCTCATGACGGCATTGGCTTACGTCCAGCGGAAGGTCTTTTAGAGGAACAGGAAATTGATAATTTAGTAAGCACAATGCAACAGTTTGGTGGCCTTGTCTCATGGCGCACTGGGGAAAATGGCGATCGCAAACCCTATGAAATTAATATTTCCTTATTTGACGCCCTACAAGGGACTAAGGATGGGGCAGATCAATACGGTCTTCAGCGCTTTATTTGTGCGCATGCCATTATGCTTTCCTTAGAAGGTATACCAGGGATCTATATTCACAGTCTTTTGGGTACCAGAAATGATTATCAGCGGGCAGAAAATAGCGGTCATAATCGAGCGATTAATCGCCACCAATGGAACTATGATAGCCTAAAATCTGAGCTTGAGGATTCGACTAGCCATCATTATCAAGTCTATAACAATTTAAAATCACTACTAAAAATTCGCTGTAGCCAACCAGCATTCCATCCCAATGCCACCCAGTTTACTCTGCATTTGGGATCACAGTTATTTGGCTTTTGGCGTCAGAGTATGGACAGAGAACAGAGTATTTTTTGTGTTAGCAATGTAAGCAATCAAACTCAGCCCTTGGATTTGTCGGATTTGAATTTGATTGATACAGAAAACTGGTACGATTTAATTTCGGGCGAACAATATAGTGAAGATAACCATGTTGTTAACTTAGCCCCCTATCAAACCGTTTGGATTACTAATCAATAATTAAATATCATTAAATTTGATATAAGAGCGATCTTATAGGAGACTGTGTGTCCATTTTATTTTTAACAATTAAATAGGATTTACTAATGAAGATCGAAACTCAGGCAATTCATGCTGGATTTGATGATGATCCAACAACTCGCGCTGTAGCTGCGCCAATTTATCAAACCACATCATTTAGCTTTCGTGATACTCAACATGGTGCGGACCTGTTTAATCTTGCCGAAGTAGGCAATATCTACTCAAGAATTATGAACCCTACCTGCGATATCTTAGAACAGCGAATCGCAGCTATGGAAGGTGGCGCCGCAGCATTATGTGTGGCTTCTGGGATGGCAGCAATCACAGCTTCTATGCAGACTCTTTGTGCTGCTGGTGATAATTTTGTTAGCGTAAGCCAGCTTTATGGCGGGACTTATAACCTATTTGCTCATACCTTCCCGCAACAGGGCATTGATGTTCGCATGGCATCTGGTGACGATATACCTGCCCTTGAGGCATTGATTGATGAAAATACCAAAGCTATTTTCTGTGAATCGATTGGTAACCCTGCAGGTAATATTATTGATCTTGCTGCGGTATCAGAAATGGCTCATAAGCATCAGATACCAGTTGTGGTTGATAACACAGTGGCAACTCCCTACCTATGTCGTCCTTTCGAGCATGGTGCGGATATCGTGATTCATTCGTTAACTAAGTATATTGGCGGCCATGGAACCAGCATTGGTGGCATTATCGTTGATTCGGGTACTTTCCCATTCAAAGATAATCCCCGTTTCCCACAATTTAATACGCCAGATCCTTCATACCATGGCGTAGTCTATGCTGAAGCGCTTGAAGCTCCCTTTATTGGCCGTGCTCGTGTTGTTCCGCTCCGCAATATGGGTGCCGCCCTATCGCCATTTAATGCTTTCTTAATCCTTCAAGGTCTTGAAACATTGGCTCTGCGCATGGATCGCCATGTTGAAAATGCCATGGCCGTGGCCAAACATTTAAAAGACAATGCTCAAATTACTTGGGTTAACTATGCTGGCTTAGAATCAGATAAATATCATGATCTTGCTCAACGCATGGCTTCAGGTAAGCCTTCTTCAATTATCAGTTTTGGTATTAAGGGTGGTGAAGAAGCTGGTGCTAAATTTATTGATGCACTACAAATGATTAAGCGTCTAGTGAATATTGGTGATGCAAAGTCTCTCGCCTGTCACCCTGCAAGTACTACACACCGTCAGTTGAATGAAGATGAATTGAAAACTGCAGGTGTTAGTGCTGATCTTGTTCGCATCTCAGTAGGCATCGAAAATGTTGCCGATATTATTGCTGATATTGATCAAGCATTAGAGGCGGCAAAATAAGCATTATTTTGTTGTGACACAAAAAAAGCGACCCTAGGGTCGCTTTTTTTATAGTTGCATGGCGTGATTACCAACCGGTTAACTCCTTAAGAGCCTCACCAATATCTGCCAAACTTCTAACTGTTTTTACACCGGCATCTTGAAGCGCAGCAAACTTCTCATCAGCTGTTCCCTTACCACCAGAAATAATGGCGCCAGCATGACCCATGCGCTTGCCTGGAGGCGCGGTAACACCAGCAATATAAGAGACGACAGGCTTGCTAACATTGGCTTTAATATAGGCGGCTGCCTCTTCTTCTGCAGTACCACCAATTTCACCAATCATTACAATGGCTTCTGTAGCAGGATCTTTTTCGAACATTTCTAAAATATCGATAAAGTTTGAACCAGGAATTGGGTCACCGCCAATACCTACACAAGTTGACTGACCAAAACCATAGTCCGTGGTTTGTTTAACCGCTTCATAGGTAAGCGTACCTGAACGAGAAACAATACCCACCTTGCCGGGCAAATGAATATGACCCGGCATAATACCGATCTTACATTCACCTGGTGTGATTACACCTGGACAGTTAGGGCCAATCAAGCGCACACCTAATTCATCGCATTTAACCTTGCACTGCAGCATATCTAGGGTTGGGATTCCCTCAGTAATACAAACAATGAGTTTAATACCGGCATCGGCAGCCTCAAGGATTGAGTCTTTACAAAATGGTGCTGGCACATAGATAACCGAAGCTTCTGCGCCGGTTTGTGCAACCGCTTCAGCAACCGTATTAAAAACGGGTAATCCAAGATGCTCAGTACCACCCTTACCCGGCGTTACACCGCCGACCATTTTTGTACCATAATCAATGGCTTGCTCTGAATGGAAAGTACCCTGACCACCCGTAAAGCCCTGACAAATAACCTTAGTGTCGCTGTTAATTAAGATAGACATTATTTAGCCTCCACTGCAGCTACTGCTTGTTGAGCCGCGTCCGTCAAACTGGTGGCAGCAATAATTGAAAGTCCAGATTCAGCGAGTTTTTTAGCACCCAGCTCTGCATTGTTACCCTCAAGGCGAACAATAACAGGAACAGTAACGCCAACCTCTTCTACTGCACCGATAACACCGTCAGCAATAAGATCACAGCGCACAATACCGCCAAAGATATTGATCAGTACGGCCTTAACATTGTCATCTGAAAGAATAATTTTGAACGCTTCAACCACACGCTCTTTGGTTGCACCGCCACCTACATCTAGGAAATTAGCCGGTGAACCACCGTGTAACTGAACAATATCCATGGTTCCCATGGCTAGACCTGCACCATTAACCATACAGCCAATATTACCATCTAGAGCCACATAGTTTAGATCCCATGCAGCGGCGTGCGCTTCGCGTGCATCTTCCTGAGATGGATCATGCATCTCTTTAAGCGCAGGCTGTCGATACATTGCGTTACTATCAATAACGATTTTTGCATCTAGACAGTGCAAATTGCCTTCGTCAGTAATCACCAATGGGTTGATTTCTAACAGTGCTAAGTCACGCTCTTCAAATAATTTGGCTAGGCCTAAGAATATTTGTACAAACTGTTTAATTTGCACGCCCTCTAGACCTAATTTAAAGGCTAGATCACGACCCTGATGAGGCTGTGCGCCAGTCATTGGATCAACAATAGCCTTAAGAATTTTTTCTGGCGTTTCTTCTGCAACTTTTTCAATCTCGACACCACCTTCAGTCGATGCCATAAAGACAATACGACGTGTCGAACGATCCACTACAGCACCTAAATAAAGCTCTTGAGCGATATCAGTACAGGTTTCTACAAGAATCTTGCTAACTGGCTGACCATTGGCATCGGTTTGATAGGTAACCAGATTCTTGCCTAGCCAATGATTAGCAAAGTCTTCAATTTCAGACTTAGTGCTAACGAGTTTTACACCGCCCGCTTTACCGCGACCGCCAGCATGGACCTGTGCTTTAACCACCCATTTATCACCGCCAATTTTATCGGCAGCAGCGACTGCTTCTTCTGCTGTAGCAGCGGCTATACCTTTGGAAACAGGTAGTCCGTATTCAGCAAAAAGTTGTTTACCCTGATATTCATGCAGGTTCATAGTTTATTCCTGTAACGTCTTTAATGTATTGGCGCCCTAAAGGTTATTTAGGGCGCAAAGAATAGTGATTACTTACGCTTGCGATTAGCTATATGAATAGCACCGCCATTTACCGCTAACGCAGCTTCATGAACGGCTTCAGAAAGTGTTGGGTGACCAAACACAGTCATACCCAAGTCTTCGGCGCTAGAGCCAAACTCCATCGCAATCGCAACTTGCTGAACAAGATCAGCGGCACTTGGCCCTACAATATGACAACCAAGAATTCGATCCGTGTCGGCATGGGCAATAACTTTTACAAAACCATCGGTGTCGTTAGCAGCCATCGCACGACCACTGGCCGCAAACGGGAAGGTCCCGACATTATAGGCATCGCCAGCCGCTTTAACCTGCTCTTCAGTAAGACCAACAGAAGCTACTTCAGGGTGGGTATAGATTACATTAGGCACAATATCGTAGTTCATTTGCGCTTTGTGACCAGCAATAATCTCTGCCACCATCACGCCCTCTTCCGAACCTTTGTGAGCCAACATGGGACCGCGAACCAAATCACCAATAGCATATACGCCTGGTGCATTAGTCGCACATTGTTCATTTACAAATACGGTTCCGCGTTCATCGAGCTGCACGCCACTATCATCGGCAAGAAGTCCATCGGTATAGGCACGACGACCCACACAGACAATTAACTTATCAAATGTTTCTTTATGTTCTTCGCCGGCCACTGACTGGTAAGTCACTTCAACTTGCTTACCTTTGATTTCAGTACCAGTAACACGAGCACCCAAGCGGATATCCAGACCCTGCTTGGTAAATATTTTCTTAGATTCTTTGGCCACAGCCTGATCCATAATGGCTAGGAAATCTTCCATTGCTTCTAGCAATACAACCTCAGAGCCTAAACGATTCCAAACAGAACCTAATTCCAAACCAATCACACCTGCACCAATCACACCAAGACGCTCTGGTACGGCATCAATCTCAAGCGCACCGGTTGAATCAAGAATTAGCTCGCCATCTACAGGCGCAACAGGAATGGCAATGGGTAATGAGCCAGAGGCCAAAATAACATTTTCAGCATCTAAAACGCTGACTTCACCATCATTACTGGTAAATTCAACCTTCTTACCCGCTAATAACTTACCTGTGCCATATAATGATGTCACACCATTAGCTTTAAACAGGCCAGCAATACCACCGGTTAGCTGATTAATGATTTTATTCTTTCTATCCAACATGCCAGAAACGTCCATACCAACGCCATCGGCACTGATACCATGAATACCTAGATCATGCTTAGCTTCGTGATACTTATGAGAGCTATCAAGCAATGCTTTTGAAGGAATACAACCCACATTTAGGCAGGTACCGCCATTGACACCTTTGCCATCTTTATTCTTCCACTTTTCGATACAGGCTGTCTTTAAGCCTAGTTGAGCCGCACGAATTGCCGCGACATAACCAGCCGGACCACTTCCAATTACCACTACATCATATTTATCTGACATCTAATGACCTATTTGAGATAACGTAAAATTAAATTTCTAACAAGATTTTTGCTGGATCTTCGATTAACTGCTTGATAGCAACCAAGAACCTTACCGCATCCTTACCATCAATTAAGCGATGATCATAAGATAGCGCCAAATTCATAATTGGACGAATAACAATCTCTCCATCCACAACAACTGGACGCTGCTGAATACTATGCATACCCAAAATTGCCGTTTGTGGTGGGTTAATTATCGGGGTAGAAAGTAGCGAACCATATACACCACCATTGGTGATAGTGAAGGTACCACCCGTCATTTCTTCAATAGTTAACTTGCCATCACGCGCCTTGCCCGCATAGTCGCCAATCGAGTTTTCAATAGTTGCAATACTCATATTTTCAGCATTGCGCAAAACGGGTACCACTAGACCACGATCTGTGGATACGGCTACACCAATATCCTGATAGCCATGGTAAACAATATCGTTGCCATCAATAGAAGCATTAACCAGTGGGAAGCGTTTTAGTGCTTCAACTGCAGCCTTTACAAAAAAGCCCATAAAACCCAGTCGGGTTCCGTTGTGAGTTTTTACAAACTCATCCTGATAGCTTTTGCGCAGTCCCATAACTGCTGACATATCCACTTCATTAAACGTGGTTAGCGATGCAGTAGTCTGTGTTACTTCAAGAAGACGTTCAGCAATTCTGCTACGCATTCTTGTCATAGGCACGCGACGTTCGACTCGCTCACCCGCTTGCATAATTTCTTCTTCGGCTGCCGCTTGAGAATCTGCCACTGTGGCTGGCGCCGGCGCCCCTGGTTTAAAGTTAACCACGTCTTCTTTGGTGATTCGTCCACCTTTTCCTGAACCAGTAATTTGGGAAAGATCTATGCCACGCTCTTCAGCCAATTTTTTAGCCGCCGGATTAACCAATGTATCAGCCTGATCTGAAGATGGTTGTTCTTCAACGACCTCAGCCACAGGCGCTGCGGCTGGAGTAGCTTCGACGGCACCCTCTTCGATACGAGCAATAACTTCATTGCTCAATACGATATCATCTTCATTTTTTAGCACCTCTGTTAGGGTGCCACTCGCGGGCGCAACCACTTCAAGAACCACTTTATCGGTCTCAATATCAACCACTAACTCATCTCGAGCAACGGTATCACCAGCTTTTTTATGCCAAGTGGCAATAGTGCCTTCTTGGACTGACTCTGGGTAAGTTGGTGCCTTAATTTCAATGGCCATTCGTCTATTCCTAATATTTTAATTATCTAAAGTTAGAGCTTCATCAATAAATGCTTTCTGCTCTTCCAGATGAACCGACATATAACCACTAGCCGGTGCCGCTAAACTCTTACGCCCTACATAACTGAGAACAATCTCAGGTTTAAATTTGTGAATAACGCGCTTCATATGATGCTGACTACTATACCAAGCACCCTGATTGATTGGCTCTTCTTGACACCAAACCACAGATTCCATATTGGTATATGCACCTAATATTTCTTCTAACTCAGTATCTGGGAATGGGTATAGCTGTTCAATACGCACCAATGCGATATCTTCAATGCCTCTTGCCATACGCTCTTCAAGCAGGTGATAGTAAACCTTACCAGAACACAAAATTACGCGCTTAACCCCTTTGGGGTTAACATTATCGCCAATAGCGTTTTTAAATTCACCATTAGCTAACTCTTCCAAAGATGAAGTGGCTAATTTATGACGTAAAATCCACTTTGGACTCATAATAATCAGCGGTCGACGCATAGGTCTAATCGCCTGACGTCTCAGTAGATGGAAAACCTGTGCTGGCGTTGTCGGAATAGAGATTTGCATATTGTGCTGAGCACAGAGCTGTAAGAATCTCTCCAGACGAGCAGATGAGTGTTCAGGACCCTGCCCTTCAAAACCATGGGGCAACATCATGGTCAAGCCCGATAAACGGCCCCACTTGTGCTCACCACTAGCAATAAATTGATCAATCACCACCTGCGCACCATTGGCAAAATCACCAAATTGCGCTTCCCAAATAATCAGACCTTTAGGTGCAGTTGTAGCATAGCCGTATTCAAAGGCTAAAACCGCCTCTTCTGAAAGAATTGAATCGTAAATATCAAAACGCGGCTGATCATCGGACAAGGCTTTTAATGGAAGGTAGGTTTTTCCATCTTTTTGATTAAATACCACCGCATGACGATGCGAGAAAGTACCACGACCTACATCCTGCCCCGTCAGTCGAATAGGATAACCCTCTTCCAACAGCGTGCCATAAGCCAGTAATTCTGCCATACCCCAGTTAAGAGGCAATGCACCACCGGCCATTTTATGACGATCATCATAAATTTTAGAAACCTGACGCTGAACCTTAATACCATCGGGTATAACTGAAATTTTATTGGCAACAGATTGCAGCTGTTTTAGCTTAACGCCTGTTTTAGCCGGTGTTTTCCAGTCATGGTGAAGATAGGGAGACCAGTCAACAAATAAACTCGTATCCGGCTCACTGACTAAGTTGTGAACTACATATTCACCTCTATCCAGACTGCCACGATAATCATTGGCTAGCTTGTCCGCTTGGGCCTGACTAATAACACTTTCTTTGACCAGCTTTTCTGCATATAGGGCACGCACTGTTGGATGCTTGCGAATTACATCGTACATTAAGGGCTGAGTAGCTGATGGTTCATCGGTCTCATTGTGACCGCGACGACGGTAACAAACCAAGTCAATTACCACGTCCTTACCAAACTCATAGCGGTAATCCATAGCCAACATAGCGGCAAACATAACTTCATCAGGGTTATCGGCATTAACATGCAAAATAGGCGCTTGAACCATTTTAGCAATATCAGTGCAATATT
>JAYQEC010000011.1:0-32908 GCA_038138645.1 Porticoccaceae bacterium | reverse complement strand
CGACCAGTGGCGACAGATTTAAACCCTTACCCATCCAGCGCGGCTCGATAGCACTACCCATTAGAAAGTTAACCACCACAAACCCTAATAAGGTTAAACCAGCGCTACCAACACCCAACTGCACTAAAGCAAGCAATACCGCCGGCACTGCTGCTATAAATGACCCCACTGTGGGCACAAAGTTAAGTAAAAAGGCAATTAACCCCCAAAGAACTGCGTAGTCCACACTCAGAATGGTCAGCCAGATATATATTAGTATGCCAGTAACCGCACTAATGCCTGCTTTAATTGCTAAGTAACTATGAATACTGGTAGAAAGTTCAGCCAGCCATGCCTGAGAGCTTTTGTCTCCACGCGCTAAACGCAACTTATCACTAAAACTAGTATTTTCCGCAAGAATGAAAATAACGGTAATAAGTATAAGTACCGAGTTGGTCATAACATTACCAAAGGATGCCAGCGTGCTGCCCACCCAACGCATCACCGCACTGGGATCAAAGCTGTTTTGCCACTGCTCGGCATCAATCGCCAAACCGTACTGGGTTAATCCCTGTTGGATTGATTCACTGATTACCGATAATTTTGCCGAATAAACGGGGATATCCTGCCTAAAGCTATCAACAGAAGAACCGACGACCGCCGCCAACACCAAACCAATCGCTAATATCAGCGAGATAATTAATAGTATGGCGAGACTACCCGGCACATGTCGCTGCTTTAACCACGCCAATAAAGGCGAGACAATCATGGCGATAAATACCGCCAGCAAGAATGGCACAACCAAAGAAGAGGCCATTTTCAGCCCAGACACAACAATTACAAAGGCGGCAAATACAATAAGGAACTTAGCAATAGGTGCATGTTGAGTTGTCATAGGTTATTCCGAAGCCTCAATAATTAATTCAACCTGCTGTAACAGGTTAGTTAATGTCTGTCGGCTGGACTCTGAAAATACTAGCTTGCCCTGCCGCTCGGTTATTTCATCCGCTAACATAGCACATTCGCAACGTATTTTGTCTAACTCAGCATTATGGCGTATGGGGATACCAATAAAGACATCCCAGTCTGACACCGTTGCTTGACCTGAAATAGCTAACTTTAAAAAAGCCTGAACATTGACGGCTCGCACTTGATAGACTGGAACGCCAACAAAGCGAAATAGCACTAGCGCAATAACTAAGATAAGAAATGACAGCAATACAGTAGTAATAAAGCTATTCATTATCAGAACTGATCGGGGAATTTGCCTTTAAACTGGGTGTACCATTGTTTGATGTTCTGAATATCGGCCTGATTATCCCCAGTAGGCTGATACAGATCACCCAAAACAATGCGCTTATTTTCAAAATCTAATGCACCCATCTGAATTTGGCAGTTACTGGCCTCAGCGATACGTAAAAAACCCGTTTTCCATTTCTCGGCTTTCTTACGCGTACCCTCGGGAGCAATCACAATCACGATACCTTCATACCTATCAACCAACCCATTCACATGCTCAATCACACCCTCTGGGTTTTTACGATTAACAGGTATACCCCCGAGCCAGCGCATAAACCATTTCAGGCCCGGCACAAAAATGCTGTGCTTGGCCAGAAAATGTAAACGAACATTAAGACCCAGGACCGCGGCAATACCCAGCACTGCATCCCAGTTTGAGGTATGAGGTGCCGCAGTTATCAATACCCGCTCAGTATTAGTAATGCTACCTTCTACCCGCCAACCAAAAACACGCAAAAAAGTTTTGCCAAACCAACGGGTAAAGGCACTGCGATTGGCACGCAAATGCTCCGGCACCTGATGCTTTTCAAAGGTGGGTGGTTTTTTAGCCATACTTACCTCAGCTTTATTAGTGTTCCCGCGTTGCTCTAAAGTCAACATCCGGGAACCGCTCTTCAGCAAGGGAAAGATTCACTCGGGTTGGCGCAAGGTAGGTTAAATGCCCACCGCCATCAATCGCCAAGTTATCTTCTGCCTTATTTTTAAGCGCTTCTATTTTTTTATTATCTTCAGCTTCAGCCCAACGCGCGGTGTACACATTAATAGGCTCGTAGATTGCCTCTACACCATATTCTTCTTTTAATCTAAATGCCACCACATCAAATTGCAGCTGCCCTACAGCACCTACAATAATGTCATTATTCTTAAACGGGAAAAAGACCTGCGTACTGCCCTCTTCGGATAACTGGCGAATTCCATTCTGTAATTGCTTGGCCTTTAGTGGGTCTTTTAAACGAATACGTTTAAATAGTTCAGGAGCAAAATGGGGAATGCCGCTAAATTTTAGTTCTTCGCCTTCCGTAAAGGTATCACCAATCTGAATCGATCCGTGATTATGCAGACCAATAATATCTCCGGCTACCGCCTGCTCAACCGAGATGCGCTCCCCGGCTTTAAAGCTAAAGGCATCGGATACACGCATATCTTTGCCGGTACGCACATGTTTCATTTTCATGCCCTTGGTATAGGTACCCGAACAGATGCGCATAAAGGCAATACGGTCTCGGTGCTTAGGATCCATATTGGCCTGAATTTTAAATACAAAGCCGCTAAATTTATTATCGCTAGCCAACACCTCTCGCTGCTTGGCTTCTCGCGGCTGTGGCGGTGGCGCCCAACGCACAAAATCATCAAGTAGTTCGCGCACACCAAAATTACCCAATGCAGTTCCAAAAAATACTGGCGTTAACTTGCCGGCTAAAAACTCATCCATCTCAAATTGATGGGTAGCACCTTTAACCAGTTCCAATTCCTCGATCACATCATCAGCAAAATCACCTAATGCCTCGCGTGCCTCGGGGGATTCCAAACCTTTAATTTGGATATCGTCCATCAACTGATGACCCTTGCCCTGCACATAGACATGAATAGTATCGGTATACAGGTTATACACCCCGCGAAAACCGCGACCCATACCAATCGGCCAGTTAATGGGTGCAGCTTTAATCTTTAGAACATCTTCGATTTCATCAAGCAAATCGATGGGGTCGCGAATATCGCGATCCATCTTATTAATAAAAGACAATATAGGGGTATCGCGCAGACGGCAGACTTCCATTAGCTTAATGGTGCGTTGCTCCACACCTTTAGCGCCATCAATCACCATCAATGAAGAATCCACAGCGGTTAAGGTGCGATAGGTATCCTCAGAAAAGTCCTCGTGCCCCGGTGTATCCAATAGATTCACCGTGCAGTCACGATAAGGGAACTGCATTACCGATGAGGTTACCGAAATACCCCTTTCCTTTTCCATGGTCATCCAATCAGAAGTGGCATGGCGATCGCTTTTTCGCCCTTTCACCGTACCCGCCACCTGAATCAAATTACCTAAAAGCAGTAGCTTTTCAGTAATGGTGGTCTTACCCGCATCGGGGTGAGAAATAATGGCAAAGGTACGCCGATCGGAAACTGGCTGGGTCATGGATAATCGTCACAGGGTTAAAAGCCGCGCATTATAACCTTGGCGCGCCTTGGTTTCAGCTGTTCATTTTAAAGAGGATTTAAGAGGAATAAATAAAAAGGGCGACTCAAGGATGTTACAAAGGATCTAATGCACTTTTATTAATCCATTCCAACGAGTGGTATAGGCCGGTGATAGATGTTCGCGCTTCATTGCCCAATGCTTTTTTATACCCTGTCTGGCAAAAAATACCTTGCCTCGTCCGCTGTGATTGATGGCGTCCACCACCTGCATCAACTGGCGGCTATTGGTATGACCTGAGGGCTTATCAAATAGTCCTGTTTGATAGGTGCCTATATCGTAAAAATCGGAGAGTACAACACCAGCTTTAGCGTATTGGTAACCATCGCGCCACAGCTGATCGAGCAATCTTATAGCTAATTGAATAAGGTCGCGGGTATCATCACTGGGTCGGGTTAATTCTGCACTCAGGGCATTGCTATATTGCGGACTGTCCTTTTGATAAGAGCTAGTGCGAATAAATACACTAAGCAATTTTGCCTGTTGCCGCTCTTTGCGCAACTTTTCTGCAGCGCGGGTGACATGTTCGCAAACTGCTTGGCGCATTTGTATGCGAGAAGTGACTCGAGCACCAAAGGAACGGCTGCAGATAATCTGTTTTTTGGTGGCGGGTATCTGTTCTAGCTCCATACAGGGTTCGCCATTGAGCTCTCGCACTGTTCGCTCTAAGACCACCGAAAAATGCTGGCGTATCAATTTAGCTGAGGTATCGGCTAGATCTAGCGCTGTGTATATACCCATAGCCTGTAAACGGGCTGACAGTCTGCGACCAACACCCCAAATATCTTCTACCGGCGTTAATGCCAGTAGTTTTCGCTGCCTATTGCGATCGGTTAAATCCACAACTCCCTGAGTGGCTGAGTATTTTTTGGCGGCATGATTAGCGAGCTTGGCAAGGGTTTTTGTGGGCGCTATACCGACACAGACAGTAATACCTATCCAGCGACCTATGGTGTGCTTTATCTGTTGTCCAAAATCAACCAGAGAAATAGCCGATTGAATACCGGTGAGGTCTAAAAAGGCTTCATCAATGGAATAGATTTCAACCTTTGGCGCCATATCTTCTAGGGTGCGCATAACGCGATCACTCATATCGGCATAGAGACTGTAATTTGAGGAAAAAACTTTGATGCCATACTGCCTAACTTGCGACTGAATTTTGAAGATAGGGATACCCATTTTTATACCTAGGGCTTTGGCTTCTTTGGAACGCGCAACAACACAGCCGTCGTTATTGGATAAAACAACCACTGGCGTATTGGCTAAATCGGGACGGAATAGTTTTTCGCAACTGGCGTAAAAATTATTGCAGTCCACTAGGGCAAAAACGGGGGACATTGGATGTGGTTACTTGCGGCGTATATTGCGAATCACATTGGTGACTACACCAAAAATATCTAGCTCTGTGCCCTCAGGAATATCTATAACCGGGTAGTCTGGATTGCGTGGCACTAGACGCACTGTGGGACGCAATTCGAGTTCTTTAACTGTCATCTCACCATGAATAGCCACAATCACCGTATCACCATGCTCGGCGGTCACTGAACGATCAACCACAAGAATATCGCCGGCATAAATACCGGCTTGAATCATTGATTCACCTTCGACGCGTACAAAAAAGGTGGCGGCGGGACGTTTGATACACAACTCGTTTAAATCGAGGGTTTTTTCGACATAGTCTTGGGCGGGTGAGGGAAACCCTGCGGATACCGCTTCGCTAAAAAGTGGAATTTTTAGACGATGGGATTTAATCCATGCGAGGGCATGACTGCAACCTAATAGTGAAAGGCTCATGATAATCTCGGGAAGCTATTAATTTATTAAAGTACTGTTTATTTATACAGTATCTAATACTAAGCAGATTTATTCAAGCAAATTTTGATGCGATGGGTTTTGAATTCAAAAGTCTTAAACTGATGGCGCGGCGTATAATCGCCACAATAAGAGTTTCAGGGCATCAATGGTTGTCGATAAGCAATCAGTGCTTTATGGTTAGGGTTATTAGCGGCAAGCTAGCCAATTTTAGGAGTAATTAATGAAATATGTGGGTCAAACTGAGTATGACCATGATGGAGCCTCTCCCCGTCAGGGTATCTTGCTGTGCAATCTGGGTACGCCAGATGCACCTAGACCAGCTGAGCTTAGACGCTATTTAAAGGAATTTTTGAGCGACCCGCGAGTGGTTGAGATACCACGACTGCTATGGTGGATGATTTTAAACTTAATTATTTTGCGAATTCGCCCGCGCCGTTCGGCAAAGCTGTATCAATCGGTTTGGACTGAGGCTGGATCGCCACTTATGCTCTACAGTCAGGGTCAGGTGAATGCTGTTAAGCAACGTCTTGCAGAAAAATATGGTGATATTCCGGTGGTATTGGGGATGCGCTATGGCAATCCGTCGATGGCGTCGGCCATTAAAGAGCTAACCGACCAAAATGTGCGAGACATTATTGTACTGCCGTTGTATCCCCAATACGCTGGGGCAACCACTGGTTCTACCTTTGATGCTATCGCTAAAACATTTACTCAATTGCGCTGGGTGCCAGAATTACAATTTATTAATGGCTACCATAAATCTGAGGCTTATATTGAGGCACTTTGTACGACGATAAAACGTCATATTGACCAGCATGGGCACCCAGACAAATTTGTTTTTTCTTATCACGGCACACCGGAGCGCTATCTTAAAAATGGCGACCCCTACCATTGTTTCTGCCATCAAACCACGCGCTTGGTGCGAGAAAAAATGGGCTTTGATGAAAATCAAGTAATGACCACTTTCCAGTCGCGCTTTGGTCGCGAACCCTGGTTACAACCTTACACCGATAACACCTTGGAGCAGTTACCCGAGGATGGCGTTAAGCATGTGGCGGTTATATGCCCGGGATTTTCTTCGGATTGCCTGGAGACCATTGAGGAAATTAATATGGAGGGTCGCGAGAGTTTTATGGAGAGTGGTGGTGAACAGTTCCATTATATTCCTTGCTTAAATGATGACCCTGCACATATTGATGCCTTGGTAAGCATCTTGGAAAAACGTCTAGCCCTTTCCCATTAACAACAGCACCCCTCTGAATATTATTGACAGCTATTTGTTATCAAATGTAAGGAATTATATTTTGAGATTCGTATAATGGGGTTTTGATTTAAAACCCAATAAGCTGTTAGTGGAATCTTATGAATATTAAAACTTATATGCAGTCTCTGGGCACCGCTGCCCGAGAAGCCTCTCGTGAACTTGCACGCGCCAATAGCGACGTTAAAAACAATGCGCTTATTGCAATTGCTAAGCAGTTGGACGCCAATCGCGATGCTGTTTTGGCGGCAAATAAGTTGGATATGGATAATGGTCGTAGTAATGGCTTAAATGATGCGCTGCTCGACCGCCTTGAACTAAATAATGATCGTGTTAATGCAATGATTGAGGGTCTGCATCAGGTAGCAGAACTACCAGATCCTGTGGGAGAACTCACTGATTTGGGCACCCGCCCCAGTGGTATTAAACTCGCCAAAATGCGCGTGCCATTGGGTGTGATTGGTATTATTTATGAGTCTCGTCCCAATGTGACCATTGATGCGGCTAGCCTCTGCCTTAAGTCTGGCAATGCAACTATTTTGCGTGGCGGCAGTGAAGCGATTGAATCTAATCAAGCCATTGCTAACTGCATCAGCCTAGGCCTTTCCGATGCCGGGTTACCTAATACTGCGGTACAGGTGATAAATACCACCGATCGTGCGGCGGTGGGTGAACTCATTACCATGACTGACTATGTCGATGTGATTGTCCCGCGTGGTGGCAAGGGTTTAATCGAGCGCATCAGTGCCGATGCCCGAGTGCCTGTAATTAAACATCTGGACGGTAACTGCCATGTGTACATCGATGATTTTGCGGATCTCGATAAAGCCGTGGCGATTGCCGTAAATGCTAAGACCCATCGCTATGGCGTATGCAATGCAATGGAATCACTTTTAGTGGCTGAATCGGTGGCGGCAAAGGTTCTGCCATTAATTGCTGATATCTATTCTGAAAAATCAGTAGAAATGCGTGGCTGTTCTAAAAGCTGCAATATATTGCCGGCAATTTCTGCGGCTAGTGAGAGTGATTGGAGCGAGGAGTATCTGGCACCCATTGCTGCCATTAAGGTAGTTGCTGGAATTGATGAGGCAATTGATCATATTAATAACTATAGTTCGCAGCATACTGAATCAATTATTACTGAGGATGCTGAGCGCGGCCAACGATTTATTGCTGAGGTCGACTCAAGCTCGGTAATGATTAATGCCTCAACCCGATTTGCCGATGGTTTTGAATATGGTTTGGGCGCTGAGATTGGTATTTCAACAGATAAGATTCATGCGCGTGGACCTGTTGGACTAGAAGGTTTAACCAGTCAGAAATGGGTGGTGTTTGGCGATGGGCAGATCCGTCAGTAATATGTCGGTTGCTCTGCTTGGCGGCACCTTTAACCCAATCCATTTTGGTCACCTTAATCTAGCCAATTGTTTAGTTGACTATTTGCATGTTGAGTCTGTGCGCATGATCCCATGCGCCATTCCCCCGCATAGAGAAACACCCTCTGTAAGTGCTGAGCAGCGTTTAGCTATGTTGCAATTGGCAATTGATGACCACCCACTTCTCACCTCTGATGATCTTGAATTACGCAAGAGCACGCCAAGCTACAGCATTGAAACCGTGCAACAGATACGACAGCAAGTGGGCGAAGAAACACCGCTGTTTTTTTGTATTGGTATGGATTCTTTACTGACTATTGATAGCTGGCATCATTGGCAACAACTCCTTGACTATTGTCATCTGGCTATCTGCCCAAGACCAGGCTACAAGCTCCCTATCAAAGGTCATCTTGCTGAGTGGATTGAACAGAATTTATGCGATGATATCGCTAGAGTAAAGACCCTTGCTCAAGGCTGTTTGCATCTGTGTAAAATACCTTTAAAAGATATTTCATCTACTGCCATCAGAGATAGTATAAAATGCGCACAGAGTATCGATCATTTAACCCCTAAATCGGTGGTTAATTTTATTACAAAACATTCTTTATATGAGTAACCTATTGCTATGACGCAAGCCCTAAAAGATATTATTATCAACGCCCTCGAAGAGATTAAAGCCACTGAAATTACGACTATTGATGTACGTGATCTCACAGGTATTACAGATACCATGATTGTTGCCTCGGGTAACTCCAACCGACAGGTTAAGGCGCTAGCCAATAGTGTGGTGGTTGATGCGAAAGCCGACGGTTATGAAATGATCGGCATTGAGGGTGATGATAAAGCGGAGTGGATTCTAGTAGATTTTGGCGATGTTATTGTTCATATCATGCTTCCTGCTACAAGAGAGTTTTATGATATAGAACGACTGTGGTCGATTAGACCCAATGATAGTGATGAGGATTAAGAATCTTTCTCATAAAGTTTTGATTAGATAAATGCTGAGGTTATTAATAGGTCCATGAAGCTCAAATTACTAGCCGTTGGAACGCGCATGCCCCAGTGGGTAGAGACTGGCTTTAATGAGTACCACAAGCGCATGCCTGCTGAGCTAAAATTAGAGACCATTGAAATCCCTCTTAGCCCCAAAGGTAAGGGTTCATCTAACCCATCCAAGGAAAGCCAAGGTCAGGCTATACTAAAACATATTGGCAAGCAGGATAGAGTGGTTGCTTTGGATGTTTTGGGTAAGTCGATGTCAACCGAATCACTGGCAACTCAGCTTGCTAACTGGCAGATGAACGGTCAGGATATTTGTTTGCTTATTGGTGGGCCTGATGGACTATCTACAGAATGTCTTCAGCGTGCAGATACGAAGTGGTCTCTATCCGATCTTACCCTACCCCACCCACTGGTTCGGGTGTTATTGATGGAACAGCTTTATCGGGCTTGGACAATTAATCAAAACCATCCCTATCATCGAAGTTAGGCGCATTAACCATGTTACAAGATAATGCCATTTCAGACCCTCGCAAAGAACAGAAGATATTCTATCTGCGCGTCGTAACATCGGTGTTAATTGTTTTAGGTCTAACTAGTGTGATTCTATTTAGATACTTCGATCTGCAAATTAATCGGCATCTCGATTATGTGACCAATTCAAATAAAAACCGCATTCATATTCGATCAGTAGCTCCAACGAGAGGACTGATTTATGATCGTCGCGGCGAGCTTGTGGCTGACAATCGCCCATCCTTTACTCTCAATATTATTCCCGAAAGCACTAAAGATGTTGATCAATTATTGGCTAGAGTTGGCGACCTTATCAATCTTTCTGAAAGGGATATTGAGCGCTTTAAGAAACGAGTTAAACGCAATAAGCCCTTTCAGTCGATCCCTCTAAAATACAATATTACCGAACAGGAACGCGCCATATTGGCCGTTAATAGCCATATTCTTTCTGGGACTGAGGTTAGCGCTCAGCTTATGCGCCATTATCCAGAAGGCGCCTTACTTGCACATAGTCTGGGCTATGTTGGACGCATTAACGATCGCGAAATTAAAAAAATTGATCCTGAGCAGTATCGTGGTACTGACTTTATAGGCAAAATTGGCTTAGAAAAATACTACGAGAATATTTTGCTTGGTCAGGTTGGTACTGAACAGGTCGAAACCGATGCGCGTGGAAGGGTTATGCGCATCTTAGATAAAAAAGATCCTGTACCAGGCAGTAATCTGACCATTTACCTTGATACCGAGTTGCAAAGAATAGCCGCGGAAGCCCTGAAAGGCGAACGTGGCGCCTTGGTAGCTATGGATGTAAACACAGGGGGAATTTTAAGTATGGTTAGCACCCCCAGCTATGACCCTAACCTGTTTACCTCGGGAATTAGCCAGAAACAATATGATGGTTTACTTAACTCACCTGATCGCCCATTGTTTAATCGTGCACTTAGAGGTCAGTATCCTCCTGGCTCTACCGTAAAACCCCTATTTGGTTTAATTGGTCTGCAGCACGAAATTTATGATATGGATTACTCAATTTACGATCCAGGCTATTTTTTTATGGAGGGCATTAAGCGTCCTTGGCGAGACCACAATTCCGATCAGGGTGGTCATGGCTATGGGGTTGATTTAGCCGAGGCCATCATCGAATCCTGTGATGTTTTTTTCTATACCACTGGTGTAAAAACGGGCATCGATTTACTGTCTAAAGAAAGTGCTCTGTTTGGTCTTGGCGATATCACGGGTATTGATCTTCCCGGAGAAAAGCGCGGCATTATGCCTGACAGAGAATGGAAAAAAGATAAACGCCGACAGGAATGGTTTAATGGCGATACAATCAATATGAGTATTGGTCAGGGCTTTATGTTGACCACTCCACTGCAATTGGCAGTGATGTCGGCGCGCATTGCCACTCGTGGAGAACAGATTGTTCCAAAACTGGTAAAGTCGATTGATGGCACCCCTGTTGAACCAGAATTTGCCGGTGAAAAAATAAGCTATGATAAAAAATACTGGGACTATGTACATCAGGCTATGGTCGACGTTGTGCATTCTAAAAAGGGCACTGCGCGAGCTATTAGCGAAGGATTGACCTATAAGTTAGCGGGGAAAACAGGGACCGCCCAAGTGATTAGTATCAATGAAAAAGAAAAATACGATTCTTCTAAAATTGATAAGAGGAAATGGGATCATGCACTATTTGTCGCCTTTGCCCCTGCAGAAAATCCGCAAATTGCGCTGGGCTTAATTGTAGAAAATGGTGAGCATGGCAGCCGCACAGCAGCCCCTATTGCACGCAAAGTGATTGATAGCTATTTGATGGGCTTTAAGCAAGATAAAGAATCCTCGACTACGGCAAGGTTAGTCAGTGGTTTTTCAAACTCAGCCGAGAGTCTATAGCCGATGTATAAATACGATTTTGTTAGACAGCTCAACACCAAAGGCGGCGACCGACATCAAAATCCATTTCATATTGATGTCACTCTAATGCTTATCTTGTTTGCGCTATGCTTAACCGGACTGTTCGTTCTGTACAGTGCGAGTGAGCAAAGTTTCTACTATGTAAAGCGTCAGGCAACCTTTATGCTCGCAGGCTTTGCTGGCATGCTAATTGTGGCTCAGTTTCCAGTTCGGTTTTGGGAGCGTATTGCGGTTGTTTTTTATGCCGCAGCCCTTATCGCATTGTTGGCCGTTTTGTTATTCGGCATTGAAGCAAAGGGAGCGACTCGCTGGCTCAATTTAGGTTTCACAAGATTTCAACCTTCTGAAATTGCAAAAATTGCTGTACCCCTAATGGTATCTGCCTACCTGAGTCGCCATGTAATTCCACCGTCAATTAAGCATGTGACAGGCGCGCTATTAATTGTTGCGGTTCCAGCATTTTTAATTCTTAGACAACCCGATCTGGGGACCTCAATTCTGGTATTTGCTTCCGGTTTTTTTGTCCTGTTTTTGGCAGGGCTAAGAAAGCGTTATCTTGTGGGATCGTTTTTTACCGCCCTTGCGACAGCTCCCCTTCTATGGCTGTTCGTTATGCGCGACTACCAAAAACAACGTGTTTTAACCCTGCTTTCTCCAGAGGATGATAAATTTGGTGCTGGATGGAATATTATACAATCCACCACAGCTATAGGTTCGGGCGGCCTTTCGGGCAAAGGTTGGACTGAAGGTACTCAATCGCAGCTAAATTTTCTACCGGAAAGCCATACCGATTTTATCATTGCTGTATTAGCGGAAGAATTTGGCCTATTAGGTATTTTAGGCCTCTGCGTGCTCTATCTTTTCTTGATAGGATATTGCATGATTATTGCTATCAATGCGCAGTCACAATTTGCTCGCTTGATGGCGGGCAGTATTAGTCTGACATTTTTTATTTACATGTTTGTTAATATGTCTATGGTCTCTGGATTATTGCCTGTTGTTGGGGTGCCTTTACCCCTAATAAGCTATGGCGGCTCGGCAATTGTGACTCTATTTTTTGGTTTTGGCATCCTTATGGCAATTAGCTCAGAACCCAAACGAATTGGAACTTGGCGTTAATGAAAATTTTAAAGTTTGTTGTTTTATCTAGCTCCTTATTGATGGCATCTCTCAGTTTTGCTGACTACTCACAACAACCGCAGGTTGCGCCCTTTATCGACCGCATGGTGGAAAAGCATCAGTTTGAACGCACGCAAATATTAGAATGGCTTAAGGCCGCTGAAAGCCAGCAATCTATTATCAAAGCCATGAGTCGTCCGGCTGAAAAAGTTAAACCCTGGCATAAATACCGTAATATTTTTGTTACTGAGTTACGCATTAAAAGAGGCGTAGAATTTTGGCAGCAACATGAAGAGACATTGGAGCGTGCTTATAAGGAATATGGTGTTGATCCTGCGATTATTGTCAGTATCTTAGGCGTGGAAACAAACTATGGGCGCAATACCGGTAGCTTCCGTGTAATAGATGCATTAAGCACCCTAGCCTTTGATTACTACCACAGCATTGAAAAACGTGAATCGCGGAAAACGTTTTTTACGGTTCAGCTTGAGAATCTGTTTTTACTTGCACGCGAACAAAAGAAAGATCCACTTAGCCTAAAAGGTTCCTATGCAGGCGCTATGGGTTGGGGTCAATTTATGCCCGATAGTTATCGCGATTATGCCGTTGATTTTGATGGTGATAATTTTGTTGATATATGGACAAACCCAACCGATGCGATAGGTAGCGTTGCCAATTTCTTAAATAAAAAGGGTGGCTGGAAAAAAGATCAGCCAGTTGCCACCCGAGCTCATATTGGCGATCAGCTAGACACTCAGGGGCTTAATAAAATGCGTAAGCCTAAATCGACTTTCGCTGAACTTAAAGGCAGAGGTTATCAGCCAGTTCAAAACTTTGCCGAAGATAGTCTTGCGTTTCCTATTAAGCTTACCGCTAAATACAGTGACGAATACTGGCTAGGGTTTTATAACTTTTATGCTATTGGTCGATATAATCCGCGAATTAAGTATGCAATGGCTGTCTATCAGTTAAGTTTAATGATTAAAGAGCAACGTTGCGAAACTCCTGAAATTTGCTCTTAATTAAAAGATCCTGTTTGAATTGAAAATCTCTCGATTTTATTTAGTTGTTATTTCACTTCTACTGCCAGCCTGTGGTGGAATCTACTATTCCTACCCCTATCAAGATGGCGCTGGAGTGCAAATCGATATCAATACAATCCAAGATGCCCAACCGATTATTGAACCTATTACCAAGGCAGGCAATAAAAGCCCCTATACCCAGTTTGGTGTAACCTATGAAATTATGCCAAGCAGTGTGGGCTACAGAGAGGTAGGCACTGCTTCATGGTATGGCAGTAAATTTCATGGTCGCAGAACCTCTAATGGTGATATCTACAATATGTACCTTATGACTGCCGCACATAAAACCTTGCCAATTCCTACCTATGTGCGCGTGACTCGCCTAGATACACAGAAAACCATTATTGTTAGAGTCAATGATCGCGGCCCTTTTCATAATCAGCGTATTATTGATCTTTCATATGCTGCAGCAGTAAAGCTTGGTTTTTCAGAATCAGGTACTGCGGAGGTACTTATTGAAGCTATAGATGCATCTGTTTCACTTCCCTCTATTCAGGAAAAAGCCTATCTTCAAATTGGTGCCATTGACAATCCTGAATCTGCTGTAGAGTATGCTGATAAGTTTGATCATCAAATTGCTGCGCCTATCGGGATAAAAGCAGTTGAAAGCGTCTATAAGGTGCTTGTTGGACCCTTTAGAGATTCAAGGGAACTACTTGAGGCAAAACAGACTCTAAAACGTGAATCTAATATTTCGGCCTTTGCTGTTAATCGATAATTTTTTGCTTTTGGCAAGTAAACCAACATATTCATTATGGGCAGTTGTGCACGACTAATGTTAGACTACGCAGTATAAAACTATGGTTCTGTTTGGTATCCCTACTATGTTGAATAAAAGCTTATCCTTTTCATTATTAATTTTGCTTTGCACACTGATTAATCCCTTTGCTGCAGCTAAGCAATTTCTTCCTGATGCACCTAAAATTGACGCAAAAGCTTGGATTTTAGTTGATGCAGATACCGGTTATGTTATTGCTGAACAGAACGCCGATGAAACCCTACCACCGGCTAGTTTGGCAAAGATGATGACGACCTATATCGCCTCAAAGGAAATTGCTGAAAATCGACTGAAAGAAGATGATCTGGTGCTAATTAGTGATAATGCTTGGGAATTGGGTGGTGCTAAAACCGATGGCTCTACAATGTTCCTCAGCCCCAGATCCAAAGTTCCTGTTATAGACCTTATGCGCGGAGTTATTATTCAGTCGGGCAATGATGCAGCAATTTCCTTGGCTGAGCATATTAGCGGTGGCGAAACTGCCTTTGCGGACAATATGAATTTCCAGGCTGAACAAATGGGAATGACCAATACTTATTTTATGAATGCTACTGGCCTTCCCGCAGAAGGTATGGTGACCACTGCTCGAGACCTAACCATTCTGGCCAAAGCCATTATTAATGAGCATCCTGAGCATTACAGTATTTATTCGGAAAAATATTTTAGCCATAACAATATTAATCAGCCTAATCGCAATCGTCTTCTGTGGCGAGATAGCAGTATTGATGGTTTAAAAACGGGTCATACCGAAGAGGCAGGATACTGTTTAGTTTCCTCATCAAAGCGTCGTGGTATGCGCTTAATTTCAGCGGTTTTAGGCGCTAAGAGTGATGACTCACGAGCTCGCGAATCACAGAAACTTTTCTCTTATGGTTTTAGACATTTTGAAACCAAGAAAATATACAGTGCAGGTGAAATCATTAAGGAAAATGCCGCACTTTGGTATGGTGAGGAAGACTTCCTAAATCTTACTGTTGAAAATGATATTACTTTGACCTACCCCAAGGGAGAAAAGAAAAACTTATCGGCTCAGATTACTGTGGATAATGAAATTTCTGCACCCATCACTGCGGGTCAAATTTTGGGTAACCTAGAAGTGACTCTCGATGGAAAAATTATGACGCAGGTGCCATTGGTTGCAGAAAAAGATATTGCTGAGGCTGGTTTTTTCTCAAGATTCTTCGACTGGATACTATTATTTTTTACCCAATTACTTTCCTGAGTGAGATACTGTGACTGAAGAGAAAAAACCAGAAATAGAATTCCCTTGCCAGTACCCCATAAAAATACTGGGTGATGCGCATCAGGATTTAATTGAGCATGTTGTTAAGGTAATGAATACCCATGCGCCAAAAATTGCTGAATCTGATTTAAAAATCAGTCACAGCAGCAAAGGAAAATGGCAATCAATTACCGCGGTAATTATCGCAACGGGCAAGCCACAACTCGATGCCATTTTCGCTGACCTTAAAACGAGTAATAGAGTCAAAATGGTTCTTTAACCATGTCTTCTAACACTCAATCTTTACCCTTAATTATTCGCCATTTGGGACTGCAGGATTTCTCAACCACTTTTACAGCGATGAAAAATTTGGTGGATAACCGAAACAAGCAAAGCTGTGATGAAATTTGGTTCTTAGAACATCAGCCTGTTTTTACCCAAGGTCAAGCTGGTAAATCGAGCCATGTTCTTGCACCTGCTGAGATACCAGTGGTTAAAACAGACCGAGGGGGTCAGGTTACCTATCATGGACCCGGGCAGATTACCGCCTATTTAATGATTGATTTAAAGCGTTTAAATTTAGGTGTTCGAGATCTGGTGAGTCTTATGGAACAGGCGATTGTTGACTGCCTATCATATTGGGATATTGAAGCTAATCCCAGATCCGATGCACCGGGCGTTTATACCGCAGAAGGTAAGAAAATTGCGTCACTGGGTCTAAGAATTCGCAAAGGCAGTAGCTACCATGGTCTAAATTTTAATATTGATATGGATATGGAACCATGGCAGCGCATCAATCCCTGTGGTCTCGGGGTAGAAATGACCCAGATGGTAGATCTAATTGATGCACCACCCAGTAAACAAATGGTTGTTGATAAATTAGCTGAACTGCTACAGCAAGCTCTGGGTTATAATAGCCATCAACTAGGCGACAACAGTATATTAGCAGCGCATTAATTGAAGGTAATTTCATGACATCAAATCTGGTTGATCCACCAAAAAGAACTAAACGACTGCAGCAAGGCGAGAAGCTTCGTAGTGCTGATAAGGTGGAGCGTATTCCCGTTAAAGTCATTCCAACCACGGAATATCAAAGCAAGCCAGAGTGGATGAGAATCCGCTTAAACGCATCGCCCAGAGTTAACGAAATCAAGAGCATATTGCGCGAGCATAAAATGGCTACTGTCTGTGAAGAGGCGGCATGCCCCAACCTTCATGAATGCTTTAGCCACGGGACTGCGACCTTTATGATTATGGGTGAAATCTGTACCCGTCGCTGTCCGTTTTGTGATGTTGGTCATGGTAAACCCAATCCTCTCGATCAGGATGAGCCACTCAATCTCGCCAAGGCTATTAGCGAAATGGCTCTAAGTTATGTGGTAATTACTTCGGTTGATCGCGATGATTTGCGGGATGGCGGTGCTCAGCATTTCGCTGACTGTATAAGAGAATCTCGCCGCTTATCTCCAAATTTAAAAGTGGAAGTGCTAGTCCCTGATTTTCGCGGGCGTATGGCACCTGCTTTGGATATTTTAACGGCTACTCCACCGGATGTTTTTAATCATAATATGGAAACCATTCCTCGCCTTTACCGCGAGGCACGACCGGGTGCTAATTACCAATGGTCACTGAAGCTCCTTAAGGATTACAAGGCACGTAATCCGCAAGTTCCTACCAAATCAGGTCTTATGGTGGGGCTTGGCGAAACTAAAGATGAACTTCTTCGCACCTTAGATGATCTGCGTGAACATGATGTTGATATGTTAACTGTGGGTCAGTACTTACAGCCTTCAACGAATCATTTGCCGGTTGATCGCTTTGTGCATCCTGACGAGTTTCAAGAGTATACAGAGTATGCAGAAAGTATCGGTTTTTCACAGGCCGCTTGTGGACCATTAGTTCGCTCGAGCTACCATGCGGACAAACAGGCACGCGGTGAAGATATAACCTAGCAAGAGTTTATTCGTCCACCCAAACTTCTCTTAATGGCTCACCAAAGTCATCGTAAATAATCTTTTTCTTGGGTCGCTTGGATGGTTTGCTGGTTGGTTTGGCGGGAGTCTTGCGCTTACGTTGATCTATCTGTGCCACCAGGTCATTAACGTAGGTTCGGGTTTTTATAGGCGAAGGGCTTACAAAAACACTTTTTGCTCGAGGCTGATCGGCGGGTTCTCCCGTTTCTCCAGGCTGACATTTCTTTATCTCTCCCCCACTACCCAAAAACTCCTCGGTTTTTTCACGAAGCTGTTTACGAAGAGATTTTTTTGAGATGCCGTTACTCAAGATATATACCTTTGATGGCAGAAACTGAATTTTATATTAGCAAATAACAACCAATCACACCATTTCACTAACGTTTGATTGTTCTTTTCAGGCTAGCGATTAATTTTTGCTGCGTAACTACCAGATATTCACGGCTAAACTGCCTCTTAATCAAATCAGGCAACAGCAGCATCACCGGTGTTAATAATAACGTCATAATAGTTGCTATCAGAAGGCCATTCACAATGGCGCTAGCCAGAGGTTGCCACCATGAAGCAACCATACCACCCACTTCAATTTTACGATTGACCATATCAATACTGTAGCCTGTAGCGAGGGGCAACAGCCCTGCTATGGTAGTCACTGTGGTTAACATCACTGGTCTAAATCTGGATTTAGCCGCCTGAAAAACGGCGTCTTTGATTGGTAGTTCTGACTGACTCCGCCGAAAATGATTAAAGCTATCAATAAGTACAATATTGTTATTCACCACAATCCCCGCTAAAGCGACAATTCCCACACCGGTTAAAATTGTACTAAATACAGACTGTGTAATAAGCAATCCCAGTAAAACCCCTGCTGTAGACATAACTACCGAAAACAGTATGAGTATTGACTGATAGAAGCTATTAAATTGCGATACCAAAAGAATCAGCATAAGCCCCATTGCCAAGGTAAATGCAGTTGATAAGAACTCTGCTGATTCGGCTTGCTCTTCGTTGGCACCGCGGAATGAAATTTTAATCGCGGGATCAATTGACTGTGTTGCGAGCCATTGGCTAATTTGATTAACCTGAGTATCGGTTAAATAATTATCTTCGGTATTGGCCAGAATAAAGACACTCTCTAATCGATCTATACGCTGTATAGCATCCACCCGATTCTTTGCCTTACGCTCGGTAAAACTTGAAATTGGCACTGCACCATTCAGTGTGTTTACACGCAAACGATCAAGTGATTCGAGCTTTCTATCAGCCTCTGGGAAACGCACCCGAATTTCAACTTCTTCATCGGCGTCATCAGGCCTAAACTCACCAATCATCATACCATTGGTCACTAGCTGTACCATTTGCCCCACAGAATTTACATCGACCCCTAGCATAGCCGCCTGAGATCGATCGACCACCATTTCCCACTGTACCCCTGAGAGCGGCAAACTATCTTCAATATCACGCAGCCCTTCAACATTAGACTCAATCCATTGACGAATACGCGCCGTGGTACGGTACATCAATTCTCTTTTGCTGGAGGATATTTGAATCTGAAGATCCTTACCCACCGGTGGCCCGCCTTCAACACTAGCTGCTGTCACATAGACGCCCGGAATATCTTTGGTAAGCGCTCTAATCTCAGCAAACACCTCTAAACTGCTTCGGTCTCGCATAGCACGCGGATGAAGTTCAATTAAAAAACTACTAATTTGGTCGCGACTAGCATCTCTTTGCCCCATTAACTGGCCGGCACTACTGGATGCATAAATTTGTTTGATATCTGACAGATGAGAAAAGCGACTTTCAACCTGAGCGGTTAGCTGTCTCTGCTCTTCAATGGATAAATTTCCCTGAGCCCTTAATGTGGCCATGCCAAATCTATTTTCTGTTTCAGTAAAAAATTCGAGACCTGCACCAAATTTCCCATAGCCGTAAAAAACCCCAACCAATAACAGCAGCGAGCCAAGTGCCGTTATTAAGGGTCTTGATAGTGCTAACTTTAATAACTTAAGGTAATTGTTGAGTAGTGGTGAAAAAATTGTCGAGGGCGGTTTCTGTGTTGCCACTTTTGACGGTTTTTTTGCCCCTATTTTGGCCAAAACAATCCCCAACGTAGGCGCAAAAATAAGAGCATAGATTAATGACCAAGCCAGTACGGAGAAAACTGTAACCGGCAAGTAAACCATAAAATTACCTGATACCCCGGGCCAAAATAACATTGGTAAAAATGCAGCTAAGGTCGTTCCTGTAGATGCTAGAACAGGCACAGCCATGCGTTTAATGGATTCTAAATAAGCTGATTTAACAGATAGACCTTCGACTATTTTAGTATTAGCAAATTCGACCACCACAATAGAACCGTCAATCAGCATACCCAGTGACAGCAACAGACCAAACATCACCATAAAGTTAAAACTGTAGCCCAACATATTGACGATAATCATTGAGCCCAGCAAACAAAAGGGAATGCCAAAACCAACTAATAAACCCGACCGAATACCAAGAGTTGCCACCACTAGCACTAACACTAGAATCATGGCCGTTAATATATTTCCCATTAACTCACTAACCATCGACTGGGCATACTCTGAACTATCAAACATAAAGTCGATCTGAATATCCTGTGAGAATTCTGATCTATGCGCTTCGATAACTTCGCGAACAGCGGCAATTGTCTCAATGGAGTTAGCCTTTAGACGTTTGCGAACATCGACAGCAATAGTGGGTTCACCATTAAGTCGGCTAAAGCCAGTGGCATCCTTAAACTTACGTTCTATATTTGCAATTTCACCTAAGCTAACTACCGCTTGGCTATCACTTCTAATAGGGATATCACTAATATCTTGCTCTGTTTCAATTAGTGCTGGCACTTTAATACCGAATCGTCCAAAGCCAGCATCCATTTCACCCGCAGGTATTAGTAAGTTGTTTTGACTTAAACGTTGGAAAAGCTCAGTAGTGGTAATATTGTAGAGATCAAGCTTGGTTGGATTTAAAACGACTTCAACCACCTCATCTCGATGCCCAGATAAATTGGTTTCAAGAACCTGACTGAGTCCCTCAATCTTTCTCTGAAAAAATTTTGCCGCCTTAAACAGGTCACGCTCATCCACTGATTGACCTGAAAAGGTAACAACAACATCCGGCTCAGGACTGGGACTGATTGGCTTTACAATAGGTTCTTTGGTTTCTTCAGGAAACTTTGCCTTGGCGCGATCAACTGACTCTCTTACATCAGCAATCACCGTATCTATATCTAAATTTATATCAAATCTTACAAAAACATAGACCGCACTTTCACGCGCTGTAGCAATCATTTCTTCAAGACCGTCCAGTGTTTTTAGCTCATTCTCTATTGGCCGGATTAAAAGTCTTGCGCCATCCTCAGGGGAGATCCCCTCATGGCGTACCATAATTATGGCTGCAGGCACCGTAACATTGGGATTAACTTCGATGGGCATAGAGGCACGCGACATAATGCCTGCCAGAAGAAACAATAGCATCAAAGAAAGTGTCGCTCGCGAGCGACTTAAAACGGTTTTAAAAAATCCCATAAGTTATTTCGTGACCTATATAGGGTTGCTGTCTGAGAGATAGATTTCTACCATTTCTCCTTGAGTAACATAGTTTTGCCCTACCGTAATCAAATTGATCAATGCAGGTAAACCATTCACCCAGAGACCATCTTCTGCCTCACCGACAACCTCTACCTTATATTGACTTACCAGATTATCCTGATTAACAGCTCTAACCATCATGTCACCATCGGCATCTAATAAAATTAAACTCGCAGGAATTAGATGCGCCTTTACTGATGCTAATTGAAGCTGTAATTCTCCAGAAATCCCCGCTCTAAGTTCAAGCTCAGCATTATCAACCACAGCTTCAACTCTGTAGGATCGAGTCGTAGGATTTGCTTGATGGGCAATATAGGAAATAATTGCATTTTTTGACGAGTAGTCATCAAATAAGGCTCTGGCTTTGTCACCTATCTGGAGATTTACCACATCTGACTCTGATACCTCGACAACTACTTTAATCGGATTTAACTCAACCAATGTCGCACAAAGTTGACCCGCTGATAAAAAATCACCTATCTCTACAGGCCTGTTCTCAACTATAGCGGCAAATGGCGCATTAACCGTTAAACTTTCAATATCATTTTGACTTCGCGTAAGTTCAAGTTTGGCAATTTCTAAATTGGCTTTTGCCTGCGCTATGGCTAAATCTGATTGATATCCAGCCGTTTTCAACTGCAAGGCTCCCTTGTAAGCAATTTGCGCCTGTTCTAATTTAGCCTTTGCCTGTTTAAGTTGCTGAGGTCTCTCTTCCGCGGCGATTACACAGATGCTTTGATCTTTGTCGACCATTGCACCTCGCTGACCTGGCACAGATTCGACAGAACCCGCCACCTCAGCTTTTAGGCTGACTACCCGATTGGGCTGGGTGTGACTATTAAGACTTAGCTGCGGTACAAAGTTTTGCACCCTGTATTGAGCCACTGAAACCTTGGTAAGACTTATAGCGTCTTGTTTCAAATCTGATCTGTCTTCACTGGCAAACAAGCCACTACCTAACCAGATAAGCGTAGCCAAAATAATTATCAGTGCGATTTTTACATTTGTATTCATCATATTCCTTTATGGGACATTAATAGACGGATAACGCGGTCTGTTTATTCCATACGAAAGGCGTATAGCTACAGATCCTGTTTCCTCTGGCTTATATCAACCCAGTATATCCATGTCATAGGAATTTATACAAAATTAAAATAGCAGACTTAGTTAAAAATTTTATTAGGTTTTGATGGAACATATAAAAACCCTCGATATTGGACTAGTCAAATTGTAACTGACTGGTATAATCCGCACCTCTCTGAACGCTATCAATGGATTCTAAACAATGAGCTATAATGACATTCCCGCAGGTAAAGATCTGCCTAATGATATCAATGTGATTATCGAAATCCCCGCTAATCATGATCCAATTAAATATGAAGTCGACAAAGACAGTGATGCTATCTTTGTTGATCGTTTTGTTGCTACGCCAATGTTTTACCCAGCAAACTACGGCTATGTTCCGCAAACCTTATCTGAAGACGGTGATCCATTAGACGTTCTAGTGGTAGCACCTTATCCTGTTATGCCAGGCTCTGTTATTCGTAGCCGAGTAGTTGGCGTGCTTAAGATGAGTGATGAATCAGGTATCGATGCCAAGCTACTTGCTGTACCACACAGCAAATTAACTCGTATCTATGATCATGTTGAAGAGATTGCTGATCTTGATCAGCTATTGGTCCAACAGATTGCTCACTACTTTGAAAACTACAAGGCACTTGAGCCTGGTAAGTGGGTAAAAGTAGAGGGTTGGGATAATGCAGACGCCGCCAGAGCTGAAGTTATCGCATCACGTGAGCGTTACCTAGCCTCATAAGAGCCTAGTTTTCTCTAACAAAAACCCGGCTTATGTCGGGTTTTTGTATTTATAAGCTTTGATTAATCAGGAATCTCATTTTGATCAGAAAAAATAATGTCACTTGAAAGTCCATTTTTCTTCAAAATATCATTCAATCTTCGCAAAGCATCAATCTGGATTTGTCTAACCCGCTCTCGAGTTAGTCCTACCTCACGACCTACTTGATCAAGAGTTTCCTGCGAATGATTTAATAGTCCAAAGCGCCTGATAACAACCTCTCTTTGTTTTTCGGGGAGTTCATCCAGCCAATCATTCAGTTTAGCAATCAAATTTTCATTTCCCGTAGCTTGCTCTGGGCACATGGATTTATGATCAGGAATAGTATCGCCGAATGATTTTTCGTTATCTCCCACGGGAATATCCAGTGAACAGACCGAGTCATTTAGCTCAAGAATACGATTCACTGTATCCGCAGGCTTACCTGCCTCTTGGGCAATTTCTTCATAGGTTGGGGTATGATCAAGTGATTGAGCAAGTTTTCGCGACAATCTACGATAGATATTGAGCTCTTTTACTACATGAACTGGCAATCTAATAGTACGAGTTTGATTCATTAATGCTCTTTCTATAGTTTGCCTAATCCACCACGTTGCATAGGTTGAAAAACGAAATCCTCTGCTGGGATCAAATTTTTCAACGGCTCGCATAAGACCGAAGTTTCCCTCTTCAATCAAATCGAGAAAATCTAGACCTCTATTCAAATAAAAACGTGCAATTTTTACCACTAGGCGTAAATTACTTTCAATCATTCGATGCCGAGCAGACTCGTCACCTTCATGAAATTTAGTGGCATAGTGCACTTCCTCTTCCGCGGATAAAAGAGGTGAACGACCAATCTCTTTCAGATAAAGACTAGTAGCATCTATCGCACATGATTCTGGGGGGTTATTAGATTTTTGATCAACTACAGACAGTTTTTCCATAACGCGCAACTCCTTTGCAAATTTACAACTCCATCAGACAAGTTAGACTTGTCAGAACATCCTTATTCATTACTCATTATTAGGTTTTTGAAAAAAGAAACTGCAGTATCCTGGATATAGCTTAATTAACGTAAGCCATTGGATTGACCGGTTTACCATTCTTTCTTATTTCAAAATAGAGCCTTCCAGTAGATCCTAATTTTGAGATAATTTCACTTTCACCGACTTCCTGACCCTCGGTAACCAATAGTTTTTGGTTGTGACCGTAGGCACTTAACAGGTAATCTGAATGTTTGATAATAACCAGTTTTCCGTAATCACGCAAACCGTCTCCCGCGTAGACGACAACACCTCGCGCGGCCGGCTTAACTCCCTCACCCGCCTTAGCTTTGTACTCGATACCCTTGCGTAAGTCTTTTGGGTTATAGGTTTCAGTCACTTTCCCCTCTACCGGATTGCGCCAGATAAGCGCCTTATTATCAAGCTTTGTAAGCGATTTTTTTATTTGTGAATTTTTTTTATGATCTTCATTTTTGGTTGTATTTTTGGCTGTTTTTATCTTTTTGGGCGCAGTTGACGGCTTGGGCTTTATTTTAGTCACAGCATTTTTATCTATATTTAACAACTGACCACGACGTAAGCGATAAGAGGTGCTTAAGCCATTAATTTTAGCGAGCTGTGTCACATTGAGATCATAGCGCCATGCAATGGAATATAGCGTATCACCCTGCTCAACAAGGTGGGTGTTTATTGACTGCGAGGGCGGTTGTTCAAGATCAACGATTGGCGCGTTATAGCTCAAACCAAGCTGGCTAGAAATCAATAGTATTATGAAAATACAAAATCGCACCTTTAGTGACCCTGTTGTTGATTGTGCTGCCGGCGACTTGCCAGTCTTTCAGTTATAAGTACCACAATTAGACCGGCTACAAATGCCAAACATGAAGATAGTAGGGACGGATCTTGGCCCACAGTCGCTAAATAATGTTGAGGCAGTATATTTTGCGCCCCCACTGATAAATGATTTTCAGTACTAAGAACATTAGCGGGTATATTTTTCCATGGCCATATAATGGATAAACTTCCCAAAAGAAAACCACACATGGTGGCGATAACTGCCGCTTTATAGTGATTCATTAACCATGAAAGTATTCGACTTAATAGCATAAGACCAAAAATACCCCCCATCGCAAATACGATTAAAAAATCGAAATGAAAGCCGGCCAAGGCATTGATAAACATCGGGTATAGTCCCAATAAAACTAATATAAAGGACCCAGAAATACCCGGCAGGATCATTGCACATAAAGCGATACTACCTGCAATAAAGATACTCACATAGCCAGTATCAAGAACGGCTGAAGGCATCACTGAAAATGCAGAAGCAACCAGAATGCCGATCATAAGTAGAGCCATAAGGTAGGGCTTTGAGGGAGGATTTTGACGCAACAAATAAATCACTGATGAAATAATTAAGCCCATAAAAAAACACCAGAGCTGCAACGGAAATGTTGCGAGCAAAAAACGCATCAAACCCGCAAAGGTAAACAGACTAAAAAGAATTCCGGACAATAAAATAAACAAAAACTGACCATTGATATGCTGCCATGCTGCCGCTATTCCTTCATTTTTGAGTATTTTTAACGCATTGAGGTTAAAGGATTTAATCGTGTTGATTAAATCGCCATAGATACCCGTGACCAACGCAATCGTTCCTGCAGAAACACCGGGCACAAGATCCACTGCGCCCATAGCGACACCGCGTAAAAACAACAGCAACTGACTGTGAATTGATTTCATTCATCAAATCTCTGTATCTATTTGCTTAGATGCCTAGTGTATGACACCACTTAACAGGGGTACAAATTTTACCTTTTCAACAATCTGCTCATCATATTCATTGGTTGCACCCATTCGCTTAACTACACTTAGGCTTTGCGAAGCACCATTACCCACTGGAATCACCAATGTCCCGTTGGGGGCTAACTGTCTTAGCAAAGGCTCGGGAATTGATTGAGGTGCTGCCGTTGAAATAATACCGTCATAGGGTGCATTTTGCTGACAGCCAAAAGCACCATCTGATAAAGAAGCATAAACATTGTTTAAACCAAAGGTTCTAAAGCGCTGTTGAGCTTTCTTTAAGAGCGGCTCAATTCGCTCTACTGAATAAACATTATCAACAAGCTGTGCCAATATCGTCGTTTGGTAGCCTGAGCCGGTACCAATCTCTAGAACCCGACGCATGGGCCCAGCACTAAGCAGTATTTCAGTCATTCTGGCGACAATGTATGGTTGCGAAAGGGTCTGGGAAAAGCCAATAGGCAGTGCGGTATCTTCGTAGGCGCGATGCGCTAGCGCTTCATCAAGAAAAAGATGTCGTGGTGTTCGCCTTATCACATCCAAAACGGCTTGATTACTTATACCTTGGTCTTGCAGACGCTTAATCAACCGCTCTCTTGTACGCTGAGACGTCATGCCAATCCCAGCAAAATCAATCGAATTCACCCAGTGCTCCTAACAAAAATCATATACTCAGCAGTTCGCTTAAAAATACCCATTAAATATATCATAGGCGTTTGAATTCGGGGCGAATTAATTGTGCAATTTCTCTTAAAATAGCCGTAGCGTATGAACCCACAGGCAATTCAAAGTTTAGCTCGAAAAGTCCTTTTTCCAGCTGCTGATAAGTTAACTCGGAAGGTTTTAATATAAATGTACGTCGCTGTTGTTTGAGGCCCGCATGTTCTAAGGCAAGACACCAGTCTGCCCAAGGTTCAAGCACCTGACGCTCCACCTCTTGAAAATCATCGCAGGTTGCCGACCTACCCCGACCCCAAAGTGCACCCGTATCCTCAAAATTCACTTTACCACGCAGCAAGTACTGATCTAAAAGCAAGTTAAATAACCATGATCTTGCTGCGGATAAATACATGCCTGTTCCCTGCCGATTACCCTTTAATCTTCCATCAATAATCAGTTGCTGGGCCTTAACTAAATTATTAGCATCCCAGCCAAAGCGTTGCTCTGCAAAATAATTGGGTACGCCCTGTTGTTGAATCTTATTAAGCCGTTCACTGATCTGTTCAAAATCAATATCAAAATCTCGCAACCGAATTGTGAAACGATTACCCGCGTGATCACCTCTTCTTAATTTTTTATTATGGCGACCGCTAGATAAAATCTGGAAATCATTATGCTGTAACTGAGTGAGATCGATATCTTTGCCCGGAAGATGCAAGCTATACCATTGAGTGGCAATTGCAAAACGATCTTTAAGCCCACAAAAACCAATATCACGTCGATTAATATTGGCTAATTCAGCTAATAATCCCGCAACCCATTGAGTATTTTGATCTCTTTTTTGAATATGAACGAGAAGATGCTCACCCTCACCGCTGGGCTTAAAATCAACGATTTCATGAACATTAAAATCTTCAGGGCATTGGCGAAAGGTTGCCTTACCCAATTCGTCACCATGCATTCTGGCGAGTTGATTAAAGTCAAAACAGCCCGGCTTGTTAATTGCTATGCCTCAACCTTCTGCAAAAGGGATACCGCATGACAGGCAATACCTTCACCGCGACCAGTAAATCCTAATTTTTCCGTTGTGGTGGCTTTTATATTTATCTGGTCTAAACAACAGTCTAAATCCTTTGCTAGGTTAGCGCGCATAGTCTCTATATGCGGTGCCATTTTTGGAGCCTCAGCAACAATAGTGATATCCGTATTGGTTAACTGATAAGCTTGCTTACGGACTAGCGTCGCAACCTCTTTAAGTAAGTCTCTGCTACTGCAGCCTTTGTATCTTGGATCGGTATCAGGAAAGTGATGTCCAATATCACCCAGAGCAAGTGCGCCCAACAATGAATCCATCAGAGCATGTATTAAAACATCACCATCCGAGTGAGCTATAAGACTGCGTTGGTAGGGAATTGTTACCCCGCCCAAAATTAGCTTATCCCCCTCACCAAAGGCATGAACATCAAATCCGTGACCTATGCGCATATTAAGACTCCTGACTGTTTAAAATGGCCGAAGCGATGGCTAAATCTTCTTGACGGGTAATCTTTATATTATCTTGACGACCCTCAACAACCAATACCGGCAACCCTGCATGCTCTACAGCAAAGGCCTCGTCGGTAGGTGTTATACCTGCTTGCAGACAGTTTTCAATGGCTGCTTTTAAGAGGCTAAATTTGAATATTTGAGGAGTCTGCGCCAATCGGTATTGCGCGCGATCGACTGTCGCTTCAATATGTTGATCTGAGCTGACTTTCTTAAGAGTCTCATTGACACTAGCAGTTAAAATCCCACCTGCTGCATGATTTTCTACGGCATCAATAAGCTTATTTATATCAGCTGAGGTTATACAGGGTCGTGCAATATCATGGACTAAAACCCAATCTGTATCATCGGCATGGCTTGCAATGGCTTGCAATCCGTTAAGTACCGAATTTGCCCGCTGATCACCACCGGTTACCAGCTGTACTTTTGGGTTCTGCACTGAGCGCACCTGTGCCCACTCAGAAGCGCTCATATCACAAGGAATAATAATTGATTGAAGGGATTCAATAGACAACAGACGTTGCAAGCAATGTTCAGCCACTGGCAAACCATTAAGCTCAAAAAATTGTTTTGGCTTTTCAGTCGAAAAACGTTTACCCGCACCTGCAGCAGGTAGGATTGCCCATATTTTTGGCAGCGACTTAGTCATAGCAACTTACGGCTCTTTTTTATCGGCTGAAGACTGCTTTTTCTTGTCCGTTACCAGATAAAACACCTCACCCTCTTTAATCATCCCGAGGTCTTTTCTGGCTTTTTCTTCTAAGGAGTCGAGATTGGTTTTTAAACTCTCAACTTCCTGTGCAATTAGCCTATTTCTTAGCATAAGGCTTTCATTGATTTCGCGCTGCTCTTGCCATTGTTTATCGAGAGCAATTTTACTGGAGATACTACCTTCGCCAAACCACAAACGAATCTGTAGCAACACAAGTAAAGCAACTAATACAACTACTAACCATCGCATCATGCTAATTATCTAACCATTTATATATGACTGTCACTAGCCAATCAAAGGGGGAATTATTTAAATTCAGCAATCCCTTTATATGGCGCAACATCATTTCCTAATTCTGCTTCAATTCTCAGCAAACGATTATATTTTGCAACTCGATCAGAGCGGCACAATGAACCTGTTTTGATTTGACCCGCCGCAGTAGCCACTGCCAAATCAGCAATGGTAGTATCTTCAGTTTCACCAGAACGGTGAGAGATCACAACACTGTAACCGGCTTCTTTTGCCATATTAATGGCTGCCAATGTCTCAGATAGAGTACCAATTTGATTAAATTTGATAAGAATTGAGTTACCCACACCCATTTCAATACCACGACTTAGAATACTGGTGTTGGTAACAAATAAATCATCACCTACCAGTTGGATTTTATCGCCTAAGATTTCTGTTTGGTATTTCCATCCATCCCAATCAGACTCATCTAAGCCATCTTCAATTGAGATAATTGGATACTGCTCACAAAGCTCAGCCAGAAAATCACTAAAGCCTTCTGAACTGTATACCTTACCTTCACCTGAAAGGTCGTACTGACCATTCTTATAAAATTCTGACGCGGCACAATCAAGAGCAAGAGTCACATCTTCGCCAAGTTTGTAGCCAGCAGCTTCCGTCGCCTCTTTGATCACTGCTAATGCTTCAGCATTTGAAGATAAGTTGGGGGCAAAACCACCCTCATCACCTACAGCGGTATTAAGACCCTTAGCGCCCAGTACTTTTTTCAATGCATGAAAAATTTCAGCACCAACTTGCAGTGCTTCAGAAAAACTCTTTGCAGACACTGGCTGAACCATAAATTCCTGGATATCAACGTTATTATCTGCGTGCTCACCACCATTTAAAATATTCATCATAGGCACAGGCATGCTGTACTCTTTGGTCCCGTTAACCTCAGCAATATGTGCATACAGTGGAACCTGTTTTAGCTGTGCCGCAGCCTTTGCCGCAGCCAATGAAACTGCCAGTGTAGCGTTAGCGCCAAGCACTGATTTATTATCAGTGCCATCAGCATCTATCATTTTTTGATCTAAGGCTTTTTGATCCGTCACATCATCGCCAACCAAAAGGTCTTTAATGGTGGTATTAATGTTATTAACGGCTTTTAAAACACCCTTTCCTAGGTAGCGACTTTTATCGCCATCACGCAGCTCAAGAGCTTCTCTTGATCCGGTTGAGGCACCTGATGGTGCGCAGGCAGTACCCACAATACCGTTTTCCAAAATTACATCTGCTTCTACAGTTGGGTTGCCACGCGAGTCTAAAATCTCATAGGCGCGAATATCAGCGATATTACTCATCAAAAAATTACTCCATACGTTGGGGTTGTTCGGTTTATTTGTTACAAAATCTCTAAATCTGGTTGCTGCTTACTAAGCTCATCGAAGGCTTTCATCTGCTTGAGGAATGGCTCCAATTTATCAAGTGGCAATGCACTTGGACCATCACATTTAGCGCTGTCAGGCGTTGGATGTGCTTCTAAAAATAGTCCTGCAACTCCCAGTGATATAGCCGCTCTACCTAATTCAGCAACCTGTTGTCGACGGCCACCTGAGGCTGCTCCCTGTGCCTCTCGGCACTGAAGCGCATGAGTGACATCAAAGATTAGCGGAAGACCACCACTAATTTCCTTCATTGTTCTAAAGCCTAACATATCGACCACGAGGTTATCGTAGCCATAACAGGCACCGCGTTCGCATAGCATGACTTTTTCATTGCCACACTCACGAAACTTATCGACGATATTACCCATTTGACTAGGGCTTAAAAACTGGGGCTTTTTAACATTAATGACTGCATTAGTTTTAGCCATCGCAGCAACTAAATCAGTTTGTCTGGCCAAAAATGCTGGCAACTGGATAACATCACAAACTTCTGCTGTCGGAGCAGCCTGAGCAGATTCATGAACATCAGTTATCACCGGAACATTAAAAGTATGCTTAACTTCTTGAAGGATTTTAAGACCTTCATCTAAGCCAGGACCACGAAATGAGTGAATAGATGAGCGATTGGCTTTATCAAAAGATGCTTTAAATATATAGGGAATACCGAGCTTTTCGGTAACTGCAACATAGGCCTCGGCAACCTGCATGGCCATATCTCGAGATTCCAGTACATTCATGCCGCCGAAAAGCACCATTGGCTTTTCATTACTGATTTCTATTGAAGCAACCTTTAACGTCTTAGCACTCATAATTAACCTTTGTTTGCCTTGTTAAATGCAGTTGCTGCAGCGACAAAACCTTGGAATAACGGATGCCCATCTCTTGGTGTCGAGGTAAATTCTGGGTGGAATTGGCTGGCAAAAAACCAAGGATGCTCAGGCAACTCAACTGTTTCAACCAATGTTTTATCTGCTGATAAACCGCCAATTACAAGTCCTGCCTCTTTTAATTTCGGCAAGAAGTTATTATTGACCTCAAAGCGATGGCGATGACGTTCTTCAATTTGCTCTGCACCATAAATTTGGCTAGCTTTGGAACCTGGGATTAAATGACAAACTTGAGAACCTAGACGCATAGTGCCGCCTAAATCAGATTCCTCGGAACGCTGTTCTTTATTGCCTTGCTCATCAATCCACTCGGTAATTAGACCAACCACTGGGTATTCAGTATCTGCATCAAACTCAGTACTATTGGCTCCCTTTAGACCACAAACATTACGCGCATATTCAATAACAGCGATCTGCATACCTAGGCATATACCTAGATAGGGAATATTATTTTCACGTGCAGTTTTAACGGCAAAGATTTTACCTTCGGTACCTCGAGTACCAAAGCCGCCCGGTACTAAAATTGCATCAACACCCTCAATCAAACTTGAATCGGATTCAAGTTTTTCAGAGTCAATATATTGGATTTTTACTCGAGTTTTATTATGAATTCCCGCGTGAACCAATGCCTCAGTTAGCGATTTATAGGCATCCAGCAATTCCATATATTTACCCACCATAGCGATGGTTACTTCACCCTTGGAATTAAGCTGATTATCAACCACTGCATCCCATTCTTCCAAATTGGCAACAGGATTATTGAGGTTGAAACGATCTAATACATACTGATCTAAGCCCCACTCATGCAACATGCGCGGCACCTGATAAATAGTTGAAGCATCCATCAATGGAATAACCGCTTTTTCTTCAACATTAGTAAATAGTGAGATCTTTTTGCGTTGGCCTTCTTCAAGCTCAACCTCAGAGCGGCAAAGAAGAACATCGGGCTGCAAACCAATGGAACGCATTTCTTTAACAGAATGCTGGGTGGGTTTGGTTTTAGTTTCACCGGCTGAAGCAATATAGGGTACAAGAGTTAAATGAAGCAGCAGTGCACGCTGATGGCCCAGCTCAATTTTTAACTGTCTTACAGCTTCTAAGAAAGGTTGGGATTCGATATCACCCACCGTACCACCAATCTCAACTACAGCAACATCATGATCGCCCGCACCGGCATAGACCCGACGTTTAATTTCATCAGTAACATGCGGAATTACCTGAACCGTGCCACCCAAATAATCGCCACGTCGCTCACGTCTTAAAATAGTTTCGTATACCTGACCGCTGGTAAAGTTATTATTTTGGGTCATTTTGGAGCGCAAAAAACGCTCATAATGACCCAGATCAAGATCGGTCTCTGCGCCGTCTTGTGTCACATATACCTCACCATGCTGATAGGGACTCATGGTGCCCGGATCTACATTGAGATAGGGATCAAGCTTAAGGATGGTGACACTCAAACCACGAGCTTCTAAAACAGCACCTAAGGAAGCAGCAGCAATGCCTTTACCCAAAGATGAAACCACACCACCAGTTACAAAAATAAAACGCGTCATAGCGACCCTGTACAGATCAGAATTATTTAAAAAAAGTCTCTTTGGAAGGTAATTTGGCTAGGAAAACCTATGATAATAGCCTTG
>JAYQEC010000010.1:21569-35797 GCA_038138645.1 Porticoccaceae bacterium | reverse complement strand
GGTCCGATGTTACCCTGAAGTCCAGTAACACCCTGAGAACCTTGAGAACCTTGAGAACCTGCTGGTCCGATGTTACCCTGAAGTCCAGTAACACCCTGAGAACCTTGAGAACCTTGAGGTCCCGCTGGTCCTGCATTACCCTGCAAACCAGTGACCCCTTGAGAACCTTGTACACCCTGCGGTCCTACTGGACCTGCGTTACCTTGCAATCCAGTAACACCTTGCGCACCAGTTGAACCTTGTGGACCAATCGGTCCAGCGTTACCTTGTAGACCTTGGGTACCCTGAGAACCTTGTGAACCCTGTGGACCAATAGGACCTGCATTACCTTGCAGACCTTGAATACCTTGTGGTCCAGTCGCACCTTGAGAACCGATAGGGCCAGGGTTACCCTGAAGTCCAGTAACACCCTGAGAACCTTGTTCACCTTGAGGACCTTGTTCGCCTGGGTTACCCTGTAAACCAGTGACACCCTGCGAACCTTGTACACCTTGTGGTCCGATAGGTCCTGCATTACCTTGAAGTCCGGTAACACCCTGAGAACCTTGTACGCCTTGTGGTCCTATCGGACCTGCGTTTCCTTGAAGACCTTGAACACCTTGAGAACCTTGAGCACCCTGCGAACCGATAGGGCCAGGGTTACCCTGAAGTCCAGTAACACCCTGAGAACCCTGCAAACCTTGCGGACCGATAGGGCCAGGGTTACCTTGTATACCAGTAACACCAGTTGAACCCTGAATACCTTGAGGTCCTATTGGGCCTGGGTTACCTTGTAGACCAGTGACACCAGTTGAACCCTGAATACCTTGTGGACCAATAGGGCCTGGGTTCCCTTGGAGACCAGTGACACCCTGTGAACCTTGGATACCCTGTGGACCGATAGGGCCAGGGTTACCTTGCAATCCGGTGATACCTTGAGAACCTTGTACACCTTGAGGTCCTATTGGGCCAGGATTACCCTGCAAACCTTGGATACCCTGAACCCCCTGATTACCTTGAGGTCCTATTGGGCCAGGGTTTCCTTGAAGACCCTGAATACCTTGCACACCTTGGTTACCCTGTGGACCAATAGGGCCTGGGTTCCCTTGGAGACCCTGAATACCCTGAACCCCCTGATTACCCTGTGGACCGATAGGCCCAGGGTTACCCTGTAGACCTTGGATACCTTGCACACCTTGGTTACCTTGTGGACCGATAGGGCCTGGGTTACCTTGAAGACCTTGTTGTCCTTGTGCGCCTTGTCCACCTTGTGGTCCGATAGGACCCATTGTGCCCTGACCGCCTAGTGGACCTTGTCCACCTAGAATACCTTGACCACCTATGGAGCCCTGTTGACCTTTAGTACCTTGATGTCCTGTAGGACCTTGTGCACCCTGTGGACCTGTCGGACCTTGAGGTCCTAGACCACCTACGGCGTTATCTACGTCATCTCGTAATTGGGTAAGTGCGGTATCGTGTTGAGTAACACGAGCATCGAGTGTATTGATTGCTATAGTATTGTTGATGACATCATCTAACTCGATACCATCTAACTTTTGTTGGACTGACGTATCGACATAACTACTTAAAAATTCTGCAGTGATTCCACCTTCACCACTGACTTCAACTAACTGATACAGTTCTTCAAAGTTCGCATTAATTTTTTCACTGGCCTGACGGAGAGTATCACCCTGACCATCGTTCGCCGCTCCACCAGTATTAAGTGTTTGTCTTGACATTTTTATTCTTCTCTGGATTGAGTAAATGAAAGATGTCTTTATTTATATGATTTAACGACCCCCACCGAAGTCGAAGTTAAAATCAAACACAAATACTGAAACTGGAACCTCTTTAGTGTATGTCTGGTCACCTATAGTAGTGGATATTGTGACTGGAAGAAACTGCCCATTTGTTGCACCTGCACCAACAGTTGCCTGATAACTCTGACCACGGGTTAGTGCTATAGTAGAGCCTGAATCATTCCACCCTGCACCAAACTCAACCATCACTGTATGCGTAAGGGTACTATAGTGCATGAAGTGAAACTCAACAACACCTGACGGGGCGGTTACTAATACCTCATCTATTGCGTCTGCACCGTCATGAAACTGTTTTGGTTTTGCAACATCAAGTGTGTAAAAATCTACGCGTGGGTCGGGGTCACCACTGAACTCATCATTGATATTGATAAGTACCGACTGCGCCCAAGGGAGTAATACTTTTTGTCCCTCACCCGCCATATCGAATATAACATTAAACTCTTGAGTGTGTGTGCTTGGTTCGGTACCATCAAATACACCAGTGACGAACAAACTGAACGCCCCGACACCTGACAACACAACTGTTGCGTCTAGGTGCATACTATCTTGCTCGCGGTTCTGCAAGTCACTGTGTTCTTCAAATGCAACAGAAATCGTACCACCTTCCGTAGATGATACTTCCGTTTGTATAACGGTACCGCCCTGAAAGACGGTAACATCTACACCATTGACATCTAACAACTCCGCGTTGGCATGATACCCTAAAGAGGTGCGGTCATCGCGAGTGACCGGAATGCCATTCAGAGAGTTTAGTTCTATGCCGCATGTATAGGTAGTACCCTCTGGGACTGCACTGTCTCTCCAGTTACCAGAGAACAATGGGGTAGTCCCACCGATACCTAAGAAGCGGTCAGTCACAAATGTTTCGAATGTACCGTCGCTATTAAAGGTAGTGTCGATAGTGAATCGACGTGGGAAATACGCAACCCATAGTGAGTGGTTTTCAAGACGGGTGAAGGTATCTGGGTTATATGGTTCTAATGTGCGAGGACCACCTGTAACCGTAACGTCCTGCACTGCAGTGACATCACTCCACGGGACTGGAGCTGGTTGCGGTTCTGGTTCTGGTTCTCCCGTAGTTTCACCACCGCCTGGGATGAGTGGGTTATTTCCAGAACTAAACGGAGACTCTTCCTCTGGTGGTGGGTCTGCTAATATAAAGTATACAGTATCACTGTCCGGAGACAGTGCATCGTACTCACTCTGTTTCCCCGTCCAGACCTTGACCGGCTCCCCATTGGGATTCTGGTTGAGGATATCGTCTGCAGTTACCATTAACCTGTACCATCACCACCGTCGAGTGTCTCGTAGTCTTGAGACATGTCAACACCGTCGTCGTCGATTGTCGCGGCCTTAACACTTACCCACGCTGCGATGGTGTCAAAGTCGTCTACTAACTGTTGTAGTGTAATGTCGTCGTACTTCTCTAGTACCTCAAGCGAACTGATTAAGATACCTTCACCAGTGTCTTTCTCTGCTTGCGTACGCGCATCTACTGGGTCGTTCTCTTCCATAACCAGTAGAGTGTACTGTGGGTCTAGTTTGTCAACCACATGAGATGCAAGTAAAATCGGATAGTTAGGTACTTCAAGTGGGTCTACAGTTGGACCTGCCTTCAGACTAAGATGCGCCTCACTCTGTGTTTCTAATTGTGCAGCTAGATACCATCCTGCCGGATGCACCATCTTCTTGTAGATTGGTTCGTAGTCTGCAAGAGACATGCCTGTTTTCAAAAGAACTGAGAAAATCTGATAACGTCGGTCGTCCTGTATAAACTTCATACTCTGAGGACCGATAATAGAACCACCCACCTTGTCGTTCAGTTTAAAGATGTCTTTTTTAGGGTAGGTGATTTCTACCTCTTCGTCGAAGAACGCAAGGAAGAATTGGTCAACCGATATCTCTGTACCCTTTGCGCGATAGAACTTCGCCAAGAGACGCACCATCATGTATGGGTCACGATTATAGTGGAACGACTCTGACTCTAGTCCATCACTAATCTCTGCAAATATCCTATCAAGGATTTCTGCATCAGCCGATGCGATGTCGCGTACATGAAACAACTCATGTATCATATCTTCGAATGAAATACCATCGAACAGTGACGGGTCGTAGTACGTTTCTAAGAACTCAATGAATAGTGGGTATTGTTCTTTATAGAATGCGGGTACTAACGATTCGACTTCTGCGCTATGGAAGCCTGGGCGGTATCTGTCTCTACCTTGCAGATTAGACATTATAACGTGACCTTAATATCACCTTCGTCCATCGTACCACGTGCGAATGACATCGATGAATCTAAACTTAGAATGTAGTTACGTAGAGGACGGATGGTGCTCTGGTTCGCTGGTGTTGCACTAATCTTAATACCAGCACCACCGTAACCAACGCCATCGACATACAACGCGACCAGTTTTACCAAACCCTTCGCTGGGTCGTAACTACCGATGTTATCTAATACTAAGACACCGTTTACGTCTACCAACTGTAGTCTAGTTGAACCTAGAAGGTTCCTAATGTATACGTTCTTACCTTTCGACCTAAAGACAGAAGACATGACTGTGTGTTCGTCGTTGTCCGCTTCAGCTATAATAGTAGGATATTTTACCTCGAAGTCTTGGTCTAAGTAATCGACTCCACTCAAACCCGCCGCAAGATACATGCCGTTCACATCACTAATCATCTGTGTGATTGGAATGGTCTGCTGCATCTTGACAGTCATGCGTGAGTTAAGAATCGCTGGAGACAACGCGTCGATACGCGTCAATAGATTAGAGCGACGGAATGTTGCACCAAAAGCGTTCAATTCGTTCTTGACGTAGTCTTCTACTACGGTGTTAACGCGACTCTGCAATGTCTCTAGTGTCGAGATGTTCTTAGTCGCGTCTATCTGGAATACCGTCTGTAACTCCAACTTGGTAAAATTAGGTTTGACAAACTCAGTATCAATTGACATAATAGAAATGTTACTTGTCAACTGCTCACGTATTGACTCCTGTACATCCTCTTGAGCAAGGTCGCTCAATCCGTCTGCATAGTTGATACTGACAAATACCTTACCATACTCTGGTGGTACGTTATCGTTACCACCCCATGCAGATACGTCGGTGATGTACGAGTCGAAGTTGTTCAGAATCAATGAACGGTAGTCGTCCGCAGTAACAAGGCGATTCTGTGCAACGAATGCACGAGGTGCATTCTTCTTGATAGAGGATAGTGTCTCTTTACCTGAACCACCCGCTGCGCGACTGATTGGAATCACTTTGACGTTTAGGTAGTTACCACCCTCGTAAATCTCTGTAGTTGCGAATAGGTCACCGCCGTTGGCCTCCTCTCCTACAGTCACACGATACGATACCACAATCTTATTACCTGCAGACGGTGCAGTGCCCAATATGGTACCATCACTGAAGAACATTTCGTATTCACCGTTCGACGTTTCGCGTATCATGTATACGCGTGATTCTTTCGTGATGTTACGTACTTCGTTTAGATTCTTGTATGAGACAGATGATGTGCTAGAGAAGTTATCGTAGACTTCTACAGTAATTGTATTGACATCTAGGTCTTTGTCTGGTAAAATATAAAGATTGTTATCTTGTGGTCCGCCTGCTACAAAGGTCTTACTCTTAATCTCACCCTGTATCAAATTAATGACTGGATTACTCGCGGCTGACTTGAACTGATAGGTTACAGTAAACGGAAGTGTATCCGGTAGTTCTGACGGTCTATGTGCGATGTACTCTTCGGTAGTATAGAATGAATACACTACTTCGTCAACCGATACAGTGAACTCCTGACCTTCTGGCATAATCAGAAAATCTGGTAGTACGGCAGGGTCCGTGATGTCCTTGAACTCTACCTCTGCAGAAATTTCTGCGACTGGACACGATGACGACTTTGGTACATAGCCCAAGGTCTCGGCATGAGAAAGCGCTGAAGCACGTAACTGGGAAGAGGACAAAAACGCCTCGTTGATTCCCATGTTCGCCACAAGTCCATTGATGTGAGTGTTGTACGCAAGTACATCAAGGATTGTGGACATACCCGATGCTTCAAAGTCGTAGTCCTTGAAGGTGTCGTTTTTCTTGAGTTGAGACTTCAGCCTCGCTTTGATATTCGCGAAGTCAAGATCTGAAGTTGATATTGCCATGTTATCTCACCCTTGATATATTAACGTTCAGAGTAACCGTCTCTTTGGTTGCGGTCACTGCAAATACAACTGTTACTGTAATAGAGTTATAATCTGGGTTGAATAGTGTTTCAACCTTTTTTAATACTGCGCGAGGTTCGTATACTAATGCTGCCTGTACTAATTCCTCGACATCCCCCGCATCCATTGCGTCACCCAACTCGAATAAGAAACTTCCTAGATTCCCACCGAACTTTGGTGCGAATGGTTTCTCTCCGTGGTTGGTCATGAGTAGATTTTTAACTGACTGAATAACCGCGGCGGTTTCCGTCTTTAGAAAGATGTCACGTATACCTGTTGGCTTCGCTTTAAACGTGCAGTCGATATCACTGTTAACACGGTCTACCGTAACAGTTATCGGTCTATCGTTTGTGAAACGAGCTTCAAGGGAGTTTATTCTACTCATGTCAGTCCAACTCTTTTTGTTCTATTTATACAGAAAGTGCAGGCGGTTCGATTTTAAACTCTAATGGTATACCTATCAACTCTAGTACGTCACAGAACGTAAGGAAGATAAGGTCTAGGATTTTACCTAACCCAATCGCGTCTAAAAACTTTTTAACCAGACCCACCCACTCTAACAATAGATTCTTCTGCCAGTTCTGCGCCCAGTCACGCGCACCCTTGATTAGATTGTCAATCTCTTTCTCGGCCATCGAGATGTTCTCTTCTATGGAACCCCCAATTACGTCAAGGAGAGAGATACCGAACAACTGCAGTTTCTCTAGTTCCTCGATGACCAATGCGTATACGGTTCCCTCGATGTCGATTGCATCTATCTGTTTCTGTAGTTCGGCCTCTGCATCAAAGTTCTCTATATCCGTCTTCGCATCTTCAATCTGTTTTTCGAGATTTGCAACCTCACCTAACAGTTCGTCTTTCTTCGCAAGCGCCTGTTCCTTAATCGCTTGCATCGCCGCATCAATCCACGCCTCTACGTCGAATGACAGTGGAATAGGTAGGTCCGGCAAACCCAACGCATCCCATATCTCCTCGAACATGTCAATCAACTTCTCGAACAGTGCGAACAAAGTGTTAGTGGTCCACTTGACAATTTCTGCCTTGATGTGTTGCCACGTCAACCGCGCTTTCCACTGCTCACATATAACACCCCACTCACCATCCCAAAACCGCAACTCTTTCGGTACGAGTGCGTAGAACTTGTCTACCTCGGCTTCAATCTGCGCAAGTATGCGTTCCTGTTCTTCATTCTCTAGTATCTTCAATACGTTGATGTCGATGCCTAGAATGTTTACGTTGAAGTCTACCGGAATGATTTTACTAATCATCTCCATCACCTTTACTGGGATAAAGATGTGATACTCTTGTATCAACTCATTCCACGCGTCGTCAATCTCCTTTGCGTAACAACGTATGTCTCCCTTTTTCCAGTAAGGGGAAAGGATGTCTGCGACGGTTTCGATTATCTTCTCGATGTCCTCGATAATTTCGAAAACCTCTTCGAGTTCTTCGTTCAGCAGTCGGGCGAGTTCTACTTCAGGGTCTAGGTTCTCAAGGTCCTGTTGAATCTGGTTGGCCTTACCCTCAAGTTCAGTACGTAACTTAACAAGTTCGGCTTCGATTTGTTTTGGTATATCCGCTAGACCATTGAAAGCGCTAACGATGTCTGCGCGGGTAGGTAGGAAGTTATCGCTCTCGCACGGAATCTTAACACCAATGGATAGACCTGCGAGTAAAGCGCCGAACCCTAGTTTCTCTAACTTGTCCGACTTCTCTTTACTTAACCCCTGCACAACGCCAGAACGTAATGGGTTTACCTGTAGATTAGGAAGCGGTACCGGATTGGCTGGACTAAACGTTCTGTATACGGACTCGGTGCCGAGACGTACATCGACAACGGGTTGACCTCCGATGTATACGGTCGCGTCACTGTCCTGATACTTAGGCATTACTGTTTCTTGCCGTTGATACTAACCGGACCACCACCAATGTTCACTCCTTCTGAACCTGTGATGTTGGCGGTTCCCTTCACTTTGATATCGCAATCACCTGTAACGTTGATTACATATGATGTCTTTTGATTCTCATCGGTGTACATTTCGGTGAACCCACCTAGCATATGCTGCTCACGGATGCGTTCTCTTGCGTACGTATCGTCGTATTCTTTGTAATGACCTGACTCAGTTGCATATACCTTGTTCTTTGGATACTCACCGTAGTCCTTGACACGTGAATTACTATCACCTTCTTTCGGTATCGAGCCAACGATAAGAGGTAACTGAGAGTTTTTCCCGTCTAAGAACACACCGAAAACCTGAGTACCCACTAACATACCTAAGAACTGTCCTTTGCCTTCGTGTACTGCGTGTGTTACGGGTACGACAATCTGTGCCCAAGGTAAGTGTTTGTCCTGTATGGCCTCGTCGTCGTGTATACCATGAATGCGTACCTGTGCACGACCTATCTGTAAAGGGTCGTCTTCAGTGTTTGTGACCACACCTACGAACCAGCGAGTCTGGTCACCATAGTAATCAATAAATGTATCTGGTATCATAATGTTAACCTGTTGGTAGTTCGGCATCTTCTGACACTTTCACGAGAGAATGTGTGGCAGAATAGTTCTCACGACGGAATGAATGCTTCGTCGCGAATATCAAAAAGTCCCCTGACTTCTTCGGGTCGTATCTGTAAAAGTCTTCGCCTGCGTCTCCTAAAGATTCTAGTTCATTTGTGTCTAGGTTGCGCATAAAACGGACACGCAATGTATTACCTATACTGTTGTGTACGTTAGGTTCTTTGATGAAGTCCGCAAAGTCTACAGTCAAAGTCAACGGAGCCTTCTTCAATACTGTATCCATTGCAGTTGTAATCAAGCCACGCTTATAATTCGCGAGGTCATCTGCCTCACCGTATGACTTCATACCGTCGAACGCTTTCATACCACCAATCTGAGTAATTGATTTACCTCGTGTGGTATGTAACTCAGCATCACGGTAGTTGTACAACGACTCATTACCGAACCCGTCCTTAATCAACTGAGTCATTACGTCGTTGTGTATGTTGTACTCGCCCTTGAACGTCTTCCCTTGAGTCACGTCGATATAGTTAATGTATGAACCCATGACACCCCTGGCTATCATCTCAACGACACTGTCTGTGTTGCGGTGTTCGTAACTTATAATGACCCGCCTACGCAGTGTATCTGTGTATGCGTCTGCAACATTAATGTCTGTGGTGATGTGTGCATACGGATACTTTGGGTTGATTGGTTTGTTGCTCATCAATGATTTAAGGTCACGGAACTGTAGTTTATCACCAATCAGCGTAGAATACAAGTAAAAAGGATACCCTTCATTGGTACTGGTACGGTTTTTTATCCACGCCATCGCATTCAATGGAGTTAGGTTAGGGACGATGACACGCATACTTCCCGCACCTTTTGCATCGTAATCAACCTTAGCATTTATGTACTTACCCATGCGTCTAATGATTTCTGCGGGTGGCCCCTCGAACTTACTGTTAAGGAGTTCTGTCTGACTGACATATGCGTGTTCTTCAATCAAGTGCAACACAACGTGTTCAGCTGCGTCGTGTACCTTCACCGCCGATACAATCTTAGATACAATGAACGTCTTGTTGATTACGTTCGGAACTATGTCTGGGTCCGTACCTGTTGGTGGAGTAGTCAACTCAATCTCGACCTTTTCGTCTCCAATAAAGTATCCACCGGAGATGATGTCACCAGTGTCCATGAAAGATAACACAGCGGTTAGATACGGTTTGTCTAAGTGTTCGAATATATCGATGTCGGTCGTGACGTTCTCAATCGCAATGTTGTCACCAAGGTGTGTACCTGATAATCGAACCTTCGTAAACTCTACCGGAGTGTAGTGTTCAATCTTGGTTTCTTCTGTCATAATGATCTCATTGCCTTACGATAAGCAGAAACGATTGAACCCATTGCGTTAGGGCGTACCACTCGAATCTGTCGTAGGCTATCGTTCTCCTCTAGGTAGAACTCTTGATGTGTAACCGGCACAACGTTGCTTGGGGGTTGGGCAAATGGTTGTACATCAACCTTGTCACCATCTGCATTCACGTAATAACGAGTCGCTAGATACTCTTTTGATGAGGTATCGACCAGCAGGGTCTCTAGGCTTTCTTGTACCTGAGACGTAATTTGCTCTCCGTCGCCGAAGTACCCACTAACATCCGTCAATACTACCTGACCTAATTGTAAGTTACGCTCTACCACGGTACCTGAACCGTTTATGCCTGTCACCTGTTGACCTACATGGAACTTATTCGACACGTCTTCTCTCGTATTTAAAACGAGTCCGCTGTATTCTCGTTGTACCTTTGCCAGAACCTGTTTGCGTGTTAGTGGCCACCCACGTTCGCGGATGTGGTTGTTCATCATCCAGAAGGTCCAATGCAGTTGTGGGGTATCGTAAAAGTATTGTGACACGTGGTCTGCACGCTCACCTTCCTTAATATAGTAGTCCTGATAGAAGGAAGCGTTGGCTCGGGCCTGGTCAAATATCTCTACGTACGCTGTGATGTTCTGCATCACTGCACGGTTAGGGTCATCCCCGAACTGGTAGAACTCTTTTGGAAAACTTTTAAAGTATGACATTAGAATCCTCCTTCGATATCTTTTCTGGACATCGTACGTTCTTCCACTAGACTTAACGATAAGTCGATTTCCGCAGGTTCACCTTCGCTGTGGAACGCCATCGACCCCGCATTATAGTTGACCGCAATACTACGAATGTGTGTCGGCAGAATCTTAGTGCCTATCTGTTGTTCTTTACCATCGCCACGTACGTGTACAATTTTAATACCGAACATATGAGGATACTTATATCCACCACTCACACCGTTTTCTTCATCAAGTGCGATAGCCTCTGGGTATGAGTACAGACGAAACATCTTGATTATCTGCTGAACCACTTCGTACTCTGCGCGACTGCGAGGAATAAACTTGAATGTGAACTGAAACTCTCGTACCGCAACTCCACGGAATACAGAACGACGGTTAGGATTTACTGTAACAGCTGCGGCAAGACCAAACGCATCCGCAATCTCACTTGGGGCAAATCGTTGCGCACCACGCAACGCAGCCACTCGACCTACGTCACTTGCCATGTCCGGATTAATCACGTCACTAACACTCTTTAAACTACCCTTGAACGCATCAAGAGTCGCTCGAGTAAGTGATTCACCCTTACCCAATCCTTGGAACGTAGCGGCACCTAACATACCTAAGTCTGGAGTGTCGTAAGAGAATGAATCTGTGATGTTTAGTGCGACGGGTAGATAAAGTTTTATAACGTCACCCGTAGGGTTTAGGGTACGTGCCTGAGTTACAGTAGGTACTGTCTTATCTGCAGAAGCGTTGTCCGCTTCCTTTGTCTCTTGTGCCTCACCTTCTTTTTTGGTATCTGCCTCACCTTCACCGTCACCCGACTGGTCACGTAGAGTGAAGAAGGTCTCTTTCCACCACGCCTTGGTCGCTTCGTCGTTATTGAACTTAGTACCTTCGACTGCCTTTGGTATAAAGTAGATGGCAGCCCTGTATGGGGTCTCTGTGTTATCACCCATACCCAACGGATACTCTAAACGAGAGAACGACGGTTTTCCCGTTGATTCGCCCGTCCTTTCTTTTTCCGCTTCGCGTTCTTCGATAGTCTTCTCTGTCTTCGCCTCAATTTTTTCTTGTGCGTCGGCCTGTACTATGTCTTGTCCAAACGTCGATAAATCTTTCTGAGCCATCCTAATGATTCTCACGGTCTAAATATGATTTAACTATTTATACGTAAAATCCAGATGAAGACTTATAAGGGTAGATACAAGCCGAGTAACGCGTCCAAGTACGTGGGTGACATCGACAATGTCGTCTACCGTTCTGGGTGGGAGCGTCATGTTATGAAATGGTGTGATACTAATCCAGAAGTGGTCCAATGGATGTCCGAAGAGTTAATTATACCCTACATCTGCGAGACCGACAAGAAACCTCACCGATACTTCATGGACTTTGTGATTAAGTTTCGCTCTGGTCGTGTTGTCCTTGTTGAGGTGAAACCAGAGAAAGAAACCAAACGACCGCAACGCACACAAGGTAAGTCCCGTCAAACTCTATTGAATGAGGGGATGACCTACATCAAGAACCAATCTAAGTGGAAGGCAGCCAGCGAATACGCACTTGACCGTGGGTACCACTTTGAGATATGGACAGAGAAAGAACTCACCGCCATGGGTATCATGCCCAAGTCTACGCAACGTATGCGTACAAAGAAACCGTTAAAGAAACTCCCGCCGTTTAGGAAAAAGAAAAAACGCGTATAAATAGAAACATTAAGTCTTACGAGTGTTGACTTCAATGTCGAGAATTTTTGATAAGTTAGAACTACAGGCGTTCCGTGCGGGTATTACACCAAGAACCCGAGCGTCACGTGAGTGGTTTCGCAAGAAGGCGCAGAATATGCGCAGAATCGACCGCGATGAACTTATGAAAGAAGAGCAGTTGAAGCGCACCGGCCGAGAGGTTGTGGGTAACATGTACATGTTCTTCTATGACCCGAAGCACAAAGAGACTCTACCATACTATGATAAGTTTCCATTAGTCATTGTTGTGGGTCCAGCGAAGGGTGGGTTCCTTGGATTGAACCTTCATTACCTACCGCCGGTATTACGTGCACAGATGTTAGATGCACTCATGGACATTACATCGAACAACAAGTTCGACAACACAACACGATTCAGGGCAACCTATGAATTGTTAGTGCGTACTTCGAAACTGAAGTATTTTAAGCCGTGCCTGAAACACTATCTGAATGAACACGTACAAAGTAAGTTCGCATTGGTACCTCCACCGGAGTGGGAAATCGCAACGTTCTTACCGACTGCAGACTTCCAGAAGGCGTCTCGTGCACAAGTATACAAAGATTCTAGGAAGATGATCTAATGGCATCAATAGAAGATTTAAAAAGTAAGATGATATCCAAGGGTGGTATGGCATCCGCGAATCAGTTTGCGGTTGAACTACCATCTGAGATTGGTGGGGTGAAGATAAACTCTCGTGATGCCAATCTACTCTGTAAGAGTGTCAACATGCCTGGGCGACAGATTACTACTCTTGACCGCTCTATAGGTATCTACAATGAGAAAATCGTCAACGGGTTTATCGTGGACGATGTTACTATGTCGTTCCACGTTATGAACGACTACGGTGTCCGTAAATACTTTGACGAATGGACTGCATTAATGGTAGGTCATTCTAAGAGAGACAAAGAGGGTGCGGTCCCAGCGGGTGCTGTTGGTTGGAAAGAAAATTATTGCGCGGATTTGAAGATTCACCAGTTGCGCAAACCACAAGTAAGATTGGGGTTCGATATAGGTCCACTGGACATCAACTTCGACATACTTGGTGAATCAATATATAGTGTTAAGTTGATGGATGCGTTCCCTACGAACATATCTGCAATACAGTTGAGTAACGAACTGGATGGTCTGGTAGAGATATCAGTCACCTTCGCATACACCAACTGGAAGAAGGTCAAAGATGAGAGTAATCGCTCATTGGTACCGGATATCAACTTTAACTTTGGTGGTTTAATTTAAATTATAGGATTACATAATGGCTTTACCTAAACTCAACTCGACGCCGAGTTATGAGGTTGTTGTACCGTCTACGGGACAAGAAGTAACCTTCAGACCGTTTCTTGTAAAGGAGCAGAAGACGTTACTCATTGCACTGGAGACGCAAGAAAGAAAGGACATGGTCCGTGCGATTTGTCGTACTATCGAATCATGTGTCGAACAGCCACTAGAAGGTAAGTTAACAACCTTCGATGTGGATTACCTGTTTACCAAGATTCGGTCCAAGTCCGTGGGTGAGAGTAGTAACTTGTTGGTGTTTTGTTCGGAGTGTGATGCGAAGAACGAAGTCACCGTAGAGTTGGATACTATCGAAATCGGTGATATGTCTGCGGAGAAATATATTCCGTTAACAGATACGATTACCGTTGAGATGAAGTACCCAACCTATGATGAGTTCCTCGACAATGAAAAGATGATGGAGAACTCTTCTGTCACCGAGTCATTGATGGAGCTTATCATAACATGTATCGATGCGGTAGTGACGGAAGAAGAAAGGTTCGCCGTCGCAGACCAGACACGCGAAGAAGTTGTTGCGTTCATCGAGTCTATGACACCCGAACAGTTTGATTTGATTGCGGACTTTGTGAATAACATTCCGGCAATCCACAAAGAGG
>JAYQEC010000010.1:0-21469 GCA_038138645.1 Porticoccaceae bacterium | reverse complement strand
CAGTTTGATTTGATTGCGGACTTTGTGAATAACATTCCGGCAATCCACAAAGAGGTAGAACTGACGTGCCAGAGTTGTGGTACCGTACAGATAAAGAGATTTGAAGGTCTTGACGATTTTTTTTGATAAATCTCTCCCATGATAGTTTGGCAAACTACTATCAAGTCAACTTTCAGTTGTTGAATAATTTTAACTACTCGTTGGCTGAAGTTGAAGAGATGTTGCCTTGGGAGAGAGAGATTTACTTAGCTATGTTAATTGATGACCTAAAAGAAAAGAATGAGAGAGCTCAACAAAAGGGTTAAATCATGGCAGGTACACTGGCAGAACAATTAGATAACCAGAACCGTACACTGGGACAACTTAGTAATTCGGTTGACCGTCTTAATGGCAACCTTTCTGATTTGGTCCGTATGCAGGTTGCAGAGTACGCAAGACAACGCGAGGCACGTAACGATGCACGACTTGCGGGTAACACCGCAGGCGGCGTTGGTGGTGCTGGTGGAGGTGGTGGTAACGCCGCGTCCGGTGGCGATGGCGGCGGGTTCTTTGACCGTTTCGGGTTTGGTATCGGATTGGGTGCAGGTGGTGCCGCAGGTGTATTGACCCGTATCGCAAAGAGAGGTTTGTTAGCAGGTGCGATTAACGCAGCCGCGCAGGTTACCGGAGACTTCATTCAAGACCAAACGGGTTCTGTAGAACTAGGTGACGCAACGCAACGTGCGATGACCTTGGGTTCATTCGGTCTATTGTTCGGTAAAAAGATTGGTGCAATTGCAGCGTTTGTCGGTGCGGTCGCGACCGATGAAAACAAAGAAAAATTAGAGCAACTTGGTGACAGTATCTCGAACGCAGGTAAGGGTATCAGCGATTGGTTTGCCGGTCTAGGTTTCTCTCTACCTACCATGACTGAAATGTTGAACAAAGTCACGGAGATGACTGGAGACTTAATCGACGTACCTAAAAATTTGTTAGAAGGTAACATCGCACAAGCTGCCACTGATTCCAGTAGTCTTGCAACTGCGCTCGCAATTGCAGATGGTACTGGAAAAGGTGCACGTGCGGGTGATGCCCTAAAGAACAAAATCAAGGGTGTACCAAATAACGTGGACATGGAGTTCACCAAACAACAAAGACTAGACTTCAACCGTGAGACGGTTAGAGGGTTGGGAAAAAAGAAAGTCGCAAAATTACGTGCGCAAGGTTTTAGAGTTGACAATGTCACGGGTGAGTTGAGTCGTAACGGTAAAATTATGTCTGCTGATGCCATGGATGATGCACTCAAAAGTGTCGGTGCAAAGGGGTCTATGGAATCAAAGGGTGCGAAACAGGCCGTTGCCGCAATACTGAACGAGCGTGCCGCTCAGAAATATGGTAGGTTTGCAAAATTTTTAAAGGTGGGACGTAAACTACCTATCATCGGGCAGATGATATCTGTTGGTTCTTTCGCAGGTATCTTGGCGAATGATAAGTTGAGCGACGAAGAGAAAGCCGCGGAAATTGCAAAATTACTTGGTGGCGTTGGTGGTGGTGTACTGGGTGCCTTGGTGGGTGGTACTCTAGGGTCGGTAGTCCCAGGCGTAGGTAACGTTGTAGGTGGATTGGTCGGCGGTATTGGTGGTGCAGTCGCTGGTGAAAAAATGATTGGTATGTTGACCGAATGGTTACTTGAAAAGGGCGATGGTCAAGGTATGATGGCCGGAGTCAAGAACGTGGCATCTCAAAACATCGGAAGTGCAGTTGGTGCAGTCGCAAGTTCAGTGCCTGTCGCGGGTCAGGCAATGGCTGCAATGTCTGCCACGGGGTCAATGATTAGTTCAGGGTATCAACAGATGTTCGGTGGGCCAGGGGGACAACCAATGGTCATCATGGACAACAGCGTATCCGCACCAACCATTAGTAGCGGGGGTGGTGGTACCATTCTAGGCACCACGCAATACTACGATAACTACGACCCGTTACAGGGTACACGTAGATAAAAAAAGGGACCTTTCGGTCCCTTATCTTTTTTAGTCCTCTGCAGCCATCTGTGCAAAGTAAGACAATGTATCGTCCTCTTCGGCTGCAACCGCAGGGGCGGGAGCAGGCGCAGCGACAATAGTTGGTTCAGACGCTTCAACCGCTGGTGCGCTCTCAGCAGTCTGTGCAAGTGCCTCGTTGCGAACAGTCGCACCGGCACCAGTCGCAAGACCTAGTACAGTCTCCAACTTGTTCTTCAACTCGTCGTAAGACTTGAACCAGTTTGCATCGTGTGCATTCGGGTAGTTCGGGACAACGAACTCATTCAAGTCGTACAGACCATTATAGATTGCTTCGAGTTTAGTCTCATCCGCATTCAGTAGTGGACTGACTGACTTAAAGTCAGACTTGTCATAGTTACGATAACCAGCGACGTTACGAATCTTCAATTCAAAATCGGCACCACCCCAGAAATCAAATGGGTTAACAGGCTCTTCGCCTGGGAATTCTGGTTGCATTTGGTCCATGATTTTATCAAAGATTTTCTTACCGAACTCGTAGATGAAAGTCTTGCCGTTGTTCGCAGGATTCGCAGGGTCGTTAAGAACCATGATGTTAGTCACGTAGTGCAGACGACGCTTCTGGCGACGTGCAGTTTCTTTGTCCTCTTCGATACCTGAGTTCCACAGGCGCGAGTTCAACTCACCGACTGGGTCGTTCTGGTTCAAAGTCGTAAGAGACCGTTCGATGTACCACTGTCCGGTTGGACCCTTGAACGCGTGGTCCCAATAACGGACCCACGGTAGTTCTTGACCTTCCGCCGCAGGTAGGAAACGAATAACAGCGTAACCGTTCCCTTGCTCGTCAACAGTTGGTTTCCACTTACGGTCGTCTTGGTATTTGTTGGTGTTAGTGGTCTGGCCCGATGCTTCGGTTGCCGCAGATACTAACTTAGAGATGTCCATAGACTTGGACTTGAGATTTGCAAATGACATAATATGTACCTTTGTATAAACTTAAATATAAACGTTGTATGAATCGCCTCTAGGGCATAAGCTATTTATACGTCTAACGTATTGACTTTAGGTAAAAAGTTAAGTGAACGTGCCTCTGACTCTAGGTTCTCAAGAATAGGAGTAGTGAGATACTTTTTCACATCCTCAATTTCTAGGTTCTGTTCTTCACACAGATGTACTATCGTATCCATGTAAGTCATCTGATTTTTGTACACGAAATCTTCTACCTGACGGGAGAAGGTTTTACGGTCAATGAAGTTGGCTGCGTTCTCTTGTTTCCTTCTACTCATCAATTAGACCAATCGATGTGACATTCGCGATACGGAACGAACGCCATGCTTGTTTATCGATTGCGAAGACGCGGATTACATCTCGATTAGGTGCGGCAATAGCAGCCTCACCCTGTTCACGTGCAGGTAACATGTCCTCACGCAGGGTGCACGGCATAACACGTTGTTCACCGTTTACCTTGTTGAATGTTACCTCTAACACCTTATCACGAAGAATCGTGGTGAGGTTATCAAAAGACAAATTAGAATCGATCATATTCTTCGTCCTCTGTTGACTCTTCACCTGAGTCAGCGTGAATGTACTTCAAGAACTCTTCGTCACCGTCAAGCATTACGATAACAGTCTCAATCGCCTGAAGTGCGCGCTCCATATTGGTGATGAGTTCGTTGTTCTTTTCTGTTTTCTGAGACTCTTCAGCGTAGTCCTGAATCGACTCAATGTAAACGACACGGAGAAACTCACGCGCAATGAGCTCCACATCGTTCTTTGGGAATTGACCTAAGTCAATAAGGTTTTGCAGTTGTTCTGCCATTAGTTCCACTCCCCATTCTTGGTGGATTGATAAACGTCTGAATAATGACTGTCGATGTAACGGTCATTATCTTGCCAACTAATGTTGGCCTTGTAGTCCTGACAATTTAAGTCATAGACCTCTTTCGTTAGTCGCGCATTAGATGCACGGACCTTCGAATTCTTTTGAATCTTGAGTGCGGCACGACGAATCATCGCGTACCTTTTTGCCTTAAATTCTGCGTCCATTATACACTATTCCTTACCGTGTGTCAATTAAAATCCGTTATCCGGATATAGCTTATCTTCCGGATAACCCTTCTTTTTTACCTCTTTCTTACGGTCCACATGGACGGAGGCACGATTGAACTTGCGCGAGTGTTTCGCTACAAGGTTGTTAGTCTTACTCTGCTTCTTTTTCATTCCACTCTATCATGAAACGGTACCGCTCCGTAGAAACGACCGCCAATGATTTCCTCAACTTTACGAGAGAACCGTGAATCGGATGTCCCGATGAACGTCCCCCCAGCCATAAACCAAGGTTTGCTATCACCCTCATAATATGGTCGGGCGACAACGGTACCGTCATAGGCACCCCTTTCCAAAACAACTGCAGGTGCATCGAACGTTGGCTCGAACGGACCATCGCAGTTTAAAATAGTTACGTTCTGTGCGCGTGAACTGATTCCATTGTTAGAACAATCCCCCAAGTCGGAACGATAGATACTAGCACGTAAACCCATTACTTGACTCCCATTACTTTATTATCGCGGAAATAGACACCCGCAGGCGCATCCAACTTACCAACCATGACCCAGTCTTCTGCCTTCAGTGCAGGGACGTACTCACCACACTCATTGGCAAACTTCTTACCTAACTCGTTGTACTCGTTAAGGAAATCAACTGCAGCCATTGCGGCAGTCTTCGCGCAGGCACTTGTGAACTCGCGTTCATCGAATCGGTTAGCGGTCTTAGGGCGGGCAACAAACTTATACATTACGAAACTCTCTCTTCAAAAAATATTTGTACTGCGAAAAATAAAACTTAGAATCATATCGGGGACGAGCACCAGTGAACTGTTCAACCTCATCACAATGCTCGTACCACTTCTGACAACACCAGTGACGGAAACTCATTACGCGTACCAGCTGCGGTAGAAAGACTTCTCGGCGTCTTCAACAAGACCGGCACTTCGTACATCGTCAATGTTGATGTACTTACCAGTGATTCGCTTCTTGAACTCACCACCGATGAACTCGTTCTTGACGGGGACAACACGGTCACACATGAAACCTTCAGAACCCTCGACAGAGGCAACCGCGATTTCACGCAGAGTGACAGTCGCACCCTTCTTGGCGACGACTTGGTAGGCGTCGATGTTGGTCTGTTCCCAACCCCAAGACGCAACGTAGATGTCACCTTCTTTGACACCCTCAAGGGCGGCAGCCTTGGCTGCGGCACGAGCGGCTTTACGCTCTGCCTTCCACACGATGGCGCGTTCGACACCGGCAAGGAACTCTTCGATGTGTTCGAACATGCGAGCGACACTACCGTATCGGTAGTTGAACTCAATCTTGTAACCCAGACGGGCACGGGGAGAAGGACGGACACACTTGGCACTGATTCGCGCCTCATCAATCTCTAACTCAAGACCGTGGGCGGCGTACTTTGCAATCAACTCATTCATCATAATCAACTCTCTCAACTCAATTTACACATGTAGTATATCAAAACTAGCGAAGATGTCAAGGCTTTTCGCCAACTTTTTTTAACTTTTTTTTCGGTAATATTCCACTTTTGCGTTAACGATTTCAACTGCGCAACCCTCGGTACCACCGATGTGCCAGTTGTAGACCTCACCGCTTCGACTCGCGACTCCACCGTCGTAGTCCTTCCAATCGTAGATGGTAATAGGAGTCTCTTCTCCGTACCAGTTGTAACCGTTGAATTCCCACTCAGTGTTAATCTTACCGTCACCGCTAGGTTCCAAGTAAGTCGGTTCACCGAATATCTCACACAACTCAAAATAGGTGGCCTCAATGTGGCCTTGCAAACTTGTCATGCTGCTACCTCAATTAGAACTTTACCTTGATCGATTTTGTCGAACAACTTGTCGATCTCTTGTTGATGGGTGAGAAGTTCGTTAATGCGCTTCTCGTTAGAATGCCACTGACGCTGGATGGCTGCCAGTTCTTTCTCAGTAATTGACTTAATCATGTGGACTGGAATCTGATTCATAATAACCTCTCTCAAAAAACGTGGGGACTTGCGGCACTTACCTATCAGTCGGAATCTTCGAAACCGCGCACCCCACCAAGACCTAACCAACACCCAAAACAATACCTAATCGCTTTTGACCATTGACCCGAACGGTGACCGCGTCACCAATACGACGCTCAGGCTCACCGACAACGTCGAGATAGGTCAGTGACTCGACGCGACGTTTACCATACTTGGTGAACTCAACAAGGTAGTTCTTCCAAACATATTCAACCATAAAAAACTCCAATAGAAAACAAAGGGGGAGAAGCAGTGAATCGAATTCCTATTCCCAACTCCAGCGGTCCAGCGGACCATCAGTGGACCCCGAAGGTCCCTAGTCGGGAGACCAGATCTCCCCAACTCACAAAACCATTATACCAAATAGCGGATAAATGTCAAGGCTTTTTTGAAACTTTTTTAGACTTTTTTGTTATAACGTTATTCTTTTTTACTACCTTTTTGGTAGCAGTTTTCCGCGGCTTGGTTGTCTTTTTCGCAACAGTTTTACGCGGCTTACGGACTGTCTTGGGTTTCGGTTCTGGTGCAGGCCAGTCCTTTGCAAGGAACTCTGACACTGACAACCCACACTCCCGCAGAGTCTTGTGGAATCGTCGCACGTCTGCCATCACCCAACTGTGGCTAATGAATGACCCGAAATGGTCCACGACCTTCTCACCCAACTGTTGGTGTTCTTCGGTCTCTTTGTCAAAGATGTATCGGACCTTTCGGTCGAAGTTCAGTTTTACAATCTTATTCATGCAGCCCTCGATAGTGGTGCACGTTGCGCGGCACGCAACCATGCGATTGGTTCTTTCGGTTTCGCAGGTGACACTCGCAAACCATTCTCTTTGAAGTTTGCCTTGAGGATTGACGCAGCCTCTCGACCAAGGAACCTCGACACCAACTTCAACAGACACTCACGGAACGTTACGTGGTGGTGACTGTAACCCGCACTGTGGGCGAGTTCGTGCAGTACGATGTACTTGGTGTAGTCGAACGCAGGGGATATCTCTATCCACGAACCGTACGACCGACCCACGAACGCGGCACGGCATCCCATGTTACGCGCCTTGACGACTCGAACCTTACCGTGGTATCGGGAGACCTTCTCCCACGTCTTGGACGCGGTCACTTGTTTTACAAACTTCTCCACGTCACTGAACTCATCCAACTTACCCATCAACCCACCGTGTTCACGTTCGAACTTCCACTCGGCCTCGTAGGTCCGTGTGCGTTCACTGTCACGCTTGGGTAGTACAGTCTTACGACGGTAGTACGCTGAGTACTTCTCTGCCTGTGCATTGGTAAGACCTTCATTGATTGCATGGGCCTTTGCGGCTTTCTTTGTCATCGGCATGCTTGGTAGACTTCCTCTTCACGTTGGTAGGCTTCGTGTTCCCAAGGTTGGTCCTCATATGGACAGTTGATGTACTCGACACCGTCGAACACGTGACGGTATGCGAGGGTCTCGGCACCACCTTCGCGGTTAACGAAGAACCCACCGTTCTCCAACCGACCAGACGCAATCTGTTGGGCGTGAATCAGTTCGTGGGCGATGTTGATTTTCATGTGGTCGCGAGGAACCTTACCACCGGCGTCGTAACGAGCAATCTCAATCTGGATGTCGTTCTCATCACCGTGACAGTAACCACCTGCCTTTTGCGCACACTCGCGGACAATGTCAAGTTCGTAGTAAGGGTCATAGAGGTCAAGGTTCAGGTATTCTGCGACTCGTTGGATGTATGCCTTCAAGTCGCGAGAAACAGTTCCGGAGACCTCAATCATTACGCAAGCCTCCATTTACCACCACGCTTTAATGGCGTAAGTAATAGTCCACGTTTTTTCAACTCTTGTTGAGCCCAACGGAACTGATAACCATCTTCTTGGTTAGGTAAATTTTTACGAAGGTACTCACCGATTTGATTAGTAGTGGCGCTACCACCATAAAACTCGACAGCTTCCAATACAGGTTCTAACAACTCATCACGACTTAACATTACGCACACTCCTCAACAATGGGTTTCGCGATGAGGTAGACACCAACCGCTTCAGGTACATCACAGAAGGCGTACTCACTGCAAAGCAGTCGATACTTAGCGAAGTACTTGACTCCAGCGTCAGCAGGACTGTCGATAGGTGGGAAGTAAACAGCAACCTGTTCACCACGGTCATCGATGACCTCACCAAGACTCACTGGATGCATCGCACCAGAGTTGAGTTGAACAACGCGACCTTTCAAACATTCCATAACAATCTCTCTCTATCATCAAATTACATAGCGATCATAAGCGATGCTTCGAAAAAAGTCAAGGCTTATTTTGAAAATAAATGGATTATTTTTAGATTTTTTTGGAATAACGATATAACTTTTTAGTCTAATCAGTGTCAATGGATAACCAGATTCCGCCGATGATTAGGAAGGCTAGGACAAGGAAAAACTCACTCATTACCACTCTCCGGTGAGTCCTGTGCCGTCGCACATATAACAATCCTCATCTTCGTAGTCATCATACCCGTAGCCTAAACACTCCGGACATGTCTCATCAAGGTCCTCATCGGAATAGTCGAACATGTCTTCGGTGTTCTCCATTGTCATCAACTGAGGGTTGTAGGTCACCATCTTGGTGGTCATCTCGACGATGCGGTCAATCGCAACGTGAAACAAGTCATTTTCGTATTTGCCTTGATACACGCGACCCGTGGTGTAGGGTAGAACGTACTCGAACAACTCATTGTCGATTGCACCTTTCTCGCGTAGGAACTTCAGGGCACCGGACGTGTTGTTACCCATCCCGTTGTTGTAGAAGTCGTAACGCAGACGACCCGCAGCACGAATCATCTCACCAGCGACAGTGTCGCAGTTACCTTCGCGAGGAACTAACTCCTCCCAGATTCGTTCAAAAGTAGCGCTCATCGTGCTCTCCCTTTCAAAAGTGCATGTATGGCCTTCGCCTCTTTACCTTTGATGCGACGGTCCTTGTTTATCTCTTTCTGTACCGCTTCCTTGTTGTACTTCACGGACGACTCCTTAGTAGACATAGGGTTCAACGGGATGACCAGCGGCGAGTTGTATCGCAGTGTAAACGAACATCCAGAGGATTGCTTGACCGAAGAGCACTTCGGCGACTCGTTGGGGCGTTGCAGGTTTCAACTTAATCATGCCGCAACCTCCACTCGATTGTCAAAGTCAGTGAACCCCATCTCAAAGGGGACGAAGACTTCCTCACCGACTCGATTACCGCAAGAGTCGTGAGTACACATGATAGTGTAACCGTCACAGATATAGACTTTAGGACCGTCTTTAGTGATTGGGGCGAAAATAGGACCCTTCTCAAGAACCGGACCCATGACGAAAGAATCTGGGCGGTCAGACATCGGTTCAAAGTCATAGGCTTTGATGATGTCTGTCAGATTCGCAGTGTTTTCAAATTTAAGCATCAAGTGCAATCTCCATCTTAGGACCAACAAACTCATTAACGCGGCGCATCACTTCTTCGAACATCAGAGTGTCGCGGCGACCTTCAAGTTGACGAATGCGCATTGGGCACACTTCGTACTTCAACTTCTCGTTGTACATCGCAATCTTTTCTTCGTAGGTCATCTTTTCTCTCTCTCAACTCAACTTACATAGCGATCATAAGTGATGTGTCAGACAAAGTCAAGGCTTATTTTGAAAATAAATGGATTATTTTTGGTATTTTTCCACAGTTTCTTGGTACTCTTTCTGAATCTCGTAGAGTCTCTGGTACATTTCTTTGTCGAAAGTCATGTTACGCAACTCGTACTTCAGGTTGTCAATATACATCCAGAGACACATCCCAAGACATGCGACACCCATGATAATCAGAAAACTAATTTGAACGAATGATAAATCCATCTCATCTCCTCATAGACGCAAGGTCTTTCATCTGTTGTTCGTCGATGACCGGAACGGCATTCGACTTGTGCATTGTACCAATACCCTTTACGAGAGTACCAGTGTAAGACAGTTTATCAGGCTTGGCAGTTGCACACCCGCCGCCATCAGCAGAAGGGTAATGAACGTCATCACCACGATAACTAAATGTGTTCCTAAGTGGTTTAAACTCCACTGGTTTGCTCTTCTTAGTAGTCCATGCATTGTAAGTCTTTCTCCTCCCCGATGGGGTGTGTCTCATTGAACCGTGAATCATAGTTCAGCCTCTAGTCTCTGTCTAATCTTCTGAACGACACCCAACTCGCGAGTAATGAAGTACAACTCTTGATTGGGTTGTGTGTTGTCAACGGGTAGTTCGGTTAACTTCTTACGAAGTTCACCAATCTCCTCATCCACAATTTCAAGCACTTTCTCTTTCACCTTTCACCTCAAACCATGATGGCACAGGACGATTGGTCCAGGCCATAGTAAACCGATCTTGTTTAGTCTGGTAGAACGCACGGTATGACTCTACTGGGTCAGACATCACGCACTCAGGGTTAGAACCCATAGCCAACTTGAACGGTGTACGTTCGACACGTGGTATACGCGCCGGCGGAGTAAGTAGTGTATCACGCAGCAGGGTGTCTGTCAAGTGACGTTTACCATAACGATACATATACTCATCGCACAACGCAATAAAGTGTTTGTAGTGCCAGATGTAGTTGCATATGGATTCCATCGTCCAGACAGTACACGGGTGTCCGTGGTGGACTGCCTTGTACAGTTTGTCGTCTAGGGTAGGATGGTCATAATACTTAATCATGGTCTTGCCAGACTTGGATGGTTTGCGGTATACTTGACCGTCAAGCATCCGATGCGCAGTCGATAACATCTGGGCCGACTCGACGATCATCTTGACCACGTGTTTGTCACATTGCTCCTGTGCGGCGATGACAGGGTCTTCATTGAGTATAAAAATGTTCATAGCTTATATTATCCCCCATTAGGTTAGGATATTGTATCAGGCGATACTCTCACTGTCAAGGCATTTTGTATAAATAAAACCATGAAAAATGAAATTTTTGACTTCGGGTTCACTGCTGTCGATGAAACAGAACTAGAGGCTGCGCAGCTATTAGACGTTGTCTCATCGAACGTAGAAGAAACCCAACAACGCCTCGATAATCTTTATAATGCGATTCAACCATTGCTAGCGAACCTCAAGAAAAGTCCTGAGAAGGAATACATCTTGTGGCCGAATCGTTTAGAGAAGATTGAGGAATTCGAAGAATATATTCTCACAATCTATAAGGGAAAATAACCAATGTTTTTTAGCTTAGAAAACGAACTAATCACTCGCGACGGCGAGAAGTTTAATTTCGTATATGGGGAAGAAAAGGAAGCGATAGTACGCGCATGGAACGCTCAGGTTACCATCGAGTCTAACCGCAACGGTCAGTACCTACGTCACAAGAACTTTGATATCAATTTCTGCGAAGAAGTTATGAACCGCGGCCCAATGTTTATCAACCTATTGAAGTTGATGGGTTACAAGAATATCCTATTCGTGGGTCACTTCAACAATAGTCAACCAAGTTGGATTTTAGATAAGTTCGCGGGTCGTGTTATTGATGTACAACCACCAGAGCGTAGCCAAATCCAATGGGCGATTGACCATAATGTGATGTTTCAGTTCCTACCAATGGTTCATAAGGCTCTTGGTTACAAGGGTGACTTCAAGGTAGTATCACCAGAACCAGTACGTCATCGTGGTGTGATGCACGCCATGTACAAGATGAACGGCATTGATGCAGCAGATATGTGTAAATCTGAGACTCAATACCGCCACGGACTAACGTCAGACAAATGGTCAATGGAAGCACCTGCAGAGAAGTTTGATGCAGTAGTATTCTTGGGCGTTCCTAAGAATCAAGGTGCATTTGACACTGCACAGGTTAAAGAGTGTTTTGCGTCATACTGTACACCAGACTTCGACGTAGTTGACCTATACTACGGTCAGCCAGACGATACCAAATGGCGTGGTGGCGAAAAGAAAGACCACCAAGTTGCACTAGAGCAGGTATGGTCTAATCGCGTTGCATGGGACCCATCAGTAATTAGTGGTCGTCCAGAAGAAATCGAGATAATGTCTCGTATGGTCAGCGTATTCTAACGGTTATCCCCGACAAGGATAGGGGGCTTCGGCCCCCATTTTTTTATACAAAGAAAAGCACAAGTCCCGCAATCGCACACCAGATTAATACGTTAGGTCTGAGTCTCCAGACGTATGCGAAATCTTTTCCGGTGTAGTAAACGAACTCTTTTACAGCATCATAGTATTTCTTCATCAGCCTCCCCCGACTCGACGATTACTTCCACGTTATCCATTGTTTTAATTGGAATCTTGATATTCTCATGTTCATGGTGAATGTAGAATTTCACATTATTGAACTCTGCGAAAATGAATCTCCAAATAGGTCTCCAGTTAGACGACAGTCTGTGAGTATTGAGTGGTGTTCGGTCACTGGTTAAAAAATTATCAGTGTAACTGGTAATGTCCATTTCAAACAATGCATCGAACCCGTACATATGTACTTCTTTTGCACCCATGATTCGACATGCATAGTCTACCGCCATGTGACCACATGAGTAGTTTGTTGCAGCCTCACTCAGTTTTTGGCCAGGTAGTTGTGCGTACTTTGGAATGTACGTGTGAAACCCCTTGATGTTCTGTGCATACTTCATGTAGAACGTTGGGTTCTTTTCCATCCACACTCGTGGTCTAGTCCCAAGAATCCAATCGTACTTGTCAAGGTCAACCAGACCTTCTTTGAGTGCGTTCATCATCTTGAAGTCAACCATACACGAACCATAAACCTTGTCTTTAGGTAGGTCAATTGGGGGCATGTTGCACACGACATTTAGGCCTGCTGTTTCTTGATCGAATAGACCTGCCTGCGGTCCATTCCCTATTACGTTAACTCTCATTATTGTTATCTAACTCCGTCCTTATGGTAGGACCCATACACACAGTGCACTAATTCGTGACCCCACGTTTCCATTGTGTCATAGTCTCGCGGATTATTTGGTTTCACTACGTATATATCACAGCGCTTGAATACACTACCGTCTTTACTAATTCTCCATTGGGCGAGACCATCAACCTCTTGGTCGGTCATCTCGTTGTCCTCAAGGTATTTATTCAATGAACGCTTGTTTTCGAAAGTAGTGACCCTCAATGTAAAGTCATCACCATCGATATTGTGGGTCTCTGTCAGTGCCGGACCATTTTCGGTGCACGATGATATGAACCCAATAGACAGCAATCCGCTGACTACTATTGCACTAAGGATAGGGTGTCGCATGACCTTCACTCACTAAAAGTTGATTGATGTTTGCCTCATCCAGAATTACCTCCGCAAGAATGCGACCGTATTTACCCGTCTTGTGGGTCTTTAGGGTGACAACCGATCCGGCAGGGGCAAATCCTTGGACGAAGTGGTGCGCGGCTTGACCTCGACGTTTCTCTTCGAGATCACGAGTACGTGACTCAGGAGCATCAATACCGTATAAACGAATCCGCTTATTAGAAAGAATGACACCAAAACCAAGGTCAATATCAACATCGACGGTATCACCATCAATCCATCGAACCACCTTCGCACGGTACTCATACATCGTTTTTCCAGTCGTAATCTGGTTCAATTGACAATGCAACTTCTAGTATGTCTTGGTACTCGGCTACCTGTTTGAGTTCGTGTTCTAACGCTTCCATGACATCACTGTGTTCACCGATACCCGCTGGGTTCTGTAGGTACACTTCGACGTTTGCCTTGTGCGCTGCAATCTTACCCTTCATATGTTCGATGGTCGCATCAATCATTCTGTTTCTCAAGTTTCTCATTTTCATTACCTATCTCTCGCCTTCTCTATTGCACGAGAACCAAACCAGAACGAAATGATTGCAGCAAAGATTGCTTTGGTATCATCGTCCCAAAGTGTATTCAATGCATTTGTCAGTGACATTCCGTTGTCGATCGCCTCTCGCAGTAATGTGATTTCAATCGCAGCGAACAGTATGAAGAATGCATACGTAATCACTGGACGTACCGATTTCTGCAGTGCGGACATAATACCTGTCCCCTGAGAAATCGCAGTGTCGTGTGCGAGTAGTGCCTTCTGTTCTTCATGAAGACCCATCTCCGCAAACCTTTTTATTTCATGGTCGTATCCTGCCTTCTGCAGTTCCGCCATCTTCTCCATCTTACGGAGCTCAAACTCCATCGTCCTCTTAGTCTTGTAGTGCTCCGTAATAGCAGGTACTACTGAACTACCAAAACCAAGTATAGACCCGATTAAACCGCTCAACATAAAACCCTCCTAATGGTACCAATAATCCTTAATCCACTCTTGTGGTTCATAAGACTTTATTGGTGTGGTTACCGTTTCCGTCATTGCCTGAATAATACTGGGCCGACCGTGGAAACATATAATTGATGTATCCTCGTAATTGTCGGGATATACATCGTATTTGTAGGACTTAATCTGGTTGGGGTATTTTCTTTGGAGTAGAACTCTTTTATGTACGGGTACCACTCCCTCCAGAAACTCACCATCACCTCTGTATGCAGATACTATCAAACCTTTTCTAAACGAGAAGAAAGCCCAAATCCAGTCTGCATCGACTGAGTCCCACGCCATTACTCCACTCTGCAGTTTCCCTTTGAGGTGCGGTTGATGTGCGTTAACACTTCCCAAATCCTCGATACCAGCGAAATCTCCATCATATTCGAGTAACCAATCAATATTATCTATAATGATTGTATCTAAGTCTAAGTAAACTATTCTGCCTGTTATACGACCATCAAACAATTGCATCTTATTCCACCACCCCTGAAGGCCAGGACGTAATGGTATGGTAAGGACACCCTCGATGACTCTGTCGGTAAGACAAACGAATTGATGTTCGACATGCGTGTTGCGTTCAACTGCAGCCTTTAGGTTGTAGACATAGTCCACAGAAAACTTGTCGCCCGATAGGACGCACATCACGGTTACCATAATCCCTCACAAAAAAAGGGGACCGAAGTCCCCTTTACGAATTCTTCAAACCTTACTTATAAGGTTCCTAAGAACGTATCGATGCGATTTGCCTGCTCTGGGGTAATCCACTCTGCGTAAACACCAACCTTCTCTAGGTTAGAGCCACTTGGGCCCGCACGTAGTTCACGAATACCAGATTCTTGAACTACATGGTCGATTGCGTTGATGTCAATCAACTTCTCCAGTTGACTATCCCAACGAGGTGCGCAGTGATAAATCACATCTGTTAGTACCTGTTGTGGAGACTCAACTAGCTTTTCGTAACGGAACTCAAATGCGTAGTCCATTGAACGAGCAGCCTGTTCGAATTCTTCGACCATAGGAAGACCCATGTCTGTGTCCAAAAACTCATCGAATGAAATAGTAGGAGAATGTTGTCTCCATAGTTGAGTTAGAACATCTTTATAGTCGCGCTTGATGCGGATGCGGTTCCATCTAGTATGGACTCCATCTTCTTGCGCCTTAACCAGAGACCAATGACCGATTGCATCCTCGAATGGGGCATATCCCAATTGAGTTCCGCGTAATCGGTTCCATCCCCAGTTATCTGCGTGGATTGCAATGTTCATATTGCTCTCTTGTTCACCGCTTGTTTCGGTGACACGTATGTACATACCATACATGTTTTGTACAAGATCCCAACCAGAATGTGCGCTACCCACCAGAATAAAATCTTCGAGTTTTTTAACCTGTAGTGACATTGTTACTGTTTCTCCAGTATGTGAGATATGAAAGAATACCTTTATTTATACTATTTTTGCTCTTGGTATATCGTCCAAAGACCATAAATTATACCTGCGTACGCACCTACCGTAATAATGGAGTCAAAAATAATGTAACTACCACATACCGCAACGATGACTGCACCATCATACGTCGTACGCTCCCCTAGTCGTGCCTTAACCCAAGACTTGGCCATTGACACATATACTGATACTGCTGAAAAATTAAACATAGTTAATCCCTATAGTCATTAAGTGTAAAGTTAGTACCGTGCATCTTCATGAGGTCACGTTCGTGATTGGTATAAACCAACACTTCAGGGTCATCAATCAAGAAGTCGCAACTCTTACAAAAGTCCGGATACTCTCCGGTACGGTGTTGTTCTCTTAGTTCTTCGTACGCCGGACCAAAGAAAATATCTGAAATAGTATCGTCTTGACAGTGCCCCAGAACGGCTTCTTCGTCCCGTCCCAATACCTGACAACATGGATGTACAGCCCCATGTTTACCGTCAAGACCGCCAGCACGTATAACCACATCGGGACTAAATGGTCTTCCACAAGTCTTCACCTTTCCTTTTCTTGCATTGTCTCCGATGTCCCATGCACCGGACCAGTTGTGCATCTTCCATATTTCTGTCTTAACACCCAACTCATCGACCAGAGCCTTGTACTTCTCTAACTCCCCCTCGATGTTTTCGTTGTCGGTAATTAAGTGATAGGTTGATACCACACAGTCAGAACCAGATTCATTGACGTAGTCAACCATCTCCTGAATGTTGCGCTTGATTTTTGCATAGTGACCACCTACGGCGTTGTACATCCACTTGGTGTAGTCTTGTTCGTCTGCACCAATGAATGAGAAGCGATAGAAGTCCAGACCCGCATCGACACAGTCGCGCATGTACTGACCTTCCATCTTGAATCCGTTAGAGAAGATGAAGCACTTCGCCCCATACTTCTTCACTACCTTGATGTACTCCGGTAGATTCTTTGCCATCGTTGCCTCACCAGAACCGTCAAGGTTCACGACACGGAGCCCGTGTTTTGCACAGTCTGCAACGTATCCCTCGAACTCATCGAGTTTCATGATGCGACGGAATCCCTTGTGACGGCCACCCTCACGTAGGTCTTGCGGACACATCGAACACGAGTAGTTACATCCACCTGCGACCTCGATGACCGCACGGTCAATCGTAAAGGTTTCTCTAGTCATTTCCATAATACTGCCTCATTTTATTTTCATAGTCTACTGCTTTTAATTTGGTATGGTTAAATAGGTCCTCCATATGGTCCATCCACCACCAAACATTTTTATCCCTCCACCCTTTTGTAGGACTTAACCTAAGCGCATTCGGTGTATGATATTTAGTCACACCTTCATCACTGATTACCGCCATGGGTGTCGCAAAGTTTTTCGCAACGTAGTGCCAGATACCATCGTAACATATCACCAAACGTGCGGTTGATATCAAGTACATGACCTCACTGACGGGTGTACGATAACTCAATTCGATACACTCAAATCCTTGTGCACGTAACATGCTTAACATGGCTTCCCAGTTATCGTTGGTGAATTGTCGTTTCCATGTACGTGGTTTCTCTGCGTTGTGCAAAGGTCGCCAGAATACTATTCGATTGTCAACACGTTCTTGAAACGAGTCTTTACGAAAAATCCAATCGTTTTCTGGTATAGTTTCTCCTGGCTTATCGGAGTACGTACCTGATTGAAACCAAAATCTATTTTTGTCGCGGGCGATGGCTGCAACTCGACGGTCACCGTTATCCTCGTGCACTACGTCGTCTTCATAACGCCAGTCTGCATATCGACCGTCTGCGTTGAAGATGTGGTGTACGTGCACACGTTCTTTTTGTGCATAGAAATTATGAATGTAGTTCATGCGCTCGATGATGGTCTCGGGGTCTTCAAAATGGTGCAAGAAATCCTCACCATGTTCCCAGTGCATCTCAAGGTTTATCTTCTCTAATTCGTAATCCGCAACATATTTGTGACACGAATTGAGGGTCCACATGAAGTCGCCTACGCCGGGGGTACCCCGCCATGTCACGAGTTCAGAGGTAAGTATCTCTGTTCTCATTTATTGGTGCTTAGTTTCTTTACGCTTCTTCCGGAACCTGTTGATGTGTACAGACCGAACCACGCGGCACCTGCACCCACAACGACTGAGATAAGTCCGGCCTGTGCGGTATTAGGTTCAGGTAACGTCATAAACCATATGGCCGTTTTATAAAGAAGTACCATATAGGTAGTGATGAATGCACGTGGGAATATTCTCCACGCGTCCACTGCATCTGCCAATTCCAGTAATACCTGAAATCGATTTTGTTCTACTGCTTTCTCGGTGGTGTCGAACTCGACCTCAAGTTCTATCTTTTTCTTTATTGGTGCTACCACTGTTTCTTCAGTCATTTAACTAAACCTCTTCTGTATCCATTTATATATTGCATATATGGACAGTCCATAAAATGCGAGCACACTCATCGGTAGACCGATGTAAATTAACTCCCACGGCGTGAGAAATAATAACTCCCAAGATAGGTCCACGATTGCCTGTACGTCACTCGTACTTTCTAATGCAATCATCTCTGACTCATCCCAAGACAGGTCGTATTCCTCTACCATCAAGTCCCATGTCTCTTCGTCTATACAGACTAACTCTTCAGGACAGACAAAATCTTCGTTCATTGTTTCGCCTTGAAGTCTTTAGGGTCACCGTTGATGAGTTCTTTCGCCTTGGTCTCCCATACCCAAGGACAAAGTCCGTGGACAAAAGACACGAAAGAGATTGTCCAAGCCCTTCTTAGATGTTCGAAGTAACTTAGTTCAATCTCTTTCAGATGTTTCATTAGAAGACCTTAACGTCGTATTTTTGCTCCCACAGCTCACGGTCGTGTTCGTCGTTGACCATTGGTCTGCCGCGGATGTTTAAACTTGTATTTAGTAACATCGGCACCCCAGTACGCTCATAGTATTCCTCGATGACTTTACGGAATACTGACTCGCAGTCTTTCTTGACAATCTGTACACGGGCAGAACCATCGACGTGGGTCACTGGTGCATAGTCGTGTTTGGCCCACGAGGTAAACTGCATGTACTCGTTCATTGGTCCGTCAAAGTATTCGTCTGCGAACTCTTCGAGAATCGCAGGTGCAAACGGACGGTACTTCTGTCTGCGTTTAATGGTATTGACCGTATCCTGAATATCGTATCTTACATCAGCGATAAGGGAACGGTTGCCAAGAGCTCTAGGGCCGAACTCAGCCCTTCCATTAGCAATACCGCAATAGCGATGTTCGAGCAGGTGATCAACCACAACGCTGGGATTAATAGGAGTATCGATATTGTATCCCGCATATGGACTCCAAATAAGTTTATCCTTACCTGTTGCCTTTGCCCATGAACGTGCCGCAGTACCTAGACCTGAACCAGCGTCCGTTGGTGATACTGCAATGTGCACTTCGTCAAACAACTCAAACAAACGTGAGTTGATTACGACGTTCTGTGCGCACCCCCCAGAGTAACACAACTTCTTACCATATTTAGCAGCTTCGCGCATTATCTGCATGATTGCATAATCGGCGAAGTCTTGTGTTGCACGTGCAGCGACTGCATCATCTACTGCGGCGACCTTTACGCGTAACTCCTCGCGGAATTTACGTCGGTCTTTCTCACGTTGTGAAGTCTCAACGTCACCTATTGCGATACCTTCTGCGAGTTCCGGTGCGATGTCTTCTAGGTCTTCCCACCATGCAATCAACCAATCGGTAATAGCCTTAGACTCTGGTGATGTCTCGTGGTATGCGGATAGACCCATGACCACGTACTCATCTTCAAGTGGGCGCAACCCCAAGAACTTAGTCACTGTAGTATACACTAGACCGACTGACTTTGGATATTGCCATTCCTTGATGAGATTAAAGTTGTGGTCCATGATAGTCGCACACTGCAATTCGCCTACACCGTCAATTGATACTAGGACGGTGTCCTCAGACGAATCCCACGGACGCGTATAGAACGCAGACGCACAGTGTGATTCGTGGTGCATGTGATTCACATCATAGACCATCGAATCAGGGATAACCATCTTGGCAAAAGACTCTTCTGCTGTGTCCGGTCTTTTCTTTAGATGTTCGGTAGAACCCGTAACGCCAATACCACCACGCATATCGAACTTGACGGTGTGGTCTTCATAGAAAGAGACGTGAGTGTCTTGGCCTTCGACCATGTCCCATAGTTCTTCGGGTATGAGGGGATCGTTCTTTTTCTTGGAGTAACGCTCTCCGTGGGTTGCAAACTCAACAACACCTTCTTCGTTGATGACCGCAAACCCTGAGTCATGATAATGTTCACTAAAACCTACGTATTTCATTACACATCCATTCAGAATTTAAATCTGTATTTATAGAATAAAAAAGGGGGGTCCGAAGACCCCCCGACATGCTACCTTGAGCGGGAACTTACTTACCTTCGATATACTCGTATATATCCTTCCAGTTACGCATCAGTGGGAACTCACTATCTTGATTGTAACCGTGTTGCATTACGAGTGACTCTAGGCCAACCTTTGCACCGGCACGTGCGTTCTCTACCTTGTCTTCAACCCAGATACATCCAGTACCTCGATAGGCCTCCAACTCTTCGTCTTTGTCCGCTCCCGTGTCGAGATAAACATACTTCTCGAAGACGGTTGGGCCAAAGAGTTCTTGGAGATTCTTGGTGCGCAGGTGTTGCGCGTATTCGTCGTTACTTAAAGAGGTGATTGCGTGAAACACGTAACCGTGTTCTTCGTGCAACTTACGTACATACTTGATTGCGTCTCGCAGAGGCGGTATCTTTCGAATAGTCGCACTCTCGTTGAACATGCGACAGAGTCGTCGCTTCTCGTTGCGTTCCAGACCGTACATGACACCTACGTCGTACACGTCGGGACTCTTTACCACATAACCGTGACGCTTCATCCACTGTTGGAATGCATAACCCCAGTCCAGTAGAACACCATCACAATCAACCAATATAACTTTCTCGTTCATCAATAAACTCCATCTCGAACGTCTTGCAAGATTTCATAGACCTGAGTCATGGTGAACTCATATCGGTACAACGCAACCTGAAGGTTTCCCCAATCGGGGTTCTCAGGTAGATAGATGTACTCGCGTACCAACTCTTGAATTAAGATTCTGTCTTGTTCTTGCTCGTTCATAAAAACCTCATCTCTCATTACGGGTGTAAGTATACCCCAATTTGAAGGTTCTTGTCAACACTTATTTTGAAAAAAAGTCGGGGAAATATGTCACAATATCAGTGGCCTTGGCAAACAGGTTATCGTAGTCATTACCCTGTTGAGTTACCATGATGAACCCACAGTCAGTGTGTAAAATAAAGAGTGCATAGTCCCACTTATCGTGTTTTGATTCACGTATTTCTGCACGTAATCCAAACTCTTCGTGGACCGTTTCATATAATACCCTCATCTCACGTCTCCACTCTCGTGGGTCGATGTTCTGAGGAACCGTTGTTGAATACTTCATGTTTACTGCTGCGTTTTGTACATCTTGTTTTCCCAGTGTCGGACCATGTCAAGTTTCCAGTCACCACCTGTGTAGTGACAGAATTTGGCCTTTTCTAGGAATTCTTGTTCTGACGCGTAATGTGGGGAATCGTTCCACGTTTGGTCAATCGTCTCTAC
>JAYQEC010000009.1:13016-38061 GCA_038138645.1 Porticoccaceae bacterium | reverse complement strand
ACAATCTACTAGTTGTTTTTCAAGAAGATCTTTCACATCTTGTGCATTCATTGATTTATTTCCTATGCTACGAATTAGTCTATCTCTGATGTCCAGCCAGTGATTACTATATCCAGATCACCTTTTGATTTCTGTGCTGCTTGTAGGAATTGATTACTAAAAATGTCGCGTAAATTAATCCCGCTAATCGACATATTAATCACCATCCACTCCCCTGTCTTTTTTCGCGCCATAAAATACCTTAGCGGGAACACATTGCCCGAACTGCGAATTTCTTGCTTTACAATAAGCGTTCTTTGACCCTTTTTTAATGGCTTTTGTTCCACCAGAACAATTTTTTGATCTTTGTAATTAATCAGCCCACGACTGTAAGTTTCAATTAGGCCTTGACGAAAAATTTGTGCAAAGAGCGCTATTTGTTGCTGGGTTGCCATTGCCTTATATGGCCCCATAACTTTTTTAGCAATGTAGCGAAAGTCAACTAGGCCATTCATCAAATTCGAAATGGCATCAAAATACTGCTTTTCATTTTTTGGATATTCTTTTTGATGCGCACCAATAATCTCAACTAACTGCTGAGAAACAGATTCAATTTTTTGATAGGGGTCTTCGGTGGTTTGCGACTGGCTCGGCATAGCAAGCAATAAAAGAATCAGCGCAAAAAAACTTGCTAAGCTATTTTTGTATAAAGTCATTCATTTTATCCGTTTTTAAGCAAAATTGAGCAGGCTTTAATCAAATTTTCTGCTGACATCTTTGATCGCGCACTATACCATTCTCAGCAAATTGAATAAACAATGCAAAATGCATACTGGTCAGTACATGATGACATTATTTTTACCACTTGGTGCACTTATTTTAGGCATGCTCGGGCTTGTTTGGGGCGCAGATAGATTTGTATCTGGAAGTGCTAGTATTGCCCGCTCCATTGGCGTTTCATCGCTTGTGATTGGTTTAACCATTGTCTCAGTGGGTACTTCTGCGCCAGAGATCATTGTGTCTATTAATGCCGCTCTAAGTGAATCGACTGAACTGGCGGTGGGTAATGCTCTGGGGTCAAACCTTGCCAATATAGGCTTAGTTCTTGGATCAACGCTCCTTATTGCATCAATTCCCGTGAAAAAAGATCTACTTCGAGAAGAAGGTTTAATACTCTTGATTGTCACCGGACTAGCTGGCTTATGCCTTTACAATAACTATCTCGGACGACTTGAAAGCTTTTTACTAATACTTCTCACAGTACCGCTGCTGATTTTTGCTATTAAATATTACCGATCTAAATCCAATAGCTCCGATAAAAGCGTTGATAACACAGAAAAAATATCCAACAAAAAGGCATTTTTAAGCTTTATTATTGGGTTATTCGTGCTGCTAGGCAGTGCAGAAATTACCGTCTGGAGTGCTCAGTCTATTGCTCTATCCATGGGTATTAGCGAACTGGTTATCGGCTTAACCGTAGTTGCTATTGGAACAAGCCTACCTGAACTTGCAGCTTCTGTGGTCAGTGCCTTGCGCGGTCATCACGATATTGCAGTGGGCAATATTATTGGCTCCAACCTGTTTAACATATTGCTAGTAATGGGGGCTGCGGGAAGCATATCTCCTATTGAATTAAGCACTTTTGTATTTAATCGAGATTATATTGCTATGGCTTTGATGACCCTATTAGTCATCGCGCTAATCATCTTAGCTTTGCGAAAAAACCCAGAAAATTCTCAGCTTTCTCGAAGCGCTGGAGTTATTCTTCTTAGCGCATATATTTTGTATTATTTTATTCTCTGGCTTTCAACATAGGATGCTTAGGCTAAACACCAAGCCAATCTTTTGCTCTATAATGGGGACTTACTAAAAATAATAGTTAATTATTATGTCAAACCAACAGTTTATTTTATCAGGACAGCGCACTGTGGCTATGGAGACTCAGGCAGTAAGTGATCTCCATGATAGGATTGATCAGTCATTTATTACCGCCTGTGAGACACTACTGGCCTGTGATGGGCGGGTTGTTGTTACTGGTATGGGCAAATCAGGTCATATAGCGAATAAAATTGCTGCCACCCTCGCTAGCACAGGTACACCCGCGTTCTTTGTCCACCCTGGAGAAGCCAGTCATGGTGATCTGGGTATGATTACCAAAAATGATGTGGTACTTGCACTATCAAACTCTGGTAATACTGCTGAAGTCATTACACTTTTGCCGCTTATAAAACGGCTGGGAATCCCATTAATTAGCATGACTGGCGATCCAAATTCAGCTCTGGCGCAAGCGGCTGTAGCCAATCTAGATGTGAGCATTGCCGAAGAAGCCTGCCCCCTAAATCTAGCGCCAACAACCAGCACTACAGTAACGCTAGTAATGGGTGATGCACTGGCTATTGCCCTGCTTGAATCACGTGGATTTAGCGCTGAAGATTTTGCTTTTTCTCATCCCGGTGGTGCACTTGGCAGAAAACTTTTATTGCGAGTAAGCGACATTATGCATGCCGACAATGAAGTGCCGCGTGTTGCGCCAGAAACACCCCTTCAAAACGCATTGCTAGAAATGACGGCAAAAGGTTTTGGGATGACTACGGTCACTAATGATAAAGGCAAACTGCTGGGCGTCTTCACTGATGGTGACTTAAGAAGAATCATTGATTCGAAAACGGATATCAGCACAGTTAACATTGATAGTGTGATGACTAAAAACCCTAAAACCGTTAAGCATGATATGCTCGCGGCAGAAGCACTGACCATAATGGAAAAGGCAAGCATTACAGCCGTTGTTGTAGAGGATGCAAGCAACCACCCGATTGGTGTTTTGCATATGCATGATATTCTTCGAGCCGGAGTCATATAATGAATGAGAATTACCCCTTAGCAGTGGTAAAAGCAGCACAAAAAATTAAGCTTCTATTGCTAGATGTCGATGGCGTGCTTACTGACGGCAAGCTTTACTATGGCAATAGTGGCGAAGAACTAAAGGCCTTTGATATCCAAGACGGTCTTGGCATCAAACTGTTGCAGCGTGGCGGCATTAAAGTTGGAATTATTACTGGCCGTAGCTCAATGCTTTTAGAGCGTCGCGCCGAGGAACTTGCCATAGAGCCCCTTGTACAGGGTAGAGAAGATAAATTAACCGCGCTTAATGAGCTTCTCGAAGATATGGATATTTCACTTGATGAAATTGCTTTTATGGGTGATGACCTTCCTGATTTGGCGATTATTCGACGTGTAGGCCTAGGCATTACTCCCGCAAATGGAAATACCCAGTTAGTTAGCCAGGCCCTCTGGCAAACCGCTAAATCAGGTGGTAATGGCGCCGTCAGAGAAGCTGCAGAACTTATTCTTGAAGCTCAGGGAAAACTAAAAACCTTACTAGAAGCTTTTCAATGATTAAGCAGTTCTTCTTTACGTTATGTCTTATTTTGGTGACTGGGAGCTTGCTTCTTATTTGGGATAGTCCACCTGAATCGTTTTTGCGCCCAGATGCAAACATAGTGAATAAACTCCCTAGCGCCGATACCTACATGACCAATATTGAAACACTGATATTTTCATCTGATGGATCAAAAAAATACTTATTAACAGCCTCTGAAATGTCATTATTTTCGGATCAGGCAGAAGTTAGGCTTTTAAAGCCTGAATTTTTGGCACTAGAAATTGGCAATCAGCGCAGTGAAATTAATGTTTCTGCGCATCAAGGGCTAATCTCCAAAAATTCTCAGGCTATCCAATTTATGGATGATGTAAAGGCCAACTGGCAAGCGAACAACGGTGCAACAGCTTTGACTGCTGGAACGTTTATTTATTCAATGAAAGAAGACAGGGCGTCAGCGGCCAATGGTATTAAATTAATAACACCGGACAGCTCAATTAGTGGCGATTCATTTTCGGCTGATTTTAAAACCGAATCACTAAGAATTGAATCTCGGGTTCGAGCAACTCATGATGCTATTTAGAGCTTTCTTGTCTTGTTGCCTTTTATACTGCTGTTCAGCAAAGGCATTAATAGCAGATAACAGCCAAGCTATATTAATAGAATCTGATGCTGCGGAAAGAAATGAAAAAACAGGGCTTACGCAATATATTGGAAATGTTTCAATCCGCCAAGGCTCATTAATAATTAATGCCAATAAAGTTGAATTATTCTATCAAGACAGCCGTGTAAACCGTATTCTTAGCACTGGAAATCCTGCAAGCTACCAGCAAAATAACCCTTCTGGACAAATTTTAGCCCGCGCAGAAACCATCGAGTTTTTTCCTAAATCAAAAGAAATACAACTTAAAACCAATGCCTCATTATCTAAAGATGGCACCCTTATCACAGGCGACAGCATCTATTATGATATTGCTAATGAGACATGGCGGGCAAAAGGTGATAATCAAAGCAATCAAAAGCGTATACAGCTTGTAATCCCCCCCATTGAGAAGATTGATAGGCCCTCTCCTGTTAATATGGAAGGCAAAGAGAATACGGAAGAATAGAAATGACCATGCTAAGCGCAAACCATTTATCTAAAAGCTATACCAAGCGCCCTGTTGTGAAGGATGTCTCTTTTTCGGTCAATCAGGGCGAAGTTGTCGGGCTTTTGGGGCCTAATGGCGCAGGAAAAACAACCTGTTTTTATATGACCATTGGACTGGTAAAACAGGATGGCGGGCAGATTATTCTGGATGATGAAGATATCACTAAATCTCCTATGCACGGCAGAGCTCGAAAAGGATTGGGCTACTTGCCCCAGGAGCCCTCAATTTTTAGAAAACTTAGTGTTAGAGATAATATTTTAGCCATATTGGAAACGCGCAAAGACTTAACACATGCTCAGCGCCAACAAAAATTAGAAAACCTGCTTAATGAATTTCATATTACTCATTTAACTGAATCTGATGGTATGAGCCTATCTGGCGGAGAGCGACGGAGAGTGGAAATTGCTCGCGCATTGGCAACTGATCCTAAATTTATTCTTTTAGATGAACCATTTGCTGGCGTTGATCCTATATCAGTAAATGATATCAAAGGCATTATTCGACATCTAAGTGACAAGGGTATTGGTGTATTAATCACTGATCACAATGTTCGCGAAACATTGGATATCTGTGCGCGCGCTTATATTATTGGCGAGGGACATGTGATCGCAGAAGGGACGACAGAACATATTCTTTCCGACCAAAAGGTAAGGCAAACTTATTTAGGTGACGATTTCACCATGTAATTAAATGCATTTTATAGTGTTAATCAGCGTCAAAATAACTAGGGCAATTAATAAATAACTATGCGGCAAGGCCTTCAGCTAAAGTTTAGCCAACAGCTAAAAATGACTCCGCAACTGCAGCAAGCCATTAAATTGCTACAGCTATCCACGCTCGATTTACAACAAGAGATAATTGAACAACTTTATAACAACCCTCTTCTGGAGTCAGATGAGGAGGTCATCTCAAGTGAACCTATAAACACAGATTCCAATAATGATAAGGATATGGATCTAAGCGATGACCCAGATCTATATATTAAGGCGCAGGATGCCTCAGAGCCTCCTTCAACAGAGCATGATGGTGATTCTCAATGGGAAAAGCCTAATTCTGATGAGCTGATCTCTGAAAGCTGGAACGATACAGCCAACACCACGACTAAACCCATTTCCAGTGATAATGAATTTAATTTTGATTCAGTCTATCAGGTCACCGAGTCTCTTCAGGATCATCTCCGATGGCAACTCAATTTAGTTAACTTTTCAAATAGAGACAAAGCCATTGCTGAGGCCTATGTGGACTCGGTTGATGATAACGGATTTATCTCCAAGGATCTTGTGGGGATAACCTCTTATCTTAACGATGAAAGCCCTGAAGAACCGTTGCATGATGATGAACTTATTGCAGTGCTAAAACGCTTACAGCAGTTTGATCCACCTGGGATTTTTGCTCGAGATTTAAAGGAATGCTTGTCCATTCAATTAAATCAGCTAAGTGATGAAACAGAATTTTTACCTGCTGCCAAACAATTAGTGGATGGATTTCTAGAAGATATTGCCAGCACTGATCTGGCTAGGCTTGCAAAAATATGCCAGCTCGAAAAATCTGAGGTTCAGCATGCCCTAGAATTAATTCGCTCGCTGAATCCGCGCCCTGGGGAATCTCTTGCTCCTGACGAAACTGAATATATCGTGCCTGATGTATTTGTGGAAAAACATCAAGACAGATGGCGCATTCGACTAAATGATAGCAATATCCCTAAACTTCGAATAAATGAGCTCTATAGCGACTTAATTAAACGGGCAGATGACAGTACAGAGAATCAATTTCTGAAAAAAAACCTCAATGAAGCCCGCTGGTTTTTGCGAAGCCTTGAAAGCCGAAATGAAACCCTTATTCAGGTCACTAATGCGATTATTGATGTTCAGCAGGGATTTTTAAATCATGGCCCAGTAGCTATGAAGCCGCTAGTGTTATCTGAAATAGCGGAGCAGCTTGATCTTCACGAATCAACCATATCTAGGGTAACCACCAAAAAGTATATGGCAACACCACAGGGAATCTTTGAACTTAAATATTTCTTTTCAAGCCATGTTGGCACTGCTGACGGAGGGGAGTGTTCATCCACTGCAGTTTGCGCTATCCTAAAATTACTGATTGCTGCAGAAACGCCATCAAAGCCATTGAGTGATAATAAACTCACCTCACTGCTGGCCGATCAAGGAATTCAAGTAGCTAGACGCACCGTTGCGAAATACCGTGAAAGTATGAATATTCCCTCGTCTAGCAACAGAAAAAGATTTGAAAATAATGCGTAAATAAGGAGAACAGTATGCAAATGACCATCAGCGGACATCATTTAGATATAACTGACCCAATTAGGGACTATGTTACCGCCAAGTTATCCAAGTTAGAACGTCACTATGATCATATCAACAGTACAGCTGTTATTTTAAGCGTCGATAAATTGACCCAAAAGGCAGAAGCCACAATTCATGTATCTGGCGGCGAACTATTTGCCAATTCTGAGCATCAGGATCTTTATGCAGCCATTGATGCGCTAAGTGACAAATTAGATAGGCAATTAATTAAATACAAAGAAAAACATAGAGATCATTAAATTAACACATGAAAATTTCTGATGTGCTCAGCCCAGAATTAACACGATGCGCTTTTTCTGGGCGGAGCAAAAAACGTATTATAGAAGCACTTTCCCAGCTAATTGCCGAGCAACTGAGTGGCGGAAATGAGCTATCTGAGCGATTATTTGACAACTTTGTTGCCCGAGAAAAACTGGGTAGCACCGGGCTTGGTAAAGGTGTGGCAATTCCCCATTGCCGTACATCAGGCATTAAAAAAATTCATGGTTGTCTGGTCAAATTAACCCATCCGGTAGATTTTGATGCCATTGATGATCAGCCGGTAGATTTAATTTTTGCCTTAGTTGTGCCCGAAGAAAAAAATGACGAACATCTGAGTACTCTGGCCAGAATTGCCTCTATTATGCAAAATGATGACCATCGTCAAAAACTCAGAAGCTGCGCAGAAGATGTGACACTCTTTAACACCGTACTAGAACTTGAACGCGGGAAAAGCCTATGAGACTTGTGGTGATTAGCGGACATTCTGGATCAGGGAAAACCTCGGCACTTAATATTCTTGAAGACGTTGGTTTTACCTGTATAGATAATCTTCCCTCAAGTTTATTGCCCGAATTAATTAATCAACTCAAGGCCAATATTAAGCAAAATGAATTACTATTAGCCGTTGGCATTGATGCTCGCAACCTAGTGGGCGATCTAAATAATTTCCCCAAGATACTAAATATTATTGAAGATTCTGGAGTCGCTGTAGATGTAATTTTTCTTAAAGCACATCGCACTGATCTTTTACGCCGCTATTCAGAAACTCGCCGTAAACATCCATTAAGCAATGACACCATTGGTCTTAAAGAGGCCATCGACAAAGAGGAAAGTATTATTTCTCCGATCGCCAAAATTGCTAATTTAACCATTGATACCTCAAGCCTCACCCTACATCAGCTAAGAGATTTGGTAAAAAACACGGTTGTTCCAAATAATCAATTGCAGATGTCGATTTTATTTGAAAGCTTTGGCTTCAAGGAGCGCATTCCCAATGGATCTGACTTTGTATTTGATGTCCGCTGCTTGCCCAATCCCTATTGGAAAACAGAACTGCGCACACAAACCGGTAATGATGAAGGCGTAATAACATTTTTAGAAAGTCAGGTTGATGTTGCTTCAATGCTAGCAGATATTATTGGCTATCTAACTCGCTGGATCCCTAAGTTTCAGGAAAATAATCGAAGTTATCTAACAGTTTCCATTGGCTGTACCGGAGGCCAACATCGCTCGGTTTATATTGCCAACCGACTGCATGAGCACTTCTCCAAACAATACAACTTGGTTCAAGTTATTCACAAAGAACTTGCCAGTAACTAAGGTTAGATTCACCCTATGATTAGTCGTAACTTAACTATTATCAATGAACTTGGACTGCATGCGCGGGCAGCAACCAAACTGGCCGCACTTACCGGAAGATATGAATCAAGTATTAAGACTGGTATTACCCAACCTTTGGTTGATGCTAAAAGTATTATGTCTCTATTGCTACTTGCTGCTAGTCAGGGCACTGAACTTATTTTTGAATTTGATGGCCCGGATGAAATTGAAGCCTGCGAATCTGTAACCGAGTTACTTGCAGACTATTTTGGCGAAGGAAAGTAGCACTATTTTTGTGAATTTCAAATTCGAGGCAAATCGCTAACTTTTAGGTTAAACTACCATTTCACTGTTGCTTACATAGGGGCTATTTAAGGAATAGATACATGACTCAAGCAACCGAACAAAATAATTTACTGTCTAGACTGGATAGCGCCATTGATTCGGTGACGCTAAACCAAGTTAGGCATACCCTAAATAACCTTTCGCCACCTGATATTGCGCACCAACTGGAAACTGCACCCCCTAAGTTTCGTCGCATCCTTTGGGAGCTTGTTGATCCTGAAATTTCCGGTGAAGTTTTACAAGAACTATCGGATGAAATTCAGCTTGAATTTCTTGACGAGATGGATAGCACAGAAGTTGCCTCTTTAACCGAGGGTCTAGATGTTGATGATATTGTTGATATCCTTCAACAACTTCCTGATCGAGTGATACCTGAAGTACTTCAGGCAATGTCCATACAGGATAGACAGCGTGTAGAGTCAGTACTTACTTACGATGAAGATACCGCAGGCGGCTTGATGGATACCGAAGTTATTACGGTTCGTCCTGATATTACGGTCGATGTCGTTCTTCGATATTTGCGTCGCTTTGAAGAAATACCCGAAATCACTGATAACCTTTTTGTGGTAAATCGAAATGATAAATTTCTTGGCAACCTTCCACTAAGCATGCTGCTCACTTCTGCACCAACGACAACGGTGCGCGAGGTAATGAACACGGAAGTCCGCGCCATTCCCGTTGATTTAATTGATACTGAAGTATCTCAACTTTTTAAACGTCATGATTTAGTATCAGCACCGGTGATAGATGATGAAAATCGTCTTGTTGGGCGAATCACTATCGATGATGTTTTGGACGTTATTGTTGAAGATGCAGATCATTCGTTATTGGCAATGGCAGGACTCAGTGATACAGAGGATACATTCTCCTCAATTGCAAAAACTGTACCCAGACGAGCAGTGTGGTTGGGGGTAAACTTACTAACCGCCCTACTAGCCTCAACAGCAATTAGTCTTTTTGAAAACACACTAGATAAGCTTGTCGCCCTAGCTATATTGATGCCTATTGTTGCTAGTATGGGCGGTGTAGCTGGAAGTCAAACACTTACTGTCGTGATTCGCGGTATGGCGCTGGGACAAATTGAACGTGGAAATATTAATTGGCTTGTTAGTAAAGAATTTGCAACCGGGGCATTAAATGGCCTTCTATATGCATTGATTGTAGGCTGCGTAGTTTCACTCTGGTTTCAAGATGCCACTATGGCCCTTATAATTGGACTGGCCATGGCGATAAATTTAATGGCAGCAGCTCTTTCAGGCACCCTACTACCCATTTTATTAAAATCCATCGATATTGACCCTGCGCTTGCCGGAACTGTGATCCTAACGACCATAACTGATATCGTGGGCTTTATATCATTTCTTGGCCTTGCCACAATATTCCTTACCTAATGACTGAATCTGATATTGAAATAGACGATCTACCCAGTAGATCACAATTAAAACGTGATAGCCAAGAGCTGAGAGATCTGGGTGAGCAACTAGTTTTGATGGCAAATTCTCACCTTGAAAAGATTACACTTGATAGTAGCCTTTTAGCCGCTATAAAAGAGGCGCGACGACTAAAAAATCTCGATGCCAGGCGCAGACAAATCCAATATATTGGAAAACTTATGCGCAATATAGATCTGACAGAAATAAGATATTCTATAGACAAACTCAATCATCAATCACAGACATTTAGACAGCATTTCGCCATGCTAGAACAGTGGCGAGATCGTCTTATTGATGAGGGCAATAGTGCCATTGAAGAGTTTTTAATAGACTATCCAAATGCTGATAGGCAAAAAATACGTAATCTTTCTAGGCAAGCCAGTCGAGAAAAAACAGGCTCTGCTAAAACTAAATTATTTAAATATCTTAAGGAACTCGCTGATTAAAACTTTGTTTCTATTTATTCAGTTAGATCAGCAGCGAATATTTTATCCACCGAAACTTTAATATCGTCCCAAGAGCCCTCTAACTTGTAGCTTATACTGGATAACCTATCAACCTGCTCTTCAACTATTTTACTAGTCACATAAACACCCAATGCTGCTGGAAGTCCACCCGCGAATCCAGCCAGCCATGGAAGATTGGTTGTTACTGGCAAAGTGGCTACCAATTGCGCATCAGCTGTCTCATTAAGCATATTAAAATCGCCCGCAATACTCATGCGTCCTGAGGGCATTTTCATCTTTAAAGGCTGTTTCATATTTAAAATGCCACGGTCAAAGCTAAGATTTCCATTGAGTCGGTTATAGGCTAGATTCTTACCAACAACATCTGAGAAGTCGAGTTGAAGTCGACGTAACCAATTAGCAAAATTAAACAGCCCGACCAATTTAAGCGCTGTGCCCGCTCCACCAGCATCCCTATAAAAACTACCCTCGTTGAGATTAAGTTTTAATTCACCCTCAAGATTTGATTTATTTATACCCCAAGGTACATCCTGCCACATAATATCGGCATCTAGCCTTCCCGACTTGCTATCCACAATAAGAGGCAGCCCCATGGCATCAAAGAGATCTCCAATATTATCCAGCCCTATGGGGCCAACCAATTTACTGAGATGCTCCTCACCGTTATAGCCCCAGAAAAATTCTGTTGGCGCTTCAGATAAGAATGCTCCGGGTTTTAACCCAAAAATATCCCCAGAAATATTACTAAATGATGCTCCTGAGATTTCTGGCCTAAGCTGAAACGATATCGAACCTAACTCTTTAGCTGCCAAAGATAGCTGGTCAACTGAAAAATCCACCGCTGTAATATTGCGAGGATCCATAGCTAGTCCCGTATTTTTAGTGTTTGTTTGTAAAATTAGCTTCGATAGATTTACTTGGGGCACCCCATTGCCCTTGAGTGGCAAGATTATCTGACCAGCGGAATGATCACTATCAAATAGGATTTCGGTGTTTTTGCCCAGCGGCTTAATAGTCGCAGTAATATCTTTAAATTTAGTCCCAAAAATTTGCCAATAATCTAGATTAAGATCAAATTCGGCTTGTAGCGAACTGGTTTTTTTATTATTGGCTGAAAATAACTCTGTTACTGGCCCCCACTGTTCCATATCAATGGTTGGTAACTTAGCGCCTAGAATTAACTGCTTTGCCTTGGGCTTAATATCATTGCGATCAAAGGTAATACTTCCGCGCTCAAACTGCCCCTGTTGATAATAGATATCTGATGCCCAAAGGTCTCCTAATTTTGATTCCAGCCGGTTTAAACTGGGGTTGAAATGAAGCATGACCTGCAATTTTTTTAAACTATTTTTTGATTTAGCAAAAGGTGCCGGCAAATTAATCGCTACGCCCTCAAGGTTGCTTGAAATATCTAAGCCTAAGCCCTCCTGACGGTTATTGGATTTACTGGATAACAAAGCATCTATTTCAATAGCACCTGAAATTAATTGATTCCAAGGTATATCAACAAAATGATTTAAATTTTCAGGCATTACTTTGGTATTAAAACTAAGTTGTTGCTGGTTATTCTCTTTAAATAAACGCGCACTTAAGGGCTGATCCCATAAATTCGCTGCAATACTGTCTGCGACAATCCCCTTGCTATCTGAAAATTCGATTTCTGCAAAAAGATTCTGAAGCCTAATAGGCGAACCACTAATTTCCATGGCACCATTATTAATCTTTGAAACGACCTGATATTGGGGTAACTGTTTTTCTGACGGCTGATTGGTTTTGGCTGGAAGCTCTAAATGGACTAAAGTTTGTGTCTCACCAGAATAATTCCAAGCTTTCATCGGACCCAATTTTTTTTCCAACGGCGACTTAACTAGAATATTAACCATTGTCGCTAAATCAGCATTTAACTGACCATCAATAAGCCATCTTTTGTTGTCAGCTGCCTGATTATTTCCATATCGAATGGTTGTATTGGTAAGAGCTGCCTGCTCAAAGTTTGCTGAAGTAATTCTTCCACTAAACCGTCTATCATCAACAAAAAATAGTCCATCAATCTGATTTAACTGCGGCCATAGCGGGTTAAATTTAATCGCTGTAACCTCAGTGTTAAACAGTAGCTGCATGGTTCTAGATAAACGATTTTTCTTTGGCGGACCCCCTCTAAACAGCAAGCCAAACTCTGTTAAGTTACCGGCTTTAATCGACTTTTTAACCCAATCCGATGACTGCTTTGGCATTGTGAATGGCAGATAATTCTGGGTAAAACTAAGATCTAAATCCCGTGCACCGATCAATAAATTGAGCTCTGGTGTTCTATCATCGCCCTGCCGAGGCTGATCAATAGAGAATCTAACTAGGCTGTTACCTGCTTCCATTTTTGTGGAAATCACATCACTGATTACCACTAGCTGTTGTGCAGATTGCCAATCAAAATAAATCGTCCCCTTAGCCTCATCTATTGATAGATAGTCTGAATAGGATTTTGGAAATAATATTTCAAAACCATCGGTATCAGCTATATGAAATAGCCCCTCTGATTCTGTTATTTCCAAATACCCATTAATATTTTTTAGCCCGGGAAATCCTTTGAACGGTTTTATATCGCAACCATCCAAATTTGCAGAAATATAGAATCCCTGTTGATCTCTGCCTAAATTAAAGGGAGAAAGACTTCCCTTAGGATTCATACTTAACAGACGATCCCTAAGAGCATCAGGGAGTATTTCACTCTGACCCAATAAATCAGTAAGCAATGGCAAGTCTATTGAGTTAAAGGATATATCAAATGTTTGCCTATCGAACCCTAACTTCTGGCTCAATAACATATTAATAGAATCAACAGCGGTAGAACCCCAGTCAAAATTGAGGTTTTGCAAGCTAGCACCCCAGTCGCTACCAGGCTTATACCAACCCCTTAGCTGAGTTTTTAATTTGGATACTGGTGGGATATCCTCAGCAACCCAATTAAGCGGGAATTTAGATAATTCGATATCACCCTGAAAATTTAACTCTAGACCAGGCTGAATATCCAGCCATATCTCACCCCCAGTTTTGATATCGGAATGCCCCAAAGTATTGGCTAATTCCGGAATAAACGATTGGGTTAAAGTTTTTAATGATTGGGTTAAATTAAGCGCTTCAAAATTTAAATAGCCCTTTGCATAAAAATCATCTCCATCTGCCGGATCGCCATAAGCTTCAAGAATAAATTTTGCGGGTAAACCATCCTCTTCAAGACGCAGAGACATCTGAGATCGATGAAAATCAACATCATTCTCAATAAAAACCTGGTTAGCATACAGCTGAGTTTTTCGACCCGAATAAGAAGTCAGATTAAATATAATTGAATCAAGACGAATAAGTTGACTGTATACAAAAGGCTTTAAAATAACCGCTAAGTCCTGGTCAGACTGACCTACAAAACCCTTTAAACGCCAGTGTCCCTGCGCATTTTCTACTAAACTTAATTCCAGCTTTCCCACCGAAAAATCACGCCATATGGTAGTTTTTTGCTGGATACTTTTTAGAATATCTAAATCTGCACGACCCCGCTCTAGGCGAAATACCGATTTTCCATCAATATCCAACAGATCAACTGCTTGTAACTCAATAACTGGTAGAAGTTCTGACCACTCGCCGCTAATTGGACTTAATTCAACTTGCATCCCTGTAGATGAGCTTATTATGGTTTTTAAAGCTGGCCTAAGCTGATCTAAATGACCAATCGATTGACGACCAATAAAAATAATAACTACCGTTCCAATAACTAACAAAATAGCGGCAAGACCAAACCCTCGGGCTAGACTCTTGAATATACCGATTATCTTATTACTCATCTGACTCGTCATATTGAAATAATATTAAATTTATCGCCGTGTATTTCAGGTTTGGTATAGAGTTTAACACTACATTCCGCGATAGTTTCATATTGCTTTATTTGAACGCTGTATTTTTTTTGAAGTTTTTCAATAACGGTTGCCGAAGCATATATTTCTATTGTTTCACAGGATGAACTAAAAACTCTTTTAGCCAGTTGGCGAAGGATCTCAAAAACTACAGTATCCTCGGACTTAATGGACCCTTTTGCGCTGCGTTCAATGCAGGATGCGCAGAGTGTTTGGCTCAAACTCAGACCTGAGCGTTTGCGAGCTATTTGCACTAATCCCAGCTCAGTAAAATCCAAAATAGTCGGCTGGGTATAATCCTTAGCAAAGGCTTTATGCAACCGCTTAATAACCTTACGTTCACTGGCTGAGTCCGCCATATCAATAAAATCAATAATAATAATGCCGGATAAATTTCTCAGGCAGATCTGCCTTGCTGCAGCATCGGCAGCTTCGAGGTTTACCTTTAAATAGGTCTCTTGATCCTCAGTATCACCCACATATGAAGCACTGTTCACATCAATCACTGACAGCGCTTCTGTTTCTTCAATAATCAAAGTGCCGCCACAGTTTAAAACTACTTTTTTTTCTAGAGCCTCATTAATCTGATGCTCTATATTATTGCGATCAAAAAGATCTTTTTGCTGGTAATCCTCTTTTAATTCAACCGTTATATTTGAAGCATAATGCTGTGATAAGGTTTGCAAATCCTGATAAATTTCAGTGCAATCAACCGTTATTTCGAGCTGTTCTTGATTGATATTGTCTTTAATCAAACGCTCATAAATAGGTGGCGCTTCATACAAAAGAACAGGACCTCTCTCAATCCTCTTTTCTGACAAATTGCTCCATAAACGATGCAAGTACTTTATATCAACAAGAAGCTGCTCTTTGCTTAATCCCTCAGCAACGGAGCGCAGAATAAAATTTCCTGAAAACCCTTCCGGAGCAACAACTGAAGAAACAACGGTTTGAAATAGTTCAGCAAGTCTCGTTCGCTCTGACGCATCTTTAATCTGCCGTGAAATGGCCAGTTTTTTTCGACTCTGAAGATAAACTAGACTATGAGAAGGTAGTGATAAATCTGTTGTTAATACTGCACCCTTATCCTTAACTGGATTCTTAACAACCTGCACTAAAATAGTTTTACCTGAACTAAGAATGGACTCAATTTTTGTATTCTTCTTGGCTAAATGTATATTATCGATAGGCAAGATAGCGTTTCGCTTGTCGCCTATATCCAGAAATGCTGCCTGCATTCCTGGGATCACACGAGCTACCTTTGCTTTGTAGATATTCCCAATCAGACCCTTTTGGTCATCACGCTCTATCACAATCTGCTCAAGCAAATTATTGTCGAGCACAGCGACACGAGTTTCCCCAAGGACTCTGTTGATTAGAATTTCTTTACCCATAATTCAACTTTAGCTCTGTAGTAGGATGGCAAAAAATTTATTTATTTTTATGTGATACACCCCAAATAGGAACATTAAATGCTTGCAACAGTTGAGTAGTTTGCTCAATGGGAAGACCCACCACGCCGCTAAAACTTCCGCTTATTTCTTCTACAAATACGGCTCCCAAGCCCTGAATAGCATAGCCACCGGCTTTATCAACCGGCTCGCCAGTATTCCAATATTTCAAGCATTCCTTTAGATCTAAATCTCGAAATTTTACATCGGTTGAAGATAATCTCAGCATACAATGCTGCTTATTACCGATAGCTACAGCGCTAAGAACCTGATGAGTATTTCCAGATAATGCGGCAAGCATAGCCATACCATCCTCTTGATTGGTTGGTTTGCCATAAATTTTAGAATTTAAAACTACTGAAGTATCAGCGCCAAGCACCGGGGTTGAACTATCGGCGATGGTATTAATGACATGCTGTGCCTTTTCTTTTGCCATTCTCTGGACATAGTCGACCGGAGATTCTTGCGATATAGGGGTTTCATCTATATTGGCAGGCACTATTTGAAAATCAACGCCAATCTGCTGCAGGATTTCAGATCGCCTTGGTGATGCAGACGCAAGAATCAAATCAGTCATAACCAAATCACTCAGCTAAAGTCAGTATATTAAGTTTAATCTTTATGCGAATAAAACTGGCTAACCAGTTTATCCAGCGGTATCCAGCACAAAGCGGAAATAATACTCATCCAGAAAACGCCATCCAAAAATAATGGCTTATCGAGCATGGAATTCATCACTGCCTTCATAAATGACACCAAAATTACCAGCATAAATACCAGAATCACCCGCTGTATCAACTGCAGATAAACTACAACTCGATGGAAGAAAATTAATATTAGGCCGCTAATTGAAAATATCAGCACATGGTAACCAATGGCAGAACCCAGAACTAAATCAGCTAATATCCCAGTCAATGCCGCAAACTCAACACCATAACGTTCTGGAAAGTACAGCACCCAAGCGATCATTATCAGTAGAAAAAAGTTGGGTTTTAGATGCAGCCAGCTTCCTGAAATAGGAAACAACTGCAATACTAGTGCAACTAACAGCATGGCTATTAAAGGCCCTAGTGTATTGTTACTGTTCATTGACCGCTCGGATCATGTCTCCATCTTTTAGGGTAAAAACCAACAAAAGATGTCTACTTCTATCAAGCTTTGCAGAGGGCTTTAGCTTGATATCCATAAATTTTGAACCGGGCTTTTGAGCAATAGAGGATACAGTACCTACCGGATATCCCACCGGGAAACGTCCACCCAAGCCCGAGCTGACTAACTGATCCCCCTCTTGGATATCCACTGTCGGAGAGACAAACCTGAGTGACATTTGATTATAGTCAGAGCTGCCCTCAGCCACTGAGCGCAAGCCATTTCGTAACACCTGAACGGGTAAAGCATGATTGAGATCAGTGATCAGTAATACCTGACTGTAGTTATCAAATACCTCTATAACCTGACCCATCAGTCCCTCTGCATCAAGCACAGGCTGGCCCACATAGACACCATCAACTTTGCCACGATTAACGGTTACAAAATGATTAGCCGGATTGGGCGATACGCCAATCACTTCAGTCACTAATACGCTTTGCATCAATAACTCAGTAGCATTGAGTAATTGACGTAAGCGCAAATTTTCAGCGGCTAATTCTGCGCTTCGCTGCAGTTTACCCAAAAGGATCAGTCGTTCCTTTTCAAGGCTCACGTTTTTTTGCTCTAACTGGGTTCTTGAGGTGGTATTCATAGCCACCCAATCTTTTACTTGAAAGGGAAAATTAGACACTAATTGAATAGGAATCATCACTTTAGATATTTCAGTCTTTGTGGTTTCAAAAACTGAGGTATAGGTATCTAGTGTTATAAGAAGGATACCAGATAGTAGTGCGAAAAAAGTTTTTCGAACTGCCGAGGATGAATTAACAAAAACGTTTTTAATGAGCGCGCTCCAAAACCCAGATCAGAACAGGAATTACCTGCCATGAAAGACCTTAATACATAAGCATGCCCGAACCTTTGCTACCCATAATTTCAAGCGCCTCACCACCACCTCGAGCAACACAGGTTAATGGCTCTTCTGCCAATATAACCGGTAGACCTGTCTCTATAGCCAACAAACGGTCTAGATCTTTAAGCAAAGAACCTCCACCCGTTAAAACAATGCCTGTTTCAGCAATATCAGACGCTAGTTCGGGGGGAGACTGCTCTAGGACGCGCTTAACCGCCTGAACAATACCGGACAAAGGCTCTTGCAATGATTGCAGAATTTCATCGCTACTCAGAACAAAACTTTTGGGAACACCTTCTGCCAAGTTGCGGCCTCTGACTTCGATTTCACGCACCTCTTTGGAAAGATAGGCTGTGCCAATTTCCATTTTAATTCGCTCTGCAGTGCCATCACCAATCACACTGCCATACTTACGGCGAACGTAGTTACAAATGGACTCATCAAATCGATCTCCGCCGATACGCACAGAGTCAGAAAAAACCACACCATTAAGAGACAAAATAGCAATCTCAGTGGTACCACCACCAATATCAACAACCATAGACCCTACCGCTTCTTCGACCGGCAATCCTGCACCTATTGCCGCTGCCATAGGCTCTTCGATCAAAAATACTTCGCGCGCACCAGCACTAAATGCCGATTCTTTAATGGCACGCTTTTCCACCTCGGTTGCTGTACAGGGAACGCAAATCAAAACGCGCGGACTGGGTGGCACAAAACTTTCTGAGTGAACTTTACGAATAAAATGTTGCAGCATTTTCTCAGTGACCTGAAAGTCTGCAATAACACCATCTTTAAGTGGACGAATCGCAGTGATATTACCCGGCGTTCTTCCCAACATACGTTTGGCGTCTGCACCCACTGCTTCAACCTTTTTCTCACCATATTGCTGTCGGATGGCAACCACTGAGGGTTCATTCAGTACAATGCCATGCTCACGCATGTAGATAAGGGTGTTCGCAGTGCCTAAATCAATAGATAAATCACTGGAAAAAAGGCCTAAAATTCTCTTAAGTAACAACATTTTATCAATTCCATGGGTATCGCAATTGCGCGATATATTAGCAAACAGTTAGAAGCAGGAAACTATCAGTTCATTGCCTCGATAGCAAGTGTAAAAACAATCGTTTTAAACTTCAAAAACTATTCATATTGCTTAAGTGTAGCAAGTTGGCCTATAAAAAGTGGCTTTTAAAGCACTTCAGGTATGATTTTATTAATGCAAAACTAAACTCAATAGGCTTTATGTTGTAAACTAGGCTTTTGTGAAAATTATTAAAAAGAACGTCCTATGAGTATCGAAAAGCAAACCATTGAAAATCTTGCCACCCTGGCTCGCCTTGAAATTGATGACAAACGGATTGAAGAAATATCCCATCGTCTGAGCAGCGTTTTGGAACTGGTTGATCAACTTCAAGCTGCAGACACCAATAGCCTTGTGGATAGCCAAAACTCGCAGCAGGAAATCCAGCGCCTAAGGGAAGATAAGGTGACAGAAACCAATCAGAGAGAGGCATTTCAAGCGATTGCTCCCGACACTGAAGATGGCCTTTATTTGGTGCCAAAAGTCATCGATTAACCCTAATTAGCAAGACTAAGTTGAGTATAGAATGCATAATTTCACAATCACTGAATTAATAGATGGCCTAAAAAATAAAGTTTTCTCAAGTACTGAGATAACCCAACACTTTTTATCGCGTATCAAAAATTTAGACCCTAGCTTTAACAGCGTTATTACTATTACTGAAGAGCAAGCCATTGAAGCCGCCAAGCAAGCTGATCAACAACTTGCGAAAGGCAATACCGCATCACTATGCGGTATCCCTGTTCTTCATAAGGATATCTTTTGCACTAATGGCGTCCGCACCAGTTGTGGCTCAAAGATGCTTGATAACTTTATACCGCCCTACGATGCAACCGTAGTAGAAAATTTTAAAAATAGCGGCGCTATTATGCTGGGCAAGACCAATATGGATGAGTTCGCTATGGGTTCATCTAATGAAACAAGCTTTTATGGCCCGGTAAAAAATCCTTGGGCAACCAACTCAGTTCCTGGCGGCTCATCCGGCGGTTCAGCTGCTGCTATAGCGGCGCGTCTAGCGCCAGGTGCTACCGCAACCGATACCGGCGGCTCAATTCGTCAGCCCGCTGCTCTCTGTGGTATTACCGGACTAAAGCCAACCTATGGTCGAGTTTCTCGCTGGGGTATGATTGCCTTTGCTTCAAGTCTTGACCAGGGTGGCCCCATGGCAAGAACCGCAGAAGACTGTGCGCTTCTTTTAAACTGTATGGCCAGTTACGATCACAAAGACTCTACCTGTGTTGATCGCCCTGTACCTAATTACAGCGCCAACTTGGGTGATTCAGTAAAAGGCCTGCGCATTGGCATTCCTAAGGAATATTTTTCTGAGGGTCTAAATGCAGGAACAGAAAAAGCCGTACGTGAATCCCTAGCCGAATACGAGAAAATGGGCGCTGAACTGGTTGAGATCAGTCTGCCCAATACGGGTCTTTCAGTACCGGCCTACTATGTGATTGCGCCTGCAGAAGCCTCTGCCAACCTTTCCCGCTTTGACGGTGTCAAATACGGTCATCGCTGTGACGATCCAAAAGATCTAGAGGATTTGTACCGCCGCACGCGAGCCGAGGGCTTTGGCGATGAGGTTCAAAGACGAATTCTTATTGGCACCTATTGTTTGTCCGCCGGCTATTACGATGCCTATTATGGCAAAGCGCAGCAGGTCAGGGAGCTTATTCGTCAAGATTTTACTCAGGCATTTGAAAAAGTTGATCTTATTATGGGGCCTACCTGTCCATCGCCGGCATTTGAGTTTGGCTCCAAAGGCAATGACCCAGTTGCCATGTATTTAGAAGATATTTATACCATCTCTACCAACCTTGCCGGTTTACCTGGCATGTCACTACCCTGCGGCATGGTGGATAACAAGCCTGTAGGATTGCAAATTATTGGCAACTATTTTGACGAGGCCCGCATGTTGAACGCAGCCCATCAATTCCAACAGGTGACTGATTGGCACAAGCAGGCACCAGCGGGGATTGAATCATGAACTGGGAAACTGTTATCGGCCTAGAAGTGCATGTTCAACTGGCCACTAAAACTAAAATATTTTCAGCGGCCAGCACAGCATTTGGCTCTGAACCTAATACTCAAGCCTGCGCTATTGATCTGGCTATGCCTGGCACCTTGCCAGTGGTTAACAAGCAAGCCATCGATTACGCGGTGATGTTTGGCCTCGCCATTGATGCTGAGATTGGCAAAACCTCAGTTTTTGAACGTAAAAACTATTTTTATCCTGATCTACCTAAGGGTTATCAAACCACTCAGCTCGAAAAACCTGTAGTAGGTGCCGGCAAGGTCGATATTCAACTGGATAATGGGGACACAAAATCTATTCGTATTCATCACGCCCACCTTGAAGAAGATGCTGGTAAGTCGCTTCACGAGGGTGATTTTAGATCAGGCGTTTCAGGGATCGATTTAAATCGTGCGGGTACTCCATTAATTGAAATTGTATCTGAACCTGATATGAGTAACGCACAGGAAGCGGTGGCCTTTGCTAAAAAGCTTCATAGTATCGTTACCTCACTGGGGATCTGTGATGGTGAGATGTCACAGGGCAGTATGCGTTTCGATGTCAATATCTCAGTTCGTCCGCAGGGTGATAGCAAACTGGGGACGAGAACAGAAACTAAAAACTTAAATTCCTTTAAGTTTATGGAAGACGCTATACACCTCGAGGTTGAGCGCCAGATCGATCTTCTAGAAGACGGCGGCGAAGTGATTCAGGAAACGCGCCTATACAACGGTGAAACTAGGGTTGCGCGCTCGATGCGCAGCAAGGAAGAAGCCAATGATTACCGCTACTTCCCCTGCCCTGATTTATTACCCGTTGTTATTAGCGATGAGCATATTGAACAGCTGCGCTCAAATCTACCTGAATTACCCGACGCCAGACAGCAACGCTTTATCGATCAATATGATTTGTCTGAATATGATGCAGGCGTTTTAAGCACCGACTCTAGTGTCGCCAATTATTTTGAGCAAACGGTTAGTCAGTCAAAAAATGCCAAATTAACAGCTAACTGGGTTTCTGGAGAATTAAGTGCACGACTCAATGCTGAAAATTTAAGTATTAGTCACAGCCCAGTTTCTGCCGAACAGCTCGCAGGCTTAATTGTTCGTATCGCTGATAACAGTATCAGTAGCAAAATGGCTAAGCAGGTATTTGATGGCATCTGGAATGGCGAGGGTGATGCAGATCAAATTATCGAAAAGCGCGGCTTAAAGCAGGTATCTGACAGCGGCGCACTCGAATCAATGGTAGATGAGGTATTAGCTAATAACCAAGCTATGGTTGATGACTATATCAATACCGATCCTGACAAACGCAAGAAGAAACTCGGCGGCTTTATGGGGCAGATAATGAAAGCGTCCAAGGGGCAAGCCAATCCTCAGCAGGTCAGCCAAATTTTGGCGAAAAAATTAGCTGAGCTACTTTAAGACTGAATAAAACTTTAAGGAAAGTCATGTCATTAAAAAAAGATAAACAAAAGGTTCTTGGCGAAGTATTTGATGATGAGCGCGTTAAAAGCTTTCTTGATTACCTTGCTCCGGAGGGTGTAAGCCGTGATTTTCATCTTCTAGAAAAAGCCTATCGCGGAATGAATATTGATAACTTTATTAGCTTCGTCGAATTTTTTAAGCAGGCTGGATACGATCTTAATGCGACCAATCCAGACGGTTTGACCATGGTTCAGATTATGAACCAGCACAAACAGGGCCTCGACTATGCCAATGCAATGCTTGCCGCGGGAGCTAGTGAGTGAAGCTTGATCCGAGAACCATAAAAACAGTTCTTGGATACGTTCTAACCCGCATAGAAAAATTAGCTGGCTTTAACCTCAGAGGTAGCCAGCTAGAGGCCATTTATAACTACCTGCCAATCAGTCCCCAACTAGCGACCTCCGGTCAGCCTACTGAAGATCAGCTAAGCTCTATACAGTGCGCAGGCTATACAACAATAATCAACTTAGCGCCTGCAAATGCAGAAAATGCATTGTGCAATGAAGCTATAGTAGTGGCTAATTTAGGAATGGACTATATCAATATACCTGTAGATTTTAGCAATCCTAGCCAACAGGATTTTGAAAAATTTGTGTCACAGATGAAAGCGAAAACTGATCAAAAAATTTGGGTGCACTGTGCAGCCAATATGCGGGTTTCCTGCTTTATTTTTAAATATAGAACCGCTATCTTAGGTGAGAACCATCATTATGCGGATGCTGATCTAAGAAAAATTTGGCAGCCAAATACTGTTTGGAGGCAATTTATCGCTAAACCAGTCACTCAATAGCTAACGTAAATCAAAACTTAAGACGGGACACTAAATATGAAATTTTTAGACAACTACCAAGAACAAGCTTATGCACTTCTTCGCATTACCGCCGGCTTTATGTTTCTACTTCATGGCACACAGAAATTCTTTAATTTTCCCCAACAGTACCCCTATGGTGAACTTGGCTTTCTTACTATAGCTGCAGGTAGTATTGAATTAATTGGCGGCATACTAATTATTTTGGGACTGACTACGAGAGGAGTGGCCTTTCTTTGCAGTGGCACCATGGCGGTGGCCTATTGGTTATACCATGGCACTCAATCTTTTTATCCAATCGTCAATGGTGGCGAAGTGGCCGCACTCTACTGCTTTATTTTCCTATTTATAGCCTGTAAAGGCTCAGGCATCTGGAGTATGGATAATAAATAACGCCAGCTAATTACTATGGCACATAAAAAACTTAATCTTCCTAAAAAGACCTGCCCTGTTTGCGAGCGCCCATTTGTATGGCGAAAAAAGTGGGAAAAAATCTGGGATCAGGTTAAGTATTGTTCAGAGCGATGTCGGCGAAATCCGAAAAAAACAGGTACCCCCTTATCATGACCAGCAGCAATACAACAATAATTGATACGCTGATTATAGGCTCAGGTCTTGCCGGATTAAGCGCCGCCAATCGTCTAACTTCGCGGGGTTTGAATGTTGTAATTGTCGATAAGGGGCGCGGCGTTGGCGGTCGCCTTGCAGCCAGAAGAATCGGTGATGCCGTTTTTGATCATGGCGCACAATTTTTTACTGCCAGATCTGAACAATTTAAAGCCTGCGTGGAGCAGTGGATTAAGTTAGGCGTAGCAGAACAGTGGTATCAAAGTTACCCCGGACAACCCAACGGGCATCCTCGCTATCGCGGTGTCCCTACTATGGTGTCGATTGCTAAATATCTTGCCAAAGACCAAACAGTTATTCAGTCTACCCGAGCGCTCGAGCTTAACCATGATGGCTGCAATTGGATTGTAAAATTAGAGTCCGAGGAATCAATTATTGCGCGGTCAGTGATTATCACCAGCCCTGTCCCACAAACATTAGACTTGCTAGGTCAGGGTAATGCCCAATTGTCATTATCAATTATTGAGCGCTTACAAAGAATCAAATATGAAAGCTGTATTGCTGTTATGGCAGTTCTAGATACTCCATCTACGCTCGATAGTCCTGGTGCCCTAGCCATAGATCAAGGGCCAATTGCTTGGATTAGTGATAACCATAAAAAAGGTGCATCGCCACTCCCCGCATTAACCATTCATGCCAGTGGTGAGTTTAGCGAAGCCCACTTTAATGACGATCGAACCGCGATCGGAAAACAACTTATCGAATTAGCCAGACCGCTGTTTGGTGATGCCAAAGTTATTGATTTTCAAGTGCATGGTTGGCTTTACAGCAAACCTACTATTACTGATGATAGGGCAAGTTTTTTACTTAGCGAAAAACTTGATTTACCGCCAATCATTCTCGCCGGTGATGCGTTTGCAGGGCCACGATTTGAAGGCGCTGTTTTATCTGGATGGTCTGCTGCAGAACAATTAAAGGATTTACTATAACTATAATAAACTCTGGGGGACTAGCTTATGACTACAACCGAAACTGAACTAAGAGAACAGTTAGCTGCTTGCTACAGAATTT
>JAYQEC010000009.1:0-12916 GCA_038138645.1 Porticoccaceae bacterium | reverse complement strand
ATGACTACAACCGAAACTGAACTAAGAGAACAGTTAGCTGCTTGCTACAGAATTTTTGATTATATGGGTTGGTCAGAGATGATCTATAACCATATCACGGTGAAAATTCCTGGTGACGATGAGCATTTTTTAATCAACCCCTATGGCTTGCACTACAAAGAGGTTAAGGCTTCTAATCTAGTGAAAGTTGATATTGAAGGCAATAAAGTCGATAACAGTCCCTATGCAGTTAATCCAGCCGGCTTGGTGATTCATACTGCGATTCATGCCGCGCGACCAGATATTCATTGCATCGCTCATACCCACACCACCGAGGGCATGGCAGTCGCTTGCTCACAAGAGGGGCTAAGAACAGATAATTTTTATTCTGCTCTATTAAATAACCGCGTTGCCTACCATGATTTTGAGGGCATCACAGTAATGGATGAGGAAAAACCCCGACTAGTAAAAAGTTTAGGCGATAAACATATCCTAATCCTACGCAATCATGGCTTATTGGTGGGTGGAAGATCAATTCCTGAGGCCTTTCAAACTATGTGGGGCTTACAGCGCGCCTGTGAGGTTCAGGTTGCTACAGATGCTACAGGTAAAGCCAGCATTCCTATTGGTCAAGAGGTGCTGGCTAAAACTGAGCAACTTTTAAATTTGCAGGCCATGGGTGGACCCGCGGGCGGCTTAGAGTTTGATGCGCTTACCAGAGTGATTGCAAAAATTGACCCAAGCTACAAAGAATAATGGTTAATTGCTGGACTACTAAACAGTTAATTAAAACAGTCGACGCATTAACCATTTGGGCATGATATTTAGCAGCCAAGCCACATAACGCCAACGTTTGGTGATATAAATATGTCCCTTTTTATTAATAATTCCTTTGACTAATTGAGATACCGCCTTTTCAACGCTGGCTGTCCAAATAGGACTGCCCTGCACCATCGGCGTATCAACAAAACCCGGCTCTACAGTAGTTACTGTAATGGGTAATTTTGAATATTCTGCTCTTGAGCGCATTCCATTAAAATAACTGGATACAAAAGCCTTAGTAGCCGCGTAGGTGGGTGCCATACCGCCAGACATATGCGCCGCCACAGAGGAGATTCCAACAAGATGGCCATTGCCACGCTCACGAAAATAATTCATGGCGACCACGGTAAGTGCTGCAAAACCACGAATATTAACCTCTATCATCTCACGCTCAACCGCCCAATCGAGCTTTTTCTCTTGGTGGCCTACCCCAGAATTGAGAATAATAAGTTCAACATCACCCATTTTGTTGATAAGTTCGGTTAGTTGCTGCTGCGCTTGCTCAGCTTCAGATACATCTGACTGCATAATAAAGTGATCACCGGGAAGAGCACTAGATAGTTGCTCTAACTTTTCTATGCGTCTGGCAACAAGTCCTAATTGATAGCCCTTTGCCGCCAACTGAACCGCGAGCTCATACCCTATTCCGGAACTTGCGCCGATTATGATTCCCTGCTTCATGGCTTTTCTCCGTTATTATCTACCCTGATTGTACTTAATTTTTTTATGGTTCTTGGTTTAGTAGTAATAGATTTTCCACCCGATTGCCAGATAATAAACAACTTCTATCCACCCGCAAATAACCTAGTAATCGACCAAAATCATGACGTGTATGGGAGTATAACTTGGGCTGTTCAGAATCATTGGGTTGTTGATAGAGTTCATCAATTTTATTAATACCATATTCTGAAAACACCATTTTCTGACGCGCATTGAGTTGACCAATACTATGGGCTCGGGTTCGACTATGAAAATGAGGTGCCAATGCCTCAAGCAATGCAACCATAGCTGGGGCGCTGAGATAGCAAAAAATATCCCAAAATAAAATTACATCAAACTTAATACCTGCCTGAATATTAAGGCTGCTTTTAAAAATCGCTACCCGTTCAGCATGAGTATTTTCAGGATTATTATATTGCTCTAAATGGGAATCAATTAACCCACAAAACTGTAACTGAGTTTTAACCTGTCCAAAGAAATTCACCGTTGCAGGTGTCGCCATCCCCATATCTAAAATTTTAAGATCTTGCTCCTCAGTTATCTGGCTAAACAAGGAAGCCAACAGCGCAGATGATAATGCTGTATTTTCGACTGTAGTTTGAGCCTGTTCCATTAGCTTGGCTCCATGGCCGTTGATACCGAAACTGAAGACTTAGATGGTAAATTATCTGCAGAGGAGTCTTGTGCAGAAACTGGTTGCTCGATGGGATCTATTTGCATGACACCCTTATATTTTGCGCCATTTTCCAATTCAATTTTGGCTGCCTGTAGATTGCCAATAATTGTTCCTGTTTTGGCAATATAAATTGTCTCTGTCACACTTACGTTACCAACAACCTTGCCTTTAACAAGAAGATTCTTAGCCACTATATCTCCATCAGCTAATCCACTAGTAGCAATTACAACCGCATTATTCGAAGCCTTAATACAGCCCTTAAGTTGACCATCGATATTGATATTATCTTGGCAGATTAGATCTCCTGAAATAGCGACATCTATACCGACAACTGACTGTTGTTTTATATCAGCGAGGAACTCTGTGGATGACTCTGGAATGGATGGCGTCAGGGATTTTTCCGAATCTAATCGGTGCCTAAATGAACGAATTAAATTGCCAACCTGTGCAACTATATCTTTCATTAGATTTTCTTATTATTAGCTAGGTAAATAGATAGTTAATCCTATCAAGCTCAGGGAAATTGCTCCAGTAAAGAATGTTTTTATTGGCATATCATTATTCTAAGCCTAAAAAACCACCAGATTGATGATGCCACAACTGAGCATAGACTCCTTGAGCTTCCATAAGCTGCTGATGGGTACCCTGTTCTATTATGTCGCCCTGATCAAAGACGATCAGTCGATCCATAGCGGCTATGGTTGATAACCTATGAGCAATGGCGATAACCGTTTTGCCCTCCATAAGCTGATATAGACTTTTTTGAATAGCTGATTCAACTTCAGAATCCAATGCCGATGTCGCCTCGTCCATAATCAAAATAGGCGCATCTTTTAAGATAACTCTTGCGATAGCAATACGTTGACGCTGTCCACCCGAAAGAGATACCCCGCGCTCGCCCACATGCGCATCATAGCCAACCCTTCCCTCAATATCTTTCAACTCCAGAATAAAATCATGAGCCTCTGCTTTTTTTGCCGCATCAATCATTTCCTCTTCTGTGGCATCGGGTCGACCAAATAAAATATTTTCCCTCACCGATCGATGAAGTAACGATGTATCCTGAGTGACCACAGCAATGTTTTCTCTTAAGCTTTCTTGTTGAACATTTTTGATATTTTGACCATCGATTGAAATGCCGCCACTCTGAATATCATAAAAACGCAGAAGCAAATTTATAAGCGTGGACTTCCCTGCTCCGCTTCTTCCAACAATGCCTACGCGCTCACCTGCACTAATCGCCAAAGATAAAGAATCAAATACTGGCTTGGCTGTAATGTTTTCATTATTTAAGTAACCAAACTTTACGTCCTGAACATCAATTTCGCCCCGATCGACCTTGATCTTTGATGCATTTTCCTTATCTAAAACCATTTGAGGAATGGACAGCGTGTTTATGCCATCTTGGACCGTGCCTAGGTTTTCAAATAGATTTCCGATTTCCCAGACGATCCAATGCGACATACCAGACAGCCTTAACGCCAAACTAATCACCACAGCAATAGCGCCTGCAGTAATTGATGACTCCATCCATAGATATATACCCAATGCCAATGTGCTAAATACCAAACACATATTAATCATCCATAAACAGATATTAAGGCTAGTTACTAGACGCATCTGAGGATGGACCGTATTGAGAAAGTCTGTCATACCTTCCTTGACATAGTTTGACTCTCGCTTGGAATGAGAAAAAAGCTTTAGTGTCACAATATTGGTATAACTATCAACAATTCGACCAGTCATGGTCGATCTTGAATTTGCCTGAATCTGTGAAATATTTTTCAGTTTGGGAACAAAAAATACCTGAAGTGAAATATACAAAACTAACCAAACAAGAAGCGGAAGACAAAGCCTTAAGTCGGCACTGGCTACTAAAATCAAGGTGGTAATAACATAGACTGTCACAAATAAAATAACATCTAGTAATTTCATTACCGATTCACGAACCGCCAAAGCGGTTTGCATCACCTTAGTGGCTACGCGCCCACTAAATTCATTTTGGAAAAAACCATAGCTTTGATTAAGTAAATAACGATGGGCCATCCAACGCACTGACATAGGAAAGTTACCCATTAATGTTTGATGCACCACCAGAGAATGAAGTGCAGCCAAAATAGGTATCACAACCAGAATAAGAATCGACATGAGAACAATAGATAACCAAGAATCCTCAATAAAAGTCTCAGGATCACTGGCAACTAGCCAGTCGACAACTTTACCCAACACCCCAAATAATGAGGCTTCGGCAATGGCCACCAACGCGGTAAGCAAAGCCATAAGTAGCAACCATGGCTCAAGACCCGCAGTGTAATACCGACAAAATTGGTAAATACCCTTGGGTGGCTGTTTGGGAAGATCGTCTGGAAAGGGATCAACTAATCGCTCAAAAAATCTAAACATACATAAACCTGTCTATGACCGCGATTATCCGAAGTCTGAATTTAAATGCTCTACAGTTTAGCCTAAAGACATAGCTGCAGGTAAAAAAACCTACGCTTGCGAATCAATAGAAGATTGCCAAATACTGTATTTTTTCATTACCTGAGCAAACAGAGCTGACTCTAAAAATTCATTTAACCATCGCTGTAAACTCGGATAATCCGCCTGATCAAACCAATCCTTATCCACAAAGGCAAACTGTCTTATAAAAGGAAAGATAGCAATATCTGCCATGCAGATTTCATTACCTAGTAAATAGCTATTTTCTTTAAGATTTGTATCTAATTTTGCAATAAATTTTTCGCACTGACTTCGATAAGCTTGCTGTGACTGCTCAGGATACCGATCCCAATATTTATACTTATCCAGCCATGCTTTAAATTGATAATCATTTTCTTCGATTAGATGCTGTTGCTGTTGCTGCAAATCAATTGCAATCCAGTTATCTGGATCAGACTGCTCCAACGCCCAATTCATCACTTCAATGCTTTCATCAATCACTTTTTCATTCAGCTGCAATACAGGAACTGTTCCCTTAGGAGATATACTCAGCATCTCCGCCGGCTTATTAGCTAAGGAGACTTCTCGTATCTCTGGGTTTATACTGGCATAAGTCATCGCCATTCGCGCTCGAATTGCGTAAGGGCAACGCCTAAAAGAATATAAAATGGGTAGCATCAAAATAATCCCTAATTCAACGGGTCATAATCATAATAACTGCTCTATTAACAAGGATTTTACCAATGGATAACAAATCTCTCGACATAATTTTATTCGGTGCAACCAGTTTTGTAGGGCAAATAGCGACAAAGTACCTCTATGAGCATATTGGACTAGACAGTGAAATTAAATGGGCCATTGCTGGGCGTTCTGAAAAAAAATTAGAGCAGATTAAAGCAGAACTTGGGGAGGATGCCGATGCAATACCAATATTGGTTGCCGATAGTTCTGATTTGGCTAGCCTATCCAAGATGTGCCAACAGGGAAGAGTCATCTTATCAACCGTTGGACCCTATGCACTGTACGGCGAATTACTGATTGAAGCCTGCGTCACCCATGGCAATGACTACTGTGACCTAACCGGCGAGGCCTACTGGATCAAAAATATGCTCGATAAATACGAGCTGGCAGCGCAAAAATCGGGAGCCAGAATCATCAACTGTTGCGGCTTTGATTCCATCCCCTCTGATCTTGGCGTTTATTTTCTACAACAAATCAGTCAACAGAAAAATGGTCAAACCTTTAGCGATGTAAAACTCAGAGTTAAAGCAATGAAAGGCGGTGTTTCTGGCGGCACAGTTGCCAGCGGTATTGAAATGGCAAAAGCCGCTAAAAAGGATCCCTCACTTCGTCGCAATATGGGCAACCCACATGTACTTTGCCGCTTGCCTGAAACCCCCAATGCGAGACAGCCGCGTATTGTCAAACCTACCTTCGACACTGATTTTCAGGCTTGGTCTGCCCCCTTTATTATGGAAGCTATCAATAGTCGCATTGTTTTAAGGTCAAACAGCTTAAAACAGGGTCGTGCCTCAGAAGATTTTACTTATGGCGAAGCTGTTCTTACCGGTAAGGGATTAAAGGGTTATTTACGCGCCGCGATTATCACCCTGAGTTTGGGCGGCTTTGCTATTGCAACAAAATATCGATTCTTACGTTATTTAATTCAGCAGTTTGTGCTACCAAAGCCCGGTGAAGGCCCTAGCCCTGAACAACAAACAAAAGGCTTTTTTGATCTTCGTATTATGGGTAAAAGAGATCAAAAATCGCTCAAAGTTAGGGTGACCGGTGATAAGGACCCAGGTTATGGCTGTACCGCAAAAATGCTCGTACAGTCAGGGTTATGCATGGCTTATGATATTGGTAAATCTGATCTTTCAGGCGGGTTTTGGACTCCAGCTACAGCTATGGGTGACAGGCTAATTAAAAGACTGACTGATTCAGCGGGCATGACATTCGACATCATTGAAAAATAAAATTATTAGACAAAAAAAACCCGCGCCAGAGACGCGGGGTTTTTCTGAGTGTAACAACTAATTACTCAGATGCTCTATCCTTAATAGCATTAAGAATTACAGCAAGAGCTGCTGCATTAACGATCGTGCTTAGATTTGCCATAATATCACTGATTGGACCACCTACTACTGGTATTGCTCCAGCTGCGCCAGACACTGTGCCTAATGCTACTGCGAATACAAGGAAATAGGTTCTATTGCTTTTATCTGCTTCGTCTGCCATGTAACCACCGACTAGACCTAAAACTGCCATAACTAGCGCTGCTTCAGGAATGGCAACGAAAGCACCGACTACTGCAACTGCAATTGATAATAGACGTACTATTTTTAATGCACTCATGTTGTTACCCCATATAATTTATTGATTTAATTATTTTTAATATGTATGCCCTGTTTTGGCACAAAGCCACATTAGCACGATAAACAATGAAAAAAAACCTTTATTCAAATAACCAATTCATGCATTTTTGATATAAAATTGATGCATGTTCGCTAGATATAGCTACATTTTTAATACAAATTAAAAATGATAAGCAATCATCTATATTTCATACATTCAAATAAAAGTTGATAACAAATTTATGGCTCAATACGTTTACACAATGAATCGCGTTGGCAAAGTAGTACCGCCTAAACGTGAAATCCTTAAAGATATTTCTTTATCATTTTTTCCTGGTGCCAAAATTGGCGTCTTAGGCCTTAATGGCGCAGGTAAGTCGACACTGCTAAAAATAATGGCTGGCATAGATAACGATATTTTAGGTGAAGCCCGCCCAATGGCTGATATTAATATCGGCTATCTCCCTCAGGAGCCTCAGCTTGACAGCGCCAAAGATGTGCGCGGCAATGTTGAGGATGGAATGCGTGAAGCTATGGATGCGCTTAAAGGACTTGAACAGGTCTATCTTGATTATGCAGATCCCGATGCAGACTTCGATGCCTTAGCCAAAAAACAAGCTGACTATGAAGCAGTGATTGATGCATGGGATGCCCATAATTTAGAGCATACCCTTGATGTTGCAGCTGATGCTCTTCGTCTACCACCTTGGGATGCTAGCATTGATAATCTCTCTGGCGGTGAAAAGCGTCGAGTTGCCCTTTGCCGCTTACTACTTTCAAGACCAGACATGTTACTTCTCGATGAGCCAACCAACCACTTAGATGCTGAATCAGTTTTCTGGCTAGAAAAATTTCTTGAAAACTTTTCTGGCACCGTGGTTGCAGTAACTCACGATCGTTACTTTTTGGATAATGTTGCTGGATGGATATTAGAACTTGATCGCGGTCAGGGCATCCCTCATGAGGGCAACTATTCCAGCTGGCTTGAAAACAAGGAAAAACGACTTGAAACTGAAGCCAAACAAGAAGCCTCACGACAACGTGCGCTCAAACAGGAATTAGAATGGGTCAGGCAGAATCCTAAAGGGCGACAAGCTAAAAGCAAGGCTCGTCTTGCTCGCTTTGAGGAACTTAATGCACAGGATTTTCAAACTCGCAATGAAACCAATGAAATCTACATAGCGCCAGGGCAAAGACTGGGTGATAAAGTTATAGAGCTTAACAATGTTTCTAAATCCTACGATGACAAAGTGTTAATTGAAGATCTATCCTTATCCATTCCCAAAGGCGCTATCGTCGGCATAATTGGTGGCAACGGTGCGGGTAAATCTACCCTATTTAGAATGATTGCCGGTACAGAAACGCCTGATAGCGGCTCGATCGATTTAGGTGAAACAGTTAAGGTTGCCTATGTCGAACAGACCCGAGATGCACTTAATGATAACCATACTGTTTGGGAAGCAATTTCTGGCGGATTGGATACCTTAAAAATTGGCAACAATTACGAGGTCTCTTCAAGAGCCTATGTCGGCCGCTTTAACTTTAAAGGTACAGATCAACAAAAACGTGTAGGCGAACTTTCAGGAGGGGAGCGCGGCCGACTGCATCTTGCCAACACCCTAAAACAGGGCGCCAATGTACTTTTATTAGATGAACCCTCCAATGATCTAGATATCGAGACATTACGCGCGCTTGAAGAGGCGATATTATCCTTTCCCGGCTGTGTATTAGTAATATCGCACGACCGCTGGTTCCTCGATCGTGTATCTACGCATATTCTGGCCTACGAGGACAGTGGCGATGTAACATTCTTTGAGGGCAACTACACCGACTATCACGAAGATCTTATTAAACGTGAGGGTGTAAATGCGCAACCGCAGCGTGTAAGACACAAATCACTTAAAGATTAATTTACTCAACCCCTGTGATGCCGCTCTTAGCACCTGTTTGGTGCTAAGATCTGCGGCCAATAATTCTATTTCTCTAAAAATGCTCTTTTTTGGCACAAAAATTGCTTTAAATTACAACCAAGTAAGCAAATATAGCTTACAGGTGACCTAAAAGCGCTATTTTAGTGCGTTTAGTGTACTTAATATTATAAATAGCACTATTTTGGTGCTATAAATTCAGAGGAATAACAATGTTTCTACAGTCTAGTAGCCTCCAACGAGGCGCGATCGCAGCACTATTAACTTTAATATCTGGTCAGGCCCTTGGACAAGAGCTTGATGGCGCTAACACGTCATGGATTATGACGTCTACCGCCTTGGTTCTCTTTATGACCATTCCAGGCTTATCTCTTTTTTATGCTGGCTTAGTTCGCTCTAAGAACGTTTTGTCAGTTTTAATGCAATGCTTTGCAATTACATGCCTTGCTTCAATTATCTGGCTTGTATGTGGTTACAGCATTGCCTTCGGCGATGGTGGCTCTCTAAATGCCTATTTCGGTAACCTAGACAATATCCTAATGGGCAATATCACTGAAGGCACTATGGCAGGTGATATCCCTGAATCAGTATTCGCTATGTTCCAAATGACCTTTGCGGTTATTACACCAGCACTTATTGTAGGCGCCTTCGCAGAAAGAATGCGTTTCAGTGCAATGCTAGTATTTAGCGGCCTGTGGTTAGTAGTTGTTTATGCACCTATTACTCACTGGGTTTGGGGCGGTGGCTGGCTAGGCGAAATGGGTCTTCTAGATTTCGCTGGTGGTACTGTAGTTCATATTACCGCTGGTGTTGGTGCGTTGGTTGCAGCATTAGTTATCGGTAATCGTAAAGGCTTCCCAACAACAGCTATGCCTCCTCATAACCTCACCATGACAGTGACTGGTGCAGGTATGCTATGGGTTGGCTGGTTTGGCTTTAACGGTGGTTCTGCACTAGCCGCTAACGGCGATGCAGGTATGGCAATCCTAGTCACTCATATTTCTGCAGCAACAGGCTCATTAGCTTGGATGATGATGGAATGGATTAGACATGGTAAGCCATCTGTACTTGGTATTGTTACTGGTATGGTTGCTGGTCTAGGCACTATCACACCAGCCTCTGGCTTTGTTGGCCCTGGTGGCGCACTGGTTATTGGCTTTAGTGCTGGTATTGTTTGTTACTACGCCACTCAAGCAATTAAGCAGAAATTTAAAATTGATGATTCACTCGACGTATTCCCTGTTCACGGCGTGGGCGGTATCTTAGGTACTATTCTTGCGGGTGTATTTGCATCTGATGCTCTAGGTGTATTTAGCGGTCAAGGTTTCAATGAAGGCATGACAATGGCCAGCCAAGTTCAGGTTCAAATTGTTGGCGTTGTGGCTACTTTTGTTTATACTGCAATCATTACATATTTACTCTTGAAACTTGTCGACAAGCTGTTAGTATTACGGGTAGATGAAGAGCAAGAACTGCAAGGTGTTGATCTTGTAGAGCATGATGAGAAGGGGTACGACCTATAAAAACAAGAAAAAATGCGAATGTAATAACGCGGCCCATCAAAAAATAAAATTAAATTGGGCACTCAAAGCCGCTAACTTAGTTAGCGGCTTTTTTATATCTAATGGTTTTACCTAGAGGCTTTGCCAGTCACAGAGCGCGCCTGCTCTAAGTACTGACAAACTAATTCAGCGCCCTGTAAAATGCGATCCGAGTGACGCTGCAAGAGGTCCGAAGGTATTGAATATATCTGTCTATTTTTAACCGCACTAAGGCCTGACCACTTTTGCCAAATACCCAGATTCCACAAATCATCCTTATTAGCGCCACCAGAGATAATCACCTGCGGATCCCTAGCTAAAACCGACTCCATATTGACATAGGGCACTAGCGCCGCCGAATCAGCAAACACATTAACGCCACCACAGAGCTCAATGATATCTGTCAGAATATGATCACCATTAAGGGTCATTAATGGGTCATTCCAAATTTGATAAAACGTGCGCACCTTTTCTCGGGATGCAAATGATTGACTTAATCGCTGTAATTTTTCAGCAAAAATATCAGCCTGCTGTTTAGCAATTACCGGCTGACCAGAAAGTTCACCTAAGCGCCTGTAGAGGGATGGAATTTCTTGCATATGCTGGGTCTCTACTACAAACACGGGTAAACCCAACTCTCTAAGCCTAGCAATAATTTTTTCGCCATTACCGGATTGCCAGGCAATCACCAAATCGGGCTTTAACGAAATAATTAATTCATAATTAGCCGCCGCATGATTATTAACCCGAATAATTTTATTGGCTGCCGGCGGATAATTACTGTACTCATCGGCACCCACAATCTTATTGCCGGCACCAATATGAAATAATATTTCGGTGGTATTAGGTGAAAGGCTGATAATACGATTAGCTACAGAACTTAACCTGAGTAGATCGCCATTATCATCGATTACCTCAATAGCAGCATTCGCCTGAAAACAGGCTAACAACATTAAAACTAGAACGTATCGATAAAACATTAGGTAATCACCAAAGGGGTATCCGCCACAGGGTGCTTGGCAATAACGGACTGCACATCAAACACCTTATAAATTAATTCTTTGGTTAACACCTCATCTGGCGCACCTGATGCCTCAATTGAGCCACCATTAACAACCACCAAGTTATCAGCACAGCGGGCCGCCAAATTAAGGTCATGTAATACCATTAAAACTCCCACACCACGGGCTGCAAATTGCCTAACAATACTTAGGGTTAACTGCTGATGAGATAAATCAAAAGCGGCCGTGGGCTCATCCAGCACTAAGAATTGCTCGCCAAGATCGCTGGGCTCCCAAATTTGAGCCAATACTCTCGCCAATTGAACTCGTTGTTTTTCTCCCCCAGACATCTGAGTGTAAAGTCTGCGCTGCAAATAACTGGCATCAACCAAGGCCAGTGCTTCAGCAATAATTGCCTGATCTTTAGCATAGCCTGTTTTATGGGGAATACGCCCAAGTCCAACCACCTCGGCAGCAGTAAATGGAAAATTAAGATCACTGTGCTGAGGCAATACAGCTAATAAGTTAGCCCTATCTTGCATTGACCAATCATTTAATTGTTGCTGATTAATTCGTACATCGCCCTTTGATGGCTTGATTTCACCCGTTAGAACACGCAGCAAGCTAGACTTACCTGCGCCATTTGGACCTACTAAAACATTCACCTTTCCCGATTCGAGTGTAAGATCAATATTGCGCAGCAGATCAAATCCCGAGAGGTGCAAAGAAAGATTTTCGGCAACAATAGTCATCGCTATATCTGCCCTCGCTGTTTAAGTAAGAGTGCAACAAAAAATGGAGCGCCTAGCAATGCAGTCAAAATACCCGTCGGCAATTCAGCAGGCAACACCACCACCCTAGCAATACTATCTGCAATCAACAGAAGACTGGCGCCTGCCAAGGCAGACGCAGGCAATAAAGCTCTATGGTCAGGACCAATCAATAATCTCACCATATGCGGAACAATCAAACCAACAAAACCAATTAATCCCGCAAGGGCTACACTAACGCCAACACCCAAAGCCGTTAAGAATATTAATTGACGCTTTATACGCTGCACATCAATACCCAGGTGACGCGCCTCAGATTCACCCAGAAGCAATGCATTAAGAGATCTTGCCTGACTGGGTAAAAGCGAAAAAATAATTAAGGATACGCTAGCCATAATGCCAACTTTTTGCCAATTAGCCCCGCCGAGGTTACCCATCTGCCAAACACTGATTTGGCGTAGCATTTGGTTATCAGAAAAATAACTCAATAGGCTATTAAAAGCCCCAGCAATGGCACCAATAGCAATACCTGCCAATAACATCGTGGTTACAGAGGTTCCCAAACTTGAGGTTGCCACCCGATATACCACCAGTGTAGTAATAGCCCCACCAATAAATGCACCCAAGGCAACCATTGATAGCCCCGCTAGGGGTGAAAGCATAGCGCCACCTGCGGCAACAAT
>JAYQEC010000008.1:0-39804 GCA_038138645.1 Porticoccaceae bacterium | reverse complement strand
ACACCGACAAAGTGAAAGCTTAATGAGTGAGTTAAAAGGCCCAGTTATCATTATTAATGATAAAACTGAGGCAACAGACTGTTTGCTTACCTGTTTCCAATCCATTGGTTGGCATTGCCTGAGCGCCGAAAATCTCGATAATTTACAGTCACTTTGTACAGATCCTCTTAATCAGCCAGTAGTTGTTCCCGCTCAGTTTTTAAAAACCCATACCTTCGATAACGATTTTTTAAGCCAGTTTTTTAGTGACTACTTAGTCGTGGTGGCACTGGACGAAGAGGCAGTGGGTAATGAGGTGGCATATTTCCGACTGGGCGCTGCCGATATACTCGAAGAAGACCCTAAACATCGTGATATACCGCCCGTTTTTGAGCGACTGTCTAAGCTCGCAACGGTTCGCCGTGTGGAGCTTGAGTATTCAGAGCGCCTTAAGCAGACCAATGCAAAATTAAACCGTACAGTGCAGCTTTTAGAACAGGATCAGAAGGCTGGTCTAGAGATTCAAAAAAATCTGATGCCGGAAGAGCCTTTGCGTTGCGGGAATTTTGAAATTGCCCACTCAATGGCACCATCGCTTTATTTGAGTGGCGACTATGTCGGTTACCACTTTGTTTTGGGTCGCTATATTTTATTTTATTTTGTCGATGTTTCTGGCCATGGTGCATCATCTGCATTTGTGACAGTTTTAATCCATTTTATCGCCAATCGAATTATTCGCCGCCATACCCGAGAGGAAGAATATGAAGCCCTAGCTAAGGCGCCTGAGGGTTTTGTTGAGTCAATCAACCAGCAGTTGCTAAATTCTGAATTAGATAAGCATCTCACTATTGTGGCAGGTTCTCTGGATACTGAGACGAGCAAGCTAAGATACGTGGTAGGCGCTCATCAGCCGTCGCCTATTTTGATTGTTGATGGCGTCGCAACCTATTTGCCAGGCAAGGGCAAACCTGCCGGTATTTTCAAAGAGGCAACCTGGTCTGTTGAAGAGATTCAGTTACCAGAAAAGTTTGCTTTGGTGTTATTGTCAGACGGTGTTTTCGAATTATTACCCGGAAAAGAAATTACTGATAAAGAAACCCGATTATTGCGTTATCTCAGCAATCGCTCGGTGAGTATTAGGGCGCTTAAAAAGGGTCTATTTATTGATGGAATTAAAGACCTTGAAGATGATGTTTCGGTGCTGTTGTTAACTGGGGGCGCAGAGTGAGTCAGGGGCAAATACTGATATCTGATAAAGCCGACGACTATCTTATAAAGTTGGTCGGTGATGTGCGCCTTACCTTAAGTGGCTCACTGAATCGTTATATGGATGTGCTTTTTGGCAATAATAATGTGAAATCGGTAGTGGTTGATATGCTTGATGCCAAAGCTGTAGATAGTACGACATTAGGATTAATCGCAAAGCTGGGGTTGCACTGCCGTGAATACTATCAAATGAATGTAAAATTATTTTGTCAAAACCCTTCGATTATTCGCACCCTAGAATGTATGAGTTTTGATGAAATTATCGATATCTTTCAGCAGTCGCCCAATGAGTTTGATGCAGAATTGCGCTGCCTAGATGCGGTCACCTCAGAAGTTGATGAGGTACGGCAGCAGGTACTGGAGGCGCATAAATTATTGGTTAAGCTTAATCCCAAAAATAAGGCAGAGTTTACTGATTTAATCAACGCACTTGAGGCCGATTAATTTGTTCCAAGCTGAGCATTTTCAAGCATGCTAATAAACGCCACAGCGGCATTCGATAAGCTGCGTTTTGTATGGTGGATATAGCCTAGTTCTCGCGCCACATATGAATGGTCTGTTGTCATAACATGCAGATTTTTAATTAAAGTCTCTGGCAGCATGCTCCAACCTAACCCAATCTCCACCATGGTGCTAATGGTCTCTAAGTAATTGGTAGACATGGGCGCTTTTAGCGGCACATTCTGCGACTCAAATAATGTTTGGATTATCCTTCCAGTATAGGTATTTATCCCCGGTAGTATGACGGGATATTTTGATAAATCTTTAAGGCTGGGCTGATTTATTTTCGCCAGTGGATGGTCAGGAGCGCAAATAAATCTAAGCGGGTCGGTCCATACTTTTTTTCTAGAGATATTGGGTTGTTCATCTAGCGCTAGGGTAACCACTGCCACTTCTGAGTGACCTTGCAGCACATTCTCGTAGGCCTTTTCGGAATCCATAAATTCAATTTCTAATTGAACCAGAGGATGCTTGCGGGCAAAGGCTTTAAGTATGGGGGGGAGTCGATGTAGCCCAAGGTGATGGCTAATGGCCAGATTAAGTTTACCATTGGCATCCCCAGATAAATCATTGATTGCCTGAACTGCCGACGCGTATTCTTGAAGTATATGCTGTGCCCTTGGTAATAGTGCGGTGCCCGCTTCGGTTAGTGTTACTTGGCGGGCAATTCGATCAAAGAGTTTTTTTCCAATCTGATGCTCTAGCGAGGCAATACGCTTGCTGACCGCAGATTGAGTCAAATACAGTCGTTCTGCCGCTGCCGAAAAAGAGGCGCACTCAGCAACGGTGACAAAAGCTTGCAGACTTTGATTATCCATTAGGGTTGCTCATTCAGTGGCCTTTTATCTATTCTTAAAAGGAATCATAATCATGAAAAATATGAATTTATTTCATCATAGATTATTAGTAAAATAATCGCAATATTGAATTTTAGGAGAACCCTATGTCGGGAAAAACTGTCTACGACAAATTGTGGGATAGTCATCTAGTTAAGACAAATGAGGATGGCTCAGCATTAATATATATTGATCGTCATATCTTACATGAAGTAACTTCCCCTCAGGCGTTTGAGGGTCTGCGTATGGCAGGTCGTAAGCCATGGCGTTTAGATACAAATGTGGCGACACCTGATCATAATATTTCCACAGATCCTGCAGAACGTGCGGCAGGAGTTGCTGGCATTCCAGACGCAACCTCACGCATACAGGTGCAAACCTTGGACGATAACTGTGATCATTTTGGCATCAAAGAATTTAAGATGAATGAAATGGGGCAGGGGATTGTGCATGTTATGGGCCCTGAGCTTGGTGCTACCATGCCGGGCTTTACAGTGGTCTGTGGTGATTCTCATACCGCAACTCATGGTGCATTAGCCTGTTTGGCCCATGGTATAGGTACCTCAGAAGTTGAACATGTTTTAGCCTCTCAATGCCTAGTAACCAAAAAGATGAAAAATATGCGCGTCACCGTGGATGGCGAATTAGGCGCAGGGGTGACACCCAAAGATGTAGTTTTGGCAATTATTGCTGAAATAGGCACAGCGGGTGGTAATGGCCATGCGATTGAATTTGCGGGTTCAGTATTTAGAAATATGTCTATTGAGGGACGCATGACGGTCTGCAATATGGCAATTGAAGCTGGCGCTCGTGTGGGTTTGGTCGCAGTCGATGAAAAGACGATTGAATACTGCAAAGGTCGACAGTTTATGCCCAGTGGTGAAATGTTTGAGCAGGCGGCGGAGTATTGGCGAACTTTAGTCAGCGATGCTGATGCAGTATTTGATACCGAAGTGACTATTGACGGTAACAACATTGCGCCACAGGTATCATGGGGCACATCGCCTGAAATGGTTGTGCCAGTCACAGCTAGTATCCCCAAAGCTGAGGACCAAACTGATGCTGTAAAGCAAAAAGGCGTAGAGCGGGCCTTGGAGTATATGGGACTTGAAGGAGGCCAACCTATAACCTCGGTCTATGTGGATAGAGTATTTATTGGTTCCTGCACCAACTCTCGTATTGAAGATATGCGTGCTGCGGCCGCGGTGGTTAAAGGACGCACAGTGTCATCTACGGTTAAGCAGGCATTGGTTGTTCCCGGCTCACAAATGGTCAAGCAACAGGCTGAAGCTGAAGGTTTAGATAAGATATTTACAGAGGCTGGTCTGGATTGGCGTGAGCCTGGATGCTCAATGTGTTTGGCGATGAATGCGGATAAGTTAGGCGCTGGTGAACACTGTGCCTCGACCTCAAACCGTAATTTTGAGGGCCGACAGGGCAATGGTGGTCGTACCCATTTAATGAGTCCAGAGATGGCAGCGGCAGCGGCTATTGCCGGTCATATTGTTGATGTTAGAACATTTTCGGGAGATCAATCATGAAGGCATTTACTCAGCATAGCGGTGTGGTAGGTCCAATGGATCGCGCCAATGTGGATACCGATATGATTATCCCCAAGCAATTTTTGAAATCCATTAAACGCAGTGGCTTTGGTCCTAATTTGTTTGATGAGTTGCGTTATTTGGACGAGGGACAGCCCGGTCAAGACTGCAGTCAGCGCCCATTAAACACAGATTTCCCATTAAATATGCCACGCTATCAAGGCGCCTCCATTTTATTGGCAAGAAAAAACTTTGGCTGTGGTTCAAGTCGGGAGCACGCACCTTGGGCACTGGAGGATTATGGCTTTAGAGCCGTTATTGCACCAAGTTATGCCGATATTTTTTATAACAACTGTTTTAAAAATGGTCTTTTACCGGTGATTTTAACTGAACAGCAGGTAGATCTTTTATTTAATGAAATGAATGCTACCGAGGGTTTTGAGCTAACCATTGATTTAGTTGCGCAAAAGGTGATTCGTCCCAATGGAGAAAGTTTTGATTTTGAAATTGATGAGTTTCGCAAGGACTGCCTAGTTAAGGGTTTAGACGAAATAGGTCTTACCCTTCAGTCTGCTGACGCAATCAAAGATTATGAAAAAAACAGGGCCGCTAGTCAGCCTTGGGTATTTGGAGCAATTAAATAATGAGTAAAAAAGTACTAATTTTGCCGGGTGATAATATAGGTCCAGAAATTGTCGCTGAGGCGGTTAAAGTATTAAAGCGTGTGGATGAAAAATTCAGCTTAGGTATTGAGCTGGATTACGCTCATCTGGGCGGTGCTGGGTTGGATGCAGCAGGATCGCCATGCCCTCCAGAGACCTTGGATAAGGCGCGTCAAGCGGATGCAATCTTATTGGGCGCTGTGGGTGGGCCACAGTGGGATAACGTTGAGCGCCATCTTCGTCCAGAAAAGGGCTTACTTACTATTCGTTCAGAATTAGATTTATTTGGTAACTTGCGGCCAGCGATAATGTACCCGCAGTTAGCGCATGCTTCATCGCTAAAGCCAGAATTTGTTTCTGGATTAGATATCTTGATTGTTCGTGAATTAGTGGGCGGCATCTATTTTGGTGAGCCAAGAGGCATTCGTACCCTTGAGGATGGTCAGCGCGAGGGCTATAACACCTACAAGTACAATGAATCAGAAATACGCCGTATTGGTAAGATGGCTTTTGAGGCAGCTATGGTACGTAATAAGCGCCTATGCTCTGTTGATAAGTCTAATGTCCTTGAGGCTACCGTACTTTGGCGTGAAGTGATTAGCGATATGGCGGCTGATTATCCCGAAGTGGAATTAAGTCATATGTATGTCGATAACGCGGCTATGCAGTTAGTAATGAACCCTAAGCAGTTTGATGTGGTGGTTACTGGCAATATGTTTGGCGATATTTTATCGGATACAGCGGCAATGTTAACCGGCTCAATTGGTATGTTGCCCTCCGCATCACTAGATAAGGATGGCGGTGGTATGTATGAACCCTGTCATGGCTCTGCGCCTGATATTGCAGGTCAGTCGGTGGCTAATCCATTGGCAACTATTTTATCTGTAGCCATGATGCTTAGATATTCTCTTGGCGCACCTGATGCTGCCATTGCCATTGAACAGGCTGTGAGCGCGGTGTTGGATAATGGATTGCGAACTGCAGACATTCAAACTGATGGCTGTAAGCGCGTGGGTACCGTTGAAATGGGTGATGCAGTAGTTGCTGCGCTGTAAATAATTTTTGAAACAAAGATCGAAAAGGTTTATTCAATGAAAAAAACAGGTTTTATAGGTTGGCGAGGCATGGTGGGCTCTGTGTTAATGGAGCGTATGCGTGAAGAATCGGATTTTAAAGATATTGAGCCGATATTCTTTACCACCTCACAAGCAGGTCAAAAAGGACCCGATGTAGGTGTTGAAACACCATTATTGCAGAGTGCCTTTGATATTGATGCACTGGCGCAGATGGATATTATTGTCACCTGTCAGGGCGGCGATTTTACCAAGAAAGTATATCCGGAGTTGCGCAAAAGTGGTTGGCAGGGATATTGGATTGATGCTGCTTCAGCGCTGCGAATGGAAGAAAATTCTATTATTGTTCTAGACCCTGTGAATTCGAAGGTGATTGAGCAGGGCTTAGCTAACGGTGTAAAGGATTATATCGGTGGTAACTGCACCGTAAGTTTAATGCTAATGGCCTTGGGCGGCTTATTTAATGCCAACCTAGTGGAGTGGGCTAGCTCAATGACCTATCAAGCCGCATCAGGTGCTGGCGCGCAAAATATGCGCGAACTAATCTCTCAAATGGGTGTTATCAAAGAAACTGTGGCAGAGAGTTTGGCTAATCCTGCGTCAGCTATCCTTGATATTGACCGACAGGTAACCGATACATTGCGATCTGATAGTTTTCCGGTGGATAACTGGGGTTATCCATTAGCGGGAAGTTTGCTACCTTATATTGATTCGCAGCTTGAAAATGGCCAAAGTAGAGAAGAATGGAAAAATCAGGCTGAAACCAACAAAATTCTTGGTTTAGAAGGCAATCCGATCCCTCTAGATGGGCTCTGCGTCAGAATTGGTGCAATGCGTTGCCACAGTCAGGCACTGACTATTAAGTTGACCCAGGATGTCCCTATGGACGAAGTCGAGTCCATGCTGGCTGAGGCCAATCAGTGGGCGAAATTTGTGCCAAATACGAAAGAAGCCTCTGTTGAGCACCTAACACCAGCGGCGGTTACCGGTGGTCTTCAGGTTCCAGTAGGGCGCGTTCGCAAGATGAATATGGGTGATCAATACCTTTCTGCCTTTACCGTCGGTGATCAGTTATTATGGGGCGCTGCTGAGCCATTGCGTCGCATGCTGAGAATTTTGGTAGAGCGTTAATTAACCCTACCCATATTGGGAAAGATAATGAGACAGATAACGGCATATAAAAAAAATTGGACAAACGCTATTTTGCTTAGCAAGTCGATTGCATTTGCCGTTATTTTGTCTGTTTATTGCTCTTTGGTCACAGCTGAAAGTGATAAAGCCTCCCAAGAATTAGTCGCTAAAATTAATCAGCCAAGTCATACCGTGGTGGTGGGTGATACATTGTGGAATGTAGCCCTGCGCTTGCGCCCTCAGGGAATGGCTATGGCGCAGGCTATGGATGTTGTTTACGAAAACAACCCTCAGGCCTTTTTGGATGGTGATAGCACTAAGCTTATTGAGGGTTCAGTAGTCGTCTTTCCCACTGAAATCACAGTGGTTGAGGCACCGCAGGCTGTGGTCTCTGAGGAAAATTCTAGTCTAATAATTCCTAAAGTTGAGCTGACAGAAGAGCAAGTGGACGAATCCACAGAATTATTGTCGCAGGATTCGAATCTAGAGCAGGGAATGGCCATTGATAAGTTGTCGGCGGGTCAGAGTTTAATTGAGTCTGAGATTAATCTTGAGTCAGAGAATAAGGCTCAAGAAAGTCCACTAGTCGAAGAACAGTCTCAACAGCAGCCTATGGATAATTCTGTTGCTGATGACAGGCTATTGTTGATGGATAACAGAGTCCAAGATGTAGAGGCAGAAGTCCAAGTTGAACCGCCAATAGTTCAGCCAATGCAAATAGAGAATACCGAAATCAGTCAGCCTATTGAGGTTGAATCAGTTCCTCAGGCGAAGCAATTATTGCCTCAGCAAACGTCTCACGATTTTAATCAATATATGGCTAAAATTAGACAGCTTCCAGTTGATATATGGTTTTTTGTAGCGGCTATTTTGATTGCAATTATTATCAATAAAAGTAAGCGAAAATCGTCAAATCAGCCGCAGTCTGAACAGGCAGAGGATCTACTGGCTGAATCAGTGCTCGATGGACCCTTTGCCGAGGGTGATGGTCAGGATGATGTTTTTACAGCGGTTGTTGAGCAGCCTGCTGAGGCGAAAGATCAAGATAAGCCACAGCGGTTAGATGAAGCTCAGCAGACTGATGATGAAGCCATCGATTTGCCTGGTCTTGACGAGCTAAAGGCACAGTTAAGTGAAGATAATGAGCAAGAAAAACCGCTAGCAAAAGACTATCAACCGGTTTCTTTTGAAGAAGACAGTTTTGAGATTGATCCGCTACAAATTAAGCTTGATATGGCCTCGCTTTGTATTGAGATGGGCGATATCGAAAGCGCTCAATCTATTCTTGAAGAAATAATTAGTGAAGCGGATAAGCAGGGCAAAGCTAAGGCGCGCGAAATACTTAATAGTATTGAAACTTAGACAATGGACAAGCTTGTGGCTGATTGGATTTATACAGAGGGCTGTAATATACCTGAGGGGCAACAGTTGCCCTCTGGGGTAAGGCGCTATGCGGCTATTGTTCAATATAATGGCGCAGATTTCTGTGGTTTCCAGCGGCAAAAACACAGTCCCTCTGTTCAACAAGAGCTCGAAAAAGCACTGAGTTATGTTGCCAATACTGCAGTAATTATTCACTGCGCAGGTCGCACCGATACTGCCGTTCATGCAAGTCATCAGGTGATACACTTTGATACTGCCGTTGAGCGCACTGGTTACAGTTGGGTGCAAGGAGCTAATAGTCAGCTACCCGATAGTATTTCCCTTATATGGGCCGATGCGATAAGTCATGATTTTCACTCAAGATTTAGCGCTGGGGCGCGAACCTATAGATACGTGATAGACAATAGCGCAACACGGCCCGCTATTATGGCTGATGCAGTTACTTGGTTTAAAAAGCCGCTGGATATTTTATTAATGCAACAGGCTTGTCAGTATCTGCTGGGTGAGCAGGATTTTTCTGCTTTTCGTGGTTCTGGTTGTCAGTCGAATTCGCCCTACCGCAATGTTCATAAGGCCAATGTATTTCGTCGTGGCAATTTAGTGATATTTGAAATTACGGCCAATGCTTTTCTATTGCATATGGTACGAAATATAGTAGGCTCTCTTTTAGAGGTGGGTACAGCCCGTCAACAGCCACTGTGGATTCAAACCTTATTGGCTCAGGGTGATCGTTGCAAAAGTGCTGCAACGGCTGCTCCGCATGGGCTCTACTTGGTTGCGGTCGACTATCCGGCTAAATTTGGATTACCTGTGCTCGCTAAGGGCCCCGTTTTTTTACCTGCAACATTGGATAATACAGAAGAGTAAGTGATGACAGTTCGTGTAAAAATATGCGGTATTACCAGTACTGAGCAGGCGCAGATGGCACAGCAATATGGTGCTGATGCTCTAGGTTTAGTTATCTACGAAAAAAGCCCGCGTTATGTCAGTGTTGAGCAGGCGGCAAAAATTCGCGCCGCAATCACAGGTCCCACATTAGCTATTGCACTTTTGGTGAATCCCAGCGAATCCTTAGTCAAACAGGTTATTGAGCAGGTTAAACCTGATTTTATTCAGTTTCATGGTGATGAAGTGCCAGACTTTTGCCACCAGTTTGATTTCCCATTTATAAGAGCTGTGCGAATGCGGGACGGCTTAGATATCAATGCCGAGGTTGCCGCCTACAATGCTGAGGGTGGGTTTTTATTTGATGCTTGGAGCGATGACCTCTATGGTGGCACAGGCCATAGTTTCGACTGGAGTCGATTACCCACAACGACTGATTATCAATTAATTCTTGCCGGTGGCTTAACCGCAGAAAATGTTAATCAAGCCGTAGCCATGACCCAGCCCTATATGGTGGATGTCAGTGGTGGTGTTGAGTCTAGTCCGGGGGTGAAAGATCCACAAAAGGTCAAAGCATTCATTACAGAAGCAAAAAAATAAATTAATTATTACAAAAGTGTAATTTTTCCCTCTGTTTGGCTTATCGACATGGCTTTTCTCATGATAGAATAGGCAAAATTATCCGATAATTGATTAACAATTATTGGGCAACTGCATAAAAGGTAAATTGATGGATTGGCTGAAACGCATTCGACCCTCGGGTCCTGCATCATCAAATAATAATAAATCGAGCGCTGTTCCTGAGGGTTTGTGGAAAAAGTGTCCCAAATGTGCGGCACCCCTTTACCGTCCCGAACTTGAACGAAATCAAGATGTTTGTCCTAAATGTGGTCACCATATGCGCATTGGTGCCCGTCGTCGCTTGGATTTATTCCTTGATGAGCAAGGTCGACAAGAAATTGGTGCTGATATTGTTGCTATTGATCGTCTGCGTTTTAAAGATGTTAAAAAATACAAAGATCGCTTATCTGATGCTCAGAAAAAGACTGGTGAAAAAGATGCCCTAGTGGCAATGTCTGGTTCACTTCATTCAATGCCAATTGTTTCCTGTGCCTTTGAATTTGCATTTCATGGGGGTTCTATGGGTTATGCTGTGGGTGAGAAATTCACTCAGGCAGCAACTATGGCGCTAGAGCAAAAAATTCCTTTTGTATGCTTTGCCGCAACCGGTGGGGCTCGTATGCAAGAAGCACTTATCTCGTTAATGCAAATGGCCAAAACCAGCGCTGTGTTAGAGCGTTTGAAAATTGCTGGTGTGCCCTATATCTCTGTGATGACAGACCCAGTTTATGGCGGTGTCTCGGCTAGTTTGGCTATGTTGGGCGATCTTAATGTCGCAGAGCCAGGTGCACGTGCTGGTTTCGCTGGGCCCAATATTATCGAGCAAACTATTCGTCAAAAACTACCTAAAGGATTCCAGAGAAGTGAGTTCCTCTTGGAAAAAGGTCATATTGATATGATTATTAGTCGCCATGAAATGCGCGATCGTTTAGGCAGTATTCTCTCTAAACTAACAGGTCAGCCAGAACCTGCAAATGACTAACCGCTCACTAGCGGAATGGTTAAGTCTGCTGGAAAGCAGACATCCCTGTGAAATTGAGCTGGGTTTAGAGAGGGTCAATACAGTATGGAATCGTTTTAAATCGGTTTCAGACGCAAACAGCTTTTCAAGTAAAGTAATCACTGTGGCTGGCACAAATGGCAAAGGTTCTTGTGTCGCCAGTATGCAGTCTGTTCTGTTGGCTCATGGCTATTCGGTGGGCAGTTTTACCTCTCCTCATTTTTTGGTTTATAACGAACGAATTTGCCTGAATGGTCAGCCAGTTGATGATAACAGTATTGTTGCTGCTTTCGAGTTGATTGAGTACTTAAGAGAAGAAATTTCTCTGACCTATTTTGAATTCAATACCCTAGCTGCATTAATTATTTTTACTCAAAAAAAACCAGATATTGTGTTGCTCGAAGTAGGATTAGGTGGACGATTGGATGCGGCCAATATTATTGATGCAGATGTGGCGGTACTAACCAGTGTGGATCTGGATCATCAGCAATGGTTAGGTGAAACAAGAACCGAAATCGCTAGAGAAAAACTAGGGATTGCTCGTGCCAATAAGCCATTGATTATTGGTGAGTCAAATTACCCCGATAATTTTGAGCGCTTAGTGAGCAGTACAGAGGCAGAGGCTTTATGGCTTGGTAAAGATTTTGATTTCACAGAAGAGTCTCCATATTTTTGTATTAATCTTAGTACCAAAAATAATCATCAATTGATAATTGATCAGCTAATTAATCAGGGTCCTCTCGCGGTTAATAAAACAGTGGCTTTACAGGCGTTAGTTAGCCTTGGCTGCAAATTAGACGCACTGACCTGTCGAGATGCTCTTCAAAATGTGCCTATTTTAGGTCGGCAACAGCAGGCTAAATATCAATCTATACCGATTATCTTAGATGTTGCACATAATCCCGCTGCCGCCTTAAAACTTGCACAAAATTTAGAAAAAAATACAGGTAAAACCATTGCTGTCGCCTCTGTTTTAGAGGATAAAGACTGGCAGTCAATGGTTACAAATTTGCATTCGCAGATTGATTATTGGTTTATTGCTGAATTAGCAGGTATTTCTCGCGCTGCAAAAGGACAATCCTTGTTAAAACTGTTATACAATGCCGGTGGTAAAGGCATGCTTTGCGAATCCGTTGAAACGGCATTTAAATCGGCAGTTTCAAAAGCCGAAAAAACTGATAATGTTTTGGTGTTTGGTTCCTTTCATACGGTAGCAAAAGTATTAGAATTTATTTCAATGGAGGTTGAAAGTGAGTGATGGGCTAAAGCAGCGAATTGTCGGCGCAATCGTGCTGGGAGCACTGGGTGTTATTTTGCTGCCTTTGTTGCTCGACTTCACTGATCCTAAAAAAATAGACCGTACCTCTCTGATACCTGCTGCGCCAACCATTGATGCGGTTGAATATACGGCGGCAAAACGTCCTGCTGAAGTAAAAGATAGCTCAGAAATTGAAAAAGTATTTGATGTGAGTCGATTGCAGCCGGTGAAAGAGAAAGATACCGATTATCACGGTTTAGATCAGTCTGGCTTCCCTCAACGTTGGTATCTTCAAGTAGGCAGTTATGAAGATCAGGGTGCAGCTAAAAAGCTTAAGCAAGCATTGTTGGATAAACAATATAAAACGTTTTTAAAAACGGTGAAAATCCAAAAGAATATCTTTCACCGCGTATATATTGGACCTAAAATCGACCGACAAAGTGCCATTGCAGATAAAGTTGAAATCGATAAATTATTGGCAACAGATTCGATTGTTTTAAAATACATGCCCCAATAGGGAATAGGTTATGGATATTGCAGTTGCAGATACAGGTATTGCAGTAATTGTTGCCATTTCTGGCCTTATAAGCTTGGTGCGTGGGTTTGTAAAAGAAGCCATGTCGTTGGTGATATGGGTGGCCGCATTTGTAGTAGCAATGACCTTTAGTGAAGCTGCTGCCGCCTTATTAGTTAATTTGATTGAATTAGCCTCGATAAGACAGCTAGCTGCTTGGGGTGGGCTTTTTGTTGCAACTTTATTGTTGGGTGCGGTATTAAATTTTTTACTAGGAAAACTTGTTTCTTCAACCGGGCTTGGTGGCACGGACAGAACATTAGGTCTAGTATTTGGTGTGTTCAGAGGCCTAATCGTTGTGCTAGCTCTGGTCATTGCATTGCCAAAGGCTATTCCAGTAGAACAAGACCCCTGGTGGCAAGAATCGACGCTTATTCCAGTGTTTCAAAGTTTTGAAGGCTGGGGTAGAGAGGCGGCAAATGATATTAAAAACTTACTAACTGGTTGGATTTAACTCATGTGTGGTGTTGTAGGAATAGCGGGAACTTCAGACGTAAACTTAGAGCTTTATGATGCACTAACTATTTTGCAACATAGAGGCCAAGATGCGGCTGGTATGGTGACTGATAGTGATGGTGAGCTTCATCAGTGCAAAGGTGAAGGCTTGGTGCGCGATGTTTTTCGTCGCAGTCATATGTTGCGCCTAGTCGGTCGTTTTGGTGTTGGACACTGTCGATATCCAACGGCAGGTAGTTCTGGTCCAGCCATGGCTCAACCCCTTTATGTGAATTCTCCCTATGGGATTTGTATTGCGCATAACGGTAACCTAACCAATGCTGATGAGTTACGTGAGCATATTTTCCGTACTGATTTACGACACCTAAATACAGATTCTGATTCTGAAGTATTACTAAATGCCTTTGCTCATGAATTACAGGTAAGAGGTAAGCTAGAGCCGACGAGTGATGATATTTTCGCCTCGGTTTCTGAGGTTCATAAGCGCTGTCGTGGCGCTTACGGCGTGGTGGGTCTTATTGCCAATTATGGTATGTTTGCATTTCGCGATCCCAACGGCATTCGCCCGCTTTGTTTTGGTGTTCGTCACACCGATCAGGGCGATGAATATGCCGTGGTTTCTGAATCAGTCGTTCTCGATAGTCTTGGCTTTGAATTAATTCGCGATCTGGAGCCGGGTGAGGCACTATTTGTGGATACCAAGGGCAAGTTACACCTTAAACAATGTGCAGAAAATCCGCAGCTATCCCCCTGTATTTTTGAGCATGTCTATTTCGCTAGACCCGACTCAATTATGGACAATATATCAGTCTATAAGTGCCGTTTACGTATGGGTGAGAAGTTAGCCGATAAGATTATCCGCGAAAAACCCAATCACGATATCGATGTGGTAATCCCAATACCAGATACGAGTCGTGTTTCCTCACAGGCGCTTGCTGAGCGTTTGGGAGTGAAAATTCGTGAAGGCTTTATGAAAAATCGTTACATAGGCCGAACCTTTATTATGCCTGGGCAGAAAGAGCGCAAAAAATCTGTGCGTCAAAAACTCAATGCCGTCAAACTTGAATTTGCAGGTAAAAATGTTCTTTTGGTGGATGATTCCATTGTACGAGGAACCACCTCTAAAGAAATTATCCAAATGGCAAGAGATGCCGGCGCTAAAAAAGTTTACATGGTGTCTGCAGCGCCTGGAGTCCGTTATCCCAATGTCTACGGTATTGATATGCCGACAGCCAATGAGTTAATCGCTCATGGCCGCACAGATGATGAAGTAGGTGAGATTATTGGTGCTGACTGGATTATTTATCAGGATCTTGATGATTTGATTGCATCGGGGACTGAGGGTAATCCAGAGGTTAAGCGTTTTGATTGCTCGGTGTTTGATGGCGACTATGTGACCGGGGATGTTGATGAATCCTATTTAAATCATATTCATGCTCTGCGTAATGATGATGCCAAGCACAAAAGCCAAGCAAAAAAAGACAATAAAAAAGAATCCGTTATCGGTATTCATAACAACAGTGTTAGTTGATTGATACAAACAGGTACAATGGCTAGATGAAAAATAAAGATAAGCTATTTAAACAGGATACTAACGCCATTCGTGGTGGGTATCAGCCTACCCATGAAAACGAGCATTCAGAGGCACTGTTCTTAACTTCAAGTTACGTCTTCGAAAGTGCAGAAGTGGCGGCGCAAAGTTTTAGCAATGAAATAGAGGGTAATGTCTATTCGCGCTATACCAATCCAACCGTAAGAAGCTTCGAGCAAAGACTCGCTCTAATGGAAGAAGCAGAACAGGCGGTGGCGACTTCTTCAGGAATGGCTGCCAGCCTAGCGGTTATTATGGCGCTACTAAAAACAGGTGATCATATTATTTGTTCTCGTGATGTATTTGGTAGTACGCGAGTTATGATGGATAAATACATCACTAAATTTGGTGTTGAAGTAACCTATGTGCCACTAACAGACCTTGGCGCATGGCAGTCTGCTGTGCAGCCTAATACCAAGATGTTTTTCTGTGAAACACCGTCAAATCCATTATCTGAAATTGCCGACCTTGAGGCATTAAGCAAGCTATCCAAAGAAGCTCAGGCACGCTTGGTGGTGGATAACTGTTTCTGTACTCCGGTACTGCAAAAGCCGCTTCAATGGGGTGCTGATATTGTGGTCCACTCGGCGACGAAATATATTGACGGGCAGGGAAGAGCACTGGGTGGTGCAGTTGTCGGTAGTGCCGAGCTTATGGACGAGGTGCGCTCCTTTTTGCGCGCAGCAGGACCCACCATGAGCCCGTTTAATGCTTGGATATTCCTAAAAGGACTAGAGACGCTAAGTCTTCGAATGAAGGCTCATTCGGCAAATGCCAATGCACTAGCTGTCTGGTTGTCACAGCATCCAAAAGTCAGCAAAGTGTTTTTTGCCGGATTGCCTGATCATCCAGGTCATAGCTTGGCTAAAAAACAACAAACCGATTTTGGGGCTGTGGTTTCCTTTGTTGTTGACGGCGGTCGAGAAGCGGCATGGAAAGTAATTGATGCCACTCAAATGCTGTCGCTAACTGCGAATTTGGGTGATGCAAAGACGACGATTGTTCATCCTGCAACCACAACTCATGGCCGACTTAGCGATGAGTCGCTTGCTGACGCCGGTATTGAACAGGGCTTAATTCGTATCGCAGTGGGTCTAGAGGATTTGGCTGATATTAAAGATGATCTCGAGCTAGGACTGAGTCAGCTGTAAAATAAGATCTATAAGCATTATCTAACAGTAACAGTAGTATTAATTACTGAGTGATCATTAATGTTTTTAAATAACCCCTTCAAATCAACTCTGGTCTCAGCCGAGGATGCCTTGCCCGGTCGAGATCAGCCCATTCCAGTTATTCATACTCATTATGTAACTGGTCAGTCTATTCAGCCACCATTTGCGAAAGACCTGCAACAAGCAGTTTTTGCTATGGGCTGTTTTTGGGGGGCTGAGCGTCGTTTTTGGCAGCAGCAAGGTGTGATTTCAACGGCAGTTGGTTACGCTGGTGGTTATACGCCAAATCCAACCTATGAAGAAGTCTGCTCAGGCTTTACCGGTCACACCGAGGTGGTATTAGTGGTTTATGATCCCGCAGTGATTACTTACCAATCATTACTAAAAGTATTTTGGGAATCTCATGATCCTACGCAGGGAATGCGTCAAGGTAATGACAGAGGAACCCAGTATAGATCAGCTATTTATTGTACTGATAAAGATCAGTTAGATCAGGCTTTGCTATCGGCCAAATTAGTGCAAAATCTTCTGCAAGACAGGGGTTTTGGTGAGATTACCAGTGAAATAAGTCAAGCACCGAGCTTCTATTATGCTGAGGACTACCATCAGCAGTACCTAGCCAAAAATCCCAATGGCTACTGTGGACTGCAGGGAACAGGCATTAACCTAGCTTAGTTTAGACTGGTGTTTGGAATTGCACTCAATAAATTGCGGGTATAGTCCATTTTGGGATTCGCCCAAAGAGTCTCTGTTGCAGCTTCCTCAACTAGCTTACCGTGGTGCATTACAGCCACGCGATCGCATATATGTCGAACAACAGATAGGTCATGTGAAATAAATAATAGGGTCAAATCGCGTTGTTTAACTAGATCTAAAATAAGATCCAAAATCTGTGCCTGAATGGTGACATCCAGTGCTGAAACCGGTTCATCAGCAATAATAAATTCTGGTTTGGTGGCAATTGCGCGACCAATTGCAATACGTTGGCGTTGCCCGCCAGAAAACTCATGGGGATACTTCAGAACGCTTGATCGGGCTAAGCCCACATCATCCATTAACTGTTCAACCTGCTTGGCTACCGATTTTTTATTCGCTAAATTATGGTAAAGCAATGGTTCTGCTAATGTCTCATACACTGTCATTCGCGGATTGAGTGAGGCATAGGGATCTTGGAAGATCATCTGTAATTTGCGCCGCCATGCAATAAGTTGATTAGGTGGCAGTGCCGATAAGTCAGTACCAGAAAAACGCACAGTACCAGCGGTCAACGGAGCTAATTGCAAAATAGAGCGTCCGAGGGTAGATTTGCCAGATCCCGATTCGCCTACAAGGCCTAAAATTTCACCCTGTTGAATGCTAAGAGAAACATCATCTACCGCTTTTACAACCTTTTCTGACTGATTAGAAAAATCGGTAAAGTAGGTTTTAAGACGATCGACTTCTAATAGAGGAGAACCCTGTCTAGCTAGATTTTCTGTGGTTTTCGGCCCCTTTGGAATGGCTGATAAAAGTGCTTTTGTGTAGCTGTTACTGCTGTTTTGAAATACCTCTTGGGTGCTATTTTGCTCCTGAGTTTTGCCATCACACATCACTAAAACTTTATCTGCAATACCAGCGACCACGGCTAAGTCATGACTGATAAAAATAACCGCAACATCACGGTTTTTTTGCAGTCTTTTAATCAGTTCAAGAATCTGCGCCTGAATGGTGACATCCAATGCCGTTGTTGGCTCATCACAGATCAATAAGCGAGGCTTATTGATTAAAGCCATGGCGATCATAACGCGTTGGCGCATACCCCCAGAAAATTCATGAGGATAGCTATTAAAGCGTGCTTCAGGATTAACAATACCCACCTCATCAAGAAGCGCAACAGCCTCTTGTTTTGCTTTGCTGCGAGTTAGGCGTTGTAATTTATCGCTGTGATAAATTAAGGGTTCAATCAGCTGTTCACCAATGGTTAAAAAGGGGTTTAAAGAGGTCATTGGATCTTGAAAGATCATGGCAATATCATTGCCTCTAAACTGTCTCATTTGATCATTGCTACACTGCAATAAATCGATACCATCAAAATTTGCCTTTCCACTTTCTATCACTGCGGGAGGGCGAGGCAGTAAATCTAAAAGACTATAACAGGTCACTGATTTTCCTGAGCCTGATTCGCCAACAATCGCTAAGGTTTCACCACTAGCCACAGAAAAACTAACATCATCAACTGCCTTTGTGACACCATTTCTGGTGTGAAAAGAAATCGATAAGTTTTTGACCTCAAGAAGTGCCATAGTCTGTGCCTTAATCCTTTGATGCTCTTGGATCTAGCGCATCTCGCAAGCCATCACCCAAAAAGTTAAGCGCAAATAATGTGAGCGATAATGTGATGCCTGGGAAAATCAGCAACCAAGGATATTCCTCCATGGTTTCAACACCATAATTAATGAGTAGACCCCATGAACTTTGTGGCGGTTGTATTCCCAGTCCTAAAAAGCTTAAAAAGGCTTCTAATAGCATTACACTGGGAATGGTAAGTGTGGTGTAAACAATCACAGGCCCCAAAGTGTTGGGAATAATATGTCGCCGAATAATCGCCCATCGCGAGAGACCCATAGAATAGGCGGCTTCGACAAATTCCTGTTTGCGCAATGTCATCACTTGGCTACGTACAATACGTGCCATAGTTAGCCATTCCACCGCGCCGATAGCCACAAATAACAACAGTATGTTGCGACCAAAAACCACCATCAGCAATACAATAAAAATCATAAAGGGTAGGGCGTACATAATATCGACGATACGCATCATCACAGCATCGACTCTGCCGCCGACAAAGCCAGCAATTGAACCCCAGAGGATGCCAATAATCAGTGCCACAGCGGTGGCAATAAAGCCCACCATAAGTGAGACACGACCACCGTACATAATGCGCGTTAGCATATCGCGACCAAAGATATCAGTGCCCAACCAATGGGCTGCAGACGGAGCGGTAGCGCCCAACATCAAATTCTGTTCTTCGTAGCTGTAGGGAGCAATCCAAGGCGTTAATAGAGAAACTACAATCAAAAATAAAAGGATAACAAAACCCACAAGCGCCAGCTTATTTTTGCGGAGTTTTATCCAAGCATCGAACCACAAGGAACTGCCCTGCTCAGCCTGTTGAGAAGAGTCAATCATTATTGGTCTCCTCGTGCCTGTTGGCGAAGCTTGGGATTAAGCCAAAGGGCAACCATATCGGAAATTAAATTAAAGATAATAATTAGCCCAGCAAAAAATATGGTCATTCCCAAAATCATGGTGTAATCGCGGTTAAATGCAGAGGTCACATAAAAGCGTCCCAAGCCCGGTATTTGGAAAATAGTTTCAACCACAAAAGAGCCGCCTAATAAACCGGCAAAGGCAGGGCCTAAGAAAGCAACCACTGGAATAAGGCCACCGCGCAATGCGTGCTTAAAAATAATAATTCTTTCAGATAAACCTTTGGCTCTGGCAGTGCGAATATAGTCCTGAGATAAGACTTCCAACATGCCGCCGCGCGATAGACGAGCTATATAGGCGGCATAACCAGTGCCCAAGGTAATGGCGGGTAGAATTTTATCACCAGGAATATCGCCCCAACCCGATATGGGTAGCCATTCTAGGTGGATGCCAAATACCAGTACCAAGATTGGACCCAGCAAAAATGAAGGCATACAGATACCCAGCATGGCGGCTGACATTGGCAAATAGTCCTGCATGGTATTTGGTCTTACAGCCGCTAAAACACCGGCACTAATGCCAATAATAAGCGCCACTAGCATGGCATAAAGTGCCAATTCCGCAGTTACAGGTAAGCCGGCAGCTATTAACTCATTAACCGTGCGCCCTGAATATTTAAAAGAGGGTCCAAAGTCGCCCTGAATAACATCGCCAAGATAGCTTATATATTGTTGCCAAAGCGGTTGATCCAAGTTGTATTGAGCTTCAAGTGCTCTGGCGACTTCAGGCGGCACCGCTTTCTCCGCTGAAAAGGGCCCCCCAGGTGCGCTATGAATCAGTAAAAAGGTTACCGAAATAACCACCAGTAATACGGGAATAGCCTGCAGTAATCGGTTAGTGATAAAGCGCAACATTAGGGCGTTACCTCCGACTCAGTTACCGATTGTAAATACATCTCCCGGTAATTCGCTTGGTTAAGTATATTGCGGCCAAAATTCTTAACCGATGGATGGACAAGGTTATTAGACGTGTAAACATAGATGGGGATAACTGGCATTTCATCTAATAGTAAGATTTCTGCCTGTTTAAAGAGTTCGAGGCGATCCTGATGTGTTTTTGCTTTGGGTACCTGCTCAAGAATAATCTGGTCGTACTCGGAGTTACACCAGTTGGTGCGGTTATTGCCCCCATTGCATAAAAACATATCCAGGAAATTATTAGGATCCACATAGTCACCAATCCAACCAGCGCGCGCTATTTCATAATGACGATTACTTACTGTATCTAGATAGACTTTCCACTCCTGATTAAGAAGCGTTACATCTATATTGAGATGTTTTTTCCACATCTGTTGCAAAGCAACCGCGATTTTACGGTGTCCTTCACTGGTATTGTAGAGAATTTCTGTGGTGGGGAAGCCCTCGCCATTGGGGTAACCGGCATCAGCCAGCAATTGCTTTGCCGATTCAGGGTCAAATTTTAAATCGCTTTCTGGGTAATACCCCATGGTACCCGGGGGTGTAATGGCATAGGCTGGTATCTGCCCACCTTTAGTAATTTGAGAAACCAATAAATCGCGGTTAATTGTCATGCCAAGTGCTCGACGCACACGCTTATCTTTTAAATGTGGTTTATCAACATTAAGCCTATAGAAATAGATACCTAAATAAGGTTGGATACGCAGGGAAGGGTCATTTGCTGCTTTATAGACCTCAATTTTATCCGAGGGTATACCGCTGTAGTGTAGCTGGCCGGCACGAAACATACGCTCTTCGGTAGTCACATTTTCCGTTGGGTAAAACACTACCTGATTTAGCTGCACATTATCGGCATTCCAATAATGCGGATTGCGTTCCACAGTAATTCGGCGATTGATCTTCCATTCCTTTAACTGAAAAGCGCCATTGCCAACAATATTGCCCTCATAGGTCCAGCGAGTGCCTCGCTGATCCGCTGTGCCAAACTTTTCAACTGTGGCGCGATGCACTGGGTAGGTGCTGTAGTGATCCAGTAGTTGCAAAAAATAGGGAATGGGTTCGCTAAGGGTGACCTGTAAAATATAATCATCAATTGCCTTAACGCCTACCTGATCAAAATCGCTAATCTCGCCCTCGTAATAAGCCTTTGCATTGGCAATAGGGAAATACATGTAGGCATAAAGATTACCTAGGGCAGGTTGTAATGCACGCCACCAAGACCAAACATAGTCGTGAGCATTGTGCGGGTCACCATTTGACCAGCGTGCATTTTTGCGCAAATAAAAGGTATAGATACGACCATCATCGCTAATATCCCAAGACTCTGCGACTCCGGGGCGGGGCTCAAGAGTTTCACCATGTTTGTGAACCAGTCCCTCCATCAGTGCGCTAATTATATGATGCTCAGGTACGCCAGTGGCTATATGAGGATCCAAGCTCTGTGGTTCGGTACCATTACCCCAGTGAAGCGTACCCTCAATATTGCCAGATTCAACATTGCTTTGATAATTGCCACAGCCTGATAGGGTAATTACTAGCCCAATAACCGCTAGTACAAGCACCGATTTTAAACAGAGTTTTTGATATAGCATCCACTACTTCCTTATTCCTACTATCATTATATGGATAAACCGAAAAAAAAATACAATTTGATTAAGTTAAACTGTGGTTTTGAGTGGCTTTGGTTGTTGCACTTATGGGCTAAACCTCGCATAATCTCGCGCCTCGAAACGTTTCTATGGTGGCCCCCTTTGGTCCCCTCGCAACAGACGACTATTAACCCCGCCAGGCCCGGAAGGGAGCAACGGTAGTAGTTATTCTGTGTGCCGAGGTGTGGCTATTGGGGGTCATCTCCATTGTTGCCTTGCGGAGCTAAAATATACACCTATAATGGGGTGTTTAAACCTTTGTGGAAATCCGCTATGAGCTATCAGGTTCTTGCCCGAAAATGGCGCCCCAACAATTTTTCTGAGATGGTTGGGCAAGAGCACGTGTTACAAGCATTAATCAATGCGCTTGATAACGATCGCCTGCACCATGCCTATGTTTTTACTGGGACTAGAGGTGTGGGGAAAACCACCATTGCTCGAATTTTAGCCAAGTGCCTTAATTGCGAAACAGGGGTTACATCTAAACCCTGCGGTGTCTGTAGTAGTTGCCAAGAAATTGCCGCTGGCCGGTTTATCGATCTTGTCGAGGTTGATGCAGCCTCGCGAACCGGTGTCGATGATATGCGCGACCTGCTCGATAATGTGCAATATACTCCGGCTCGCGGGCGATACAAAATCTACCTTATTGATGAAGTTCATATGCTCTCCAAGTCGAGTTTTGCTGCTCTACTTAAAACCTTGGAAGAGCCACCTGAGCATGTAAAATTTTTATTTGCCACCACCGATCCGCAGAAATTGCCCATTACGGTGTTATCAAGGTGCCTACAGTTTAATCTTAAAAACTTGAGTACCGAGCGAATAGCAGAGCATTTAAAATTTGTTCTTAATGAAGAAAAATTACCCAGTGAAGAGCAGGGGCTGTTGGCCTTGGCACGTGCCGCTGATGGCAGTATGCGCGATGCGCTTAGTTTAACCGATCAAGCAATTGGTCATGGTGGCGGCAAAATTTCAGAGTCTGATGTTAATGCCATGTTGGGCACAATTGATCGCAGTTTTGCTTTAGATATTTGTCGAGCACTGATTGCAGGCGAGGGCACAGGCTTGCTGGCAGAGGTAAATAAAATAGCCGAACTTAGTCCAGATTATGAAATGGTTTTAGCGGATTTGCTGGCTCTTTGGCATCAGATTGCGATTATGCAAACGGTACCCGAAGCGGTGGATAAAACCCTTGGCCATTACTCACAACTAGCCGAAATTGCACAGGCCGTATCCAGAGAAGATGTTCAGCTTTTCTATCAAATCTGTTTATTGGGGCGTAAAGATTTAGACTTGGCGCCAGATGCCAAAGCGGGATTTGAAATGGTTTTATTAAGAGCTCTAGCCTTCCGTCCTGATGCGCCATCACCTCAAAAAAAAACTAAGCCCCAAGTCACAAAAGCTGAGGGTGAACAGACTGTAAAAAAGCCACAAGCTGAAGTTCAGGAGGCCGAGCCGGTCCTTCAGCAATTAGCAACGAAAATTGAGCTAAAAACTGCTGAAAACACTAAATTAAATCCTTCGGCGTATAACAAAGAAGCAGTTGTTAGTACCGAGCAAGATAAGCCTCAAGTTACTGAGTCAAAGTCAGAGGCATCAGATGTAAAAATTAATTTAGAGGCTCTAACGCCGGACTCTTGGGTTAAAGTTCATCAGGGTTTGGAATTAGGAGGTTCGTTAGGTGAGATTGCTAGCCACTGTTTGTTTAAGCAGCGCAACGGCAATAGCTTGACCTTTGTGATAGATCAGCAGCAGACGAGTCTTTATGATTCTGCACATCAGCAGTCATTAGCCAAGGCATTAAGTGCGTATTTTGGCATTGAGGTTGATGTTGAAATCACCTTTGGTGAAGCAGACAAAGAAACCCCTCGCGCAGCGAATATTCGCGCTAAAGAGGAGCGCCTTGCAGCCGCTATTGAAGCGCTTAATCAAGACCCTGATCTGCAAGAATTTAAGCAGCGGTTTGATGCGCGTCTCGATGAGAAAACAGTTCGTCCCATAGATTAAAAACGGTAGTTGATGAATGGATATTAATAAATTAATGAAGCAAGCATCGGAAATGCAGGAAAAAATGCAGACGATGCAAGAACAGGCCGCCAATGCTGAAGTAACCGGTGAGGCTGGGGCTGGTCTAGTTAAGGTAGTAATGACAGGTCGTCATGATGTTCGTAGCGTGAGTATCGACCCTTCATTGCTAGACGAAACGAAAGAATTTTTAGAGGATTTACTAGCCGCTGCAGTCAATGATGCAGTGCGTAAAGTAGAAGCAAAGAGTAAGGATGCCATGGGTTCATTAGCGGGCGGTATTAACTTACCTCCGGGTTTCAAGTTCCCGCTTTAGGTTGGGCTTGTTGAGGTTATTTCTTGTACGGTAAAACAATTGATCAATTAATCGATGCGTTGCGAATTCTGCCCGGTGTAGGTGTAAAGTCAGCTCAACGTATGGCTTTGCAGCTCCTAGAAAAAAATAGAGAGGGCGCTTTTAAGCTAGCGGAGGCAGTCACTGAAGCTGCATCTAAAGTGGGTAAATGCCAACAGTGCCGAACACTCACTGAACATGATATTTGCAATATATGCAGTGATCCTTCGCGATCAGACTCCCAGCTCTGTGTGGTTGAAAGTCCAGCGGATCTATTTGCTATCGAGCAGGCGGGGGGTTATCGCGGTAAGTATTTTGTTTTATTAGGTCACCTATCACCCATTGATGGTATAGGTCCAGAGCAATTGGGAATTGATAAGCTAATAGAACGATTGCAATCTAATCAGGTCAATGAGCTTATTCTAGCCACCAATCTAACAGTAGAAGGTGAGGCCACTGCCCATTTTATTGCCGATAAAGCCAAATCATTAGGTATTGAGGTAAGCCGAATCGCCTATGGTGTTCCAATGGGCGGTGAATTAGAGTACGTAGATGGTGGTACTCTTAATCTAGCGTTGCAAAGTAGAAAGACCATTTAAATGAGTCACTGGATTGCGAGTAACGACGAGCTAAATAATCTTTGTGATCAGCTCGCGGATTGTGAAATCTTGGCACTGGATACTGAGTTTATTCGCACCGATACTTACTACCCCAAATTAGCACTAATTCAACTTTCGGATGGCATAGATTGCTGGCTGATTGATGTGTTAGCCATTGATCAATTTTCATCCCTAAAACAACTTATTGAATCACCAAACAATCGTGTAATTTTCCATGCCTGTGGTGAGGATCTTGAGGTTTTAGAGCATAGTTTAAATATCCAGCCCACAGGAATATTTGATACTCAGATTGCTGCAGGTATTGCTAATATTGGCTTTTCTATGGGTTACGCTCGGTTAGTTGGGACACTTTTAGATATTGAGTTAGACAAACAAGAAACTCGTTCCAATTGGCTTGCAAGACCTTTGACGCAAAGACAAATAGACTATGCAACGGTTGATGTTATTCATCTGCATACAATCTTTGGCATGCTGACTAAGTTGCTCGATCAGCAGGGCAGAGTGACATGGTTTGATGAGGAAATGAAAAGCCTTTTAGATTTGGTGACTCAGCGTAAAAGCAATCAGAACTTCTTTGCTAAATTCAAAGGTGTTTGGCGTTTAAGTGCACAGTCTCTGATTGCTCTAAAATCTCTCTGTCTATGGCGTGAGAGTACAGCCAAAAGCAAAAATGTGCCTAAATCTAGAATTGCCAAAGATTCAGTTTTGCTTGAAATTGCAAGACAGATGCCAAAGCATATCAGTCAGCTTTATTCCATTAGTGACTGGCATCCAAGAGCTGTCAAGCGCTATGGTGAGGCTGTACTCAATGAGGTTAAAAACTCCTATCAGCAACCACCAATTCCATTAGAGCAAGTGCCACAGCCACTATCAAAAACTATGACTCAAGTTTTTAAGTCTATTCGTCAGGTTTTAGTTGCAGTGGCCAGTCAGCAAAATATACCCCAAGAATTTTTGTGTAATAAGCGAGAGTTGGAAGCCATTTTGCGATCAGTAGAGAATGGTGAGTTGGTTCTCCCCAACAGAATTACGCAAGGTTGGCGCCAACAGTGGGTGAAGCCTGTTATTGAAACTGAATTAGAAAAATTGAATTAATAAAAGTGAATCTATGATCAACTGTGAAATTTACAAAGGCACCAAGAAGGCTGAGATGTATCTCTATGTACCAGCAGAGCATGGTCTTAAGGATGTTCCTCAAGTGTTATTAGAAAGCTTTGGCGAGCTATCATTGGTAATGAAAATAATATTGAGTTCAGAAAAGAAATTGGCTCGGGTTGATATTGAAACCGTAATGCAAGAAATACAGGACAAAGGCTTTTACTTACAGGTCCCGCCCTCAACCTGGCAATCAGAAAACAATTAGTTGGTATTAGGTAGCTTGGTTATGGAAAAATTTTGGCAAACTAAACAGTTACATGAAATGACCGACAATGAGTGGGAGTCACTTTGTGATGGCTGTGGAAAATGCTGTTTGGTCAAGTTAGAAGATTATGATACTGAAGAAATTTATCACACCAATGTTGCCTGTAAATTACTTGACCTTAAACAGTGCCGCTGCACGGATTACAAAGGACGTCAGAATGTAGTAGATGACTGTGTAAAGCTTGATCCAGATAGTCTAAAATCAATCAAGTGGTTGCCTGATACCTGTTCCTACCGATTGATAGATGAAGGCAAGCCATTGCCAGACTGGCATCATCTAATTACGGGTAATAGGGATGATGTTCATCAGGTTTTGGGATCAGTTAGACATTTTGCGGTCTCTGAGCTTGATGTTAAACAAGAGGATATGGAACAGCATATTATTCAATGGGTTGATTAATTATGTACAGTGCTGAGAGTTATTTTTGGGGTTGGATGGCCTATTCATTTGGGGTGCTATGCTTATTTGCCGTTTTTTGGTTATTGGCTAGAAAAATCCCTCAAAAATGGCTTAAACATATTGTAGTGATTTGTTTCTTGGTGCTGTTCTTTACGCCAGTAACTGCCTACCCAGACAATCCTTATTTGGCGCCTGCTTTTTTTGTAAGTCTCTACGAGGGTGTTATGCTAAAACATCAAGGGATGGGCTTTCAGCGTGGGTTAGCCCCTATACTCGCCATTGGTTCTATCTCTATCGTTCTCTATGGCTTGTTATCGCCATTTTTAGCGCGGCGCAAAAAGTAATATTTTAAACTTAACAGCAACGAAAATAACTCAGTACTAAAAGGTCAGATTTTTTATTTGGGTAAACCTTAGTAAAGTGCTTTAATAATAAAAAGTCGTGACGCGCGTAGCGAGTCTAGTTGTACTAAAATAATAATATAATAAAAAGTTGGGTTTATTTGATGTTAATAGAGCAAGCCGTCAAAGAGGGAAGACAGCGGGTTGGGTTACCCTGTGAACAGCCTCAGCTTCCCGCTGAGTCTTTGATAAAGTTTTGGAAAAAAACTGTTATTGAAAACACAGATAAGCCGGCTTTTACCTGCTTAGGTCAAACCCTGAGTTATGGTGAAGTTGATCAACTTTCCCGAAGAATTGCGAGTTACTTTCAAAAACAGCTAGGGCTAAAAGCGGGTGACCGAATCGCCATTCAGCTGCCTAATCTCATTCAATACCCTGCTGTAGTTTTTGCTGCATGGCATATTGGGCTGATTGTGGTTAATACCAACCCGATGTACTCCACCAGAGAATTAATCCATCAATTTAATGATGCCGGTGTTAAGGCCGTTATTGTATTGGATAAATTTTATGAAAACGTTCGCGAAGCGCGACCTGAAACCAGTGTGGAGCACGTGATTGTTTGCCGTGCCTTGGATTTACTTCCAAGACCTAAAAGACTTATCGGTTCGCTGATAATGCGTCTAACCGGACGTTGGACAGCTGTAAATCCCGGTGGTTGGATTCCTTTTTCTTCTGTGCTCAAGACAGGCAGTACTTTTAAGGCGTTCGCAGCTAAACCAGATGATATCTGTACTCTACAGTATACGGGCGGTACCACTGGAGCCTCAAAAGGGGTTATGCTGACTAACAAATCTATACTATCGAATATTGCACAGGCATTAACCGTATTATCCAATCTCGATAAACCACTTTACGGTGCTAGTGTGGTGGCGCCATTACCTATGTACCATATTTACTCATTCGCGCTTTGTTTGGGTATTATTCCCTCAATAAAGGGGCATAGTGTACTTATTCCCGATCCGCGTAATATCGATGCCTTTATTAGTTCAATTAAGTCTATCAAGTTTAATATTTTTTCTGGGCTAAATTCATTGTTTGTCGCTCTAATGGAGCACCCAAAGTTTAGTCGTTTAGATTTCTCTAATTTGCAAATTACCCTATCTGGAGGCATGGCTTTAATGGAGGCTGTGGCTGATGATTGGCAAAAATCAACAGGCTGTGTCATCAGTGAAGGCTATGGTATGACAGAGGCCTCGCCAGTTGTGTCAATGAATCCATTGGGCTTTCAAAAGCTTGGAAGTGCCGGTATTCCTATTCCGGGTACCGAAATAAAAGTTGTTAATGAGCAGGGCGAAGAGCAGCAAGTCGGTGGAGAAGGCGAGCTCTGTGTCCGTGGCGATCAAGTGATGCAGGGCTATTGGCACTGCCCTGAAAAGACCGCAGAAACCTTGGTTGATGGGTGGTTGCATACCGGCGATATTGTCAAAGTCGACGAACAGGGTTTTATTAAGGTTGTTGATCGCCTTAAAGATATGATTATTGTGTCAGGGTTTAATGTTTATCCCAATGAGTTAGAGCAGACGCTAACCACTCACCCCGATGTCTCTCAATGCGCAGCCATCGGTGTGGCAGATCCGAAGGCAGGTGAGGTGGTCAAAATGTTTGTTATATCGAGTAATCCAGAGCTTACTGAGGCACAGGTTATTGAGTTCTGTAAAGAGAATATGGCGGGCTATAAAGTGCCAAAATATATTGAGTTTAGAGACCAATTGCCTATGACCAACGTAGGTAAGGTGTTGCGCAAAGATCTTAGGGAAGAAGCTGCGGGATAACTTTCGATCCAGGCAGCAACCTGTTACCCTAAAAATCAATTTATAATAAAGACTAACTGTTTCGAGGAAAATAGTAGTGAAGCGTCTTATTGTCGGTATATCGGGATCAAGTGCAGTCATCTATGGGATTAGACTGCTTGAAAAATTGGCTGCCCGTGAAGATATTGAAGTTCATCTAGTGATTAGCCAAGCGGCACGTATGACCATTGGAATCGAAACTGACTATACCGCAGAACAGGTTGAAGCCCTGGCGGATGTGGTGCATAACAATAAAAATATTGGCGCCAGTATTGCCAGTGGATCATTTAAAACCATGGGCATGGTGGTGGTTCCCTGTTCCATGAAAACCCTTTCAGCTATTGCTAATTCCTATGCGGATAATTTAATTGTTCGCGCAGCCGATGTGGTGCTCAAAGAAAGACGACGTTTGGTGATTGTACCGCGCGAAACGCCACTCCATGTGGGGCATTGTGAGCTTATGCTTAAGGTAAGCCAAATCGGTGCAATTTTATGTCCGCCAGCACCCGCCTTTTACACGCAGCCCAAAACCATTGATGACATTATTGATCATTCAGTAGCTAGAATAATGGATCTATTTGATATTGATGATGCAAACACTGAGCGTTGGCAGGGCAATGTCTAATCAGGTTTATCCGTTTTGGGATCTGCTAACCAGTGAATCAGTGCTAACACTTGCTACGGCTGATGCCTGTGGAAGTTGGTCTGCACCTGTGCTGTATGCGGCAGCAAATGTAGAGTCCAAGCCAGTATTGTATTTTCTATCCTCATCTAATAGTCGACATATTAATAATCTATCACTTAATGGCAGTGCTGCTGGTTCTATATATGCGAGTTATAAGGGCGATTGGCAAGCTATTCAGGGGCTGCAAATGCATGGTGCTATTGTCGAGGTTGATCAGCAGGAGCAAGCACTTTGGCAAACTACCTATTTTGCCCGTTTTCCCGAAGTGGCCAATATGATTAGCTCACCAGTATCCGAAGCAGAGCAAAAGATAGCTCAAGCCTTTGAGAAAAGTGGTAAGTATAAATTTACCCCAAGCTTTCTTCGTGTTACCGATAATTCAGATAAATTTGCTAGCAAAAAAGAGTGGAATTTCGATTAGTTATTTGCCGTTAATATAAATTCTAGGCACTCTAGCAGGCATTCTTGTAAGAAGCTCATAACCAATAGTGCCACAGTGCTCAGCTACTTCGCTAACTGATAATTCTGGCCCCCACAATGTAACATCTGTGCCAATTTCAATATCCCTATCTAGGTCGGTAATATCCACTGTAATCATATCCATTGAAACTCTACCCACAAGCGGGCATTTAACGCCATTGATTAGTACTGGGGTGCCATTGGGTGCATGACGTGGATAGCCATCACCATAGCCCACAGCAACGGTGGCAATGATTGAATTACGCTGTGCGGTCCAGTTGGCGGTATAGCCTACTGATTCACCAGTCTTGATGGTTCGGATTGAAATAACCGCTGATTGAAAATGCATAACCTGTTGTAACTGGTCAGCATTTTCCTGTGAATTAGAAAATGGTGAGGCGCCGTAGAGCATATAGCCGGGTCGCTGCCAATCATCTTGAATATCAGGCCAGCCCAGTATGGCGGCTGAATTCGATAGGCTAATCAAAACTTGTGGAATATCTAAGCCATCAATTGTGGATTTAAAACATTGTAATTGTTGATCAGTAAATTGACTTTTAAGATCATCGGCACAGGCAAAGTGGGTGGCTAAAACAATATCCTCTGCCACATTTGGGCTATTGGATAATTGTTTATAGACATGCAAAGCATCCTCAGGCTGAAAGCCTAGGCGATGCATGCCGGTATCCAGTTTAATCCAGACAGTGATCGCACTGGTTAACTGGGCGCTTAAAACAGCCTGAAGCTGATTATGGTTTTCCAACATTAACCAAAATCCATGCTTTTCAGCTACTCCGACTTCATCCGCGCTATGCGGGCCCTCGAGTAAGAGGATGGGCTGTTTAATATTGGCCTTGCGCAATGCGATGGCCTCTTCAATACAGGCAACACCAAAGGCAGGTGCGCTATCAGCAAGTGCATTGGCTACCTCAACCATGCCATGCCCGTAGGCATTAGCTTTAACCATTGGCATACTTTTAGCATTCGGCGCTAACTTTTGAGCTAGAAGAAAATTATCGCGCAATGCCTGAAGATCAATAATAGCTGAGGTGGGCCTAGACATAATAGATGACCCTTAGTAGTTAAAGCGATTGGCGCAGAAAAGCGTTTGTGCGGCTAGCCATATATCGCCGACCTGACCATCGCCAACTGGTATCGAGTCAATGGCGACTACGGGCGCTATCTCCCGAGAGGAACTAGTAATCCATACCTCATCAGCCTCAGCAACCTCTTGCATAGTCACAGGACGTTCCTCAACGGGTATTTGGCCATCTTTTAGTAAAATATCCAGTAATATTTGGCGAGTAATCCCTGGTAGTTTTTGATGGTCTAGAGGCGGAGTTATGACTCTGCCATTTTTAACAATAAAGGCATTGCATGAACTGGCTTCCGTTAGCTCGTCGCGTTCATTATAAAGTAAGGTTTCTTGGTTACCCTGCTCAACGCCCTGTTGGTAATGTAGGACATTACCCAGTAGTGAGGTTGATTTGATATCGCGCCTATCCCAGCGAATATCGCGTGCGGTTGAAACGGTATAGGTTTTTACTCGAGATTTATCAGCAACAGGGGGTGGGGCAATCTCAAAGCAGAAAGCAAAAATTGTAGGTCTTACTTCTTCAGGAAAACGATGAGCCCTAGATTCATAGGCGCCACGACTAATTTGGATATAGATACCGAGGTTTCCGGCGCCATTTTCTTGTATTAATTTGAGGCAAAGGTCGAGCCACTGTTTTTCAGACCAACCCGTTTTGATGCCTATTGCCTCAAGGCCTTGATTCATGCGTTGCAAATGAGGGATAAATCCCACAAGTTTACCGCTGTAGGAGGGAACTACCTCATACACGCCGTCGCCAAACAAAAAACCCCGATCTAAAGGTGAGATTTTAGCCTGTTCAATTGGCAAGTATTTGCCATTGAGATATGCAATATTCATTTATCTACTCTTAATGTATAACAAAATGTTATCAGTGAGTTGCACCTTAAGCAAAGCTAAATCATTACTTAGGACGCAGTTTCTTGTAACAAGCGTTGAGCTTGATCGATACTGAGTGGCTTAAAGCGTAATTTTTTACCGGGCATCATCTGCGCCAGTCTTGCAATATCCTGTGAAAACACGGAGCCCAGTTTTGGGTAACCGCCAATGGTTTGGCGATCGCACAAAAGAATAATAGGCATACCATTAGCGGGTAATTGAACCGCACCAAGACTAATACCCTCGGATAGCATTTCACAGCTGGGAGTATCTATAGCAGGGCCTTCAAGACGATAACCCATTCGATCACTATTTTGTGAGATAACATAGTCTGTAGAAAAGAATTGGTTTATTTGCTGTTGGCTAAACTGCTCATATTGATAGCCAGTAACCATACGAATTTCAGCTATATGGGTATCAAATTGGCAATGAAACTTTTCGGGAACTGATCGCTGCGCACTGGGAGCTCTTGATTTACAGGGGAGGATATCGTCTTTTTTAAGTGGCGTGCCCTGTTTGCTTAAGCCGCCGAGACCTTCTCTGACCACAGTTGATAAACTATTGAATATTAACGGTGCCTGAATGCCACCAGCTACAGCAAGGTAGGCTCGACAGCCTGCAGTAGCATAACCTAGGGCGATCTTATCACCCGGTTTAATATTATGGGTACACCAATTGCCAACGCTGGAATCATTGATTTTAATTGCAATATCAGCCCCAGTAACCGCTATTTGTGTCGCTATTTGTGCCTCTAGAATAAGACCGCCGACTACTATTTCAATACAGCCTGCATTGTCATCATTAAGGCATAATCGGTTTGCCCAACCAAATGAATACTGATCAAAAGCACCGCCAACGGTAACGCCTAAACTATGGTAGCCAATTCGACCCTTATCTTGCAGCAGGCTGTGCATACCCGGATTAATCACTTTAAAACCCATCATATGATTTCACCTATTAAACTTTGCTCCGAACCACCCAGTTGTATAAATTCATCGCGATCGATGCGTTTAAAGCAAAGCTTATCTCCCACTTGCATTGGGCTGTGGGGCTGTTGGTGAGCATTAAATAAACTGATTGGACATAGACCAATGAGATTCCAGCCGCCGGGAGACTGAGATGGATAGATTGCTGTTTGTCTATCGGCAATAGCCACAGCACCCCGAGGTACATTTTGTCGCGGTGTCTCTAGCCTTGGCATAGCAATGCGTTTATCGACTTCGCCTAAGTAGGCAAATCCGGGAGCAAAGCCCATTGCAAAGACCCTATATTCAGTTTGCTGATGAATTTCAATCACCTGCTCTACGCTCAGATCAGAATGATCGGCTATGCGTTGTAAATCAGGACCTGAATCTGTGCTGTAATAAACAGGAAGTTCAATTGTTTGACCATTTTGAACAAGACTATTGGGTGTCCACTCGGCAATTACACTGCGTATTTCTTTTTCAATTTCTCGATAGTTAAATTTTAAAGGATTATAAATCACCAAAAGTGAATGATAGGAAGGGATAAGATCGATTAAGTTATCGCCCAATCTGACTTTAAGTGTATTGGCTGTAAAGGCAATTTGCTCAGATGTTTGGCTGCAAGGGCGCTCTGAAAAATAGACTATCGAGCTATTTTCACTGGCAATTACAAACTTGGGATATTCAATACTCATAATTCAAGAATAGCGCGAATTTGAGCAATTTCCGAGACTGCTTGTGGATTATCGCCATGAACACATAGACTATTGGCCTCCAATTTTAACTGTTTTCCGCTAATTGTAGTCAGCGATCCCTGTTGAGATAACTGAGAAACCTGAGCCAGCATGTCTTGTTTTTTTAAAATGGCACCTGATTGTTTGCGCGGCACCAGTGAGCCGCAGTCTTGGTAGGCGCGATCAGCAAATACTTCAAAGATTAGTTTGATGCCAAACATTTCAGCTTCTTGGCGGTGGGTTTCTTGGTTTGCCGTCGCTTGCAGCATCAGTGTTGAGGAAGATGAATTTGCAACAGCAGTCATTACCGCACTTCTTAAATGACCGTTAATCATCATATCGTTATATAGCGCGCCATGGGGTTTAATATAGGCAAGGTCAATAGCATGTTGCCTGGCTATATTTTCTAGACGAGTTATTTGATAGTTTAAGCAGGCAATAAGATCTGGAGCCGTCATATTCATTGACTGGCGGCCAAAATTAAATTTGTCTGGGTAGCTAGGGTGGGCACCAACCGCCACATTGTGCTGTTTGGCCAGTTTTAAAGTTTGTTCCATTAGCTGGGGGTTGCCTGCATGAAATCCGCAAGCAATATTGGCTTGGTCGATATGGGGCATAACCTGAGCTTCGGTAGCTAATTGATTGCCACCTGTGGCCTCTCCAAGATCACAGTTAAGTAATAGACCCATGGTTAGTTATGCCCAATTTTTAGAATTTAATCGCCTAATTTATCAGCAATAAATGCCATTAAATTTTCGACATCAATATGTTGATTATCGCTTTCAGTCCGATCGCGGTACTCTATTTTGCCCTCATCAAGACCGCGGTCACCGATAACAATGCGATGAGGAATACCAATCAGTTCTATATCTGCCAGCATAGAGCCAAGACGCGCTTTTTGCTCATCCATAAATAATACATCAAAGCCAGCCGCTGTCAGCTGAGAATATAGGTCCTCACAGGCCTGTTTAACCCTATCGGATTTATGCATATTAATCGGCACTAATGCAATTTGAAATGGCGCAATGGCGGCAGGCCAAATAATGCCATTTTCATCATGATTCTGTTCAATCGCAGCGGCTACAATTCGGCTAACACCGATACCATAACAGCCCATTGTCATTACCTGTTCTTTGCCATTTTCGTTAAGTACGGTGGCGTTCATGGCTTCACTGTATTTGGTGCCTAGCTGGAATATATGACCTACCTCAATACCACGTTTGATTTCCAAAACCCCTTTGCCGTCTGGGCTTGGATCGCCAGCCACTACATTGCGGATATCAGCTTGAGTTTCAATATTGCAGTCTGTTTCCCAATTTACCCCGATCAGATGATAGCCATCGCGATTGGCGCCACACACAAAGTCGGTTAACGCGGCTGCACTATGGTCAACAATCAAGGGGATATCTAAATCCACCGGACCCAGAGAGCCCACAGGGCAGTTGAGTTGGTCGAGGACTTGCTGTTCACTAGCAAAGGTTAATTCCGTATCCATACCTAGAATTTTTTGTGCCTTAACCTCATTCAGCTCGTGGTCACCGCGCACAACCAGCCCATGCAGTTTTTTCTCTCCATCCTCATCTTCTACGCTAACAATCAGTGTTTTAACGGTTTGTTTGGCGTCAACGGATAAAAATTGGCAAACTTCCTCAATGCTATGAGTATTGGGTGTCGCCACTTCTTGCTTTTGTTGGGTTCCCTTTTTATTAGGCTCGCTGCTAGGAAGCGCTTCAGCTTTTTCGATATTGGCGGCAAATTCACTCTCTGTGGAGAATACAATAGCGTCCTCGCCAGAGTCTGCTAGCACATGAAATTCATGGGAATGACTACCACCAATGCTACCCGTGTCAGCTAATACTGCTCGAAATACCAAGCCAGTGCGTTCAAAGATATTGCTGTAGGTTTGATACATTAAGTCATAGGTTTCTTGCAGTGATTCATTACTGCTATGAAAAGAGTAAGCATCTTTCATGCAAAACTCTCGGGTACGCATCACTCCAAAACGCGGGCGGCGCTCATCGCGAAACTTAGTTTGAATTTGGTAAAAATTAGCCGGTAGCTGTTTGTAGCTACTGATTTCATTGCGCACTAAATGAGTAATGACTTCCTCATGGGTAGGACCCAGACAAAACTCACGATCATGTCGATCGCGGATTCTTAGAAGTTCAGGGCCAAATTGTCCCCAGCGGCCAGATTCTTCCCACAAATCTGCTGGCTGAACTACGGGCATTAACAGCTCCATAGCACCTGCTTTATCCATTTCTTCACGAACAATATTTTCAACTTTGCGAAAAACCCGCAGTCCCAGTGGCAACCAAGAATAGAGACCAGAGGCGACCTTGCGGATCATTCCCGCGCGCAACATCAATTGATGACTTATTACTTCAGCATCTGCGGGTGATTCTTTTTTTGTGGCAATCAAATATTGGCTAGCACGCATAGTTTTTTTTACACTTTAATTGATTAAAACTTTAGGTGGGTTATTCTACGGGGACAATCTGCTGTGGTACAGACCTAAGATTCATAATAAGGGGCAATGTTTAAAAATGTTTAAATTACATGAAAGGCTGGATAATGATTGTTTGCTGGTGGGTCAATTCGATCTGAGCTTACTGCTTATTAGTCATGATGCCAATTACCCCTGGTTAATCTTGGTGCCAAAACGGGAAAATATCACTGAAATTTTTCAACTAGAACCTGAGGATAGACAGCAATTGCTGCACGAATCCTGCGTTTTATCACAGGCGATGACGGAGCTTTTCGCGCCCGATAAATTAAATATTGCTGCTTTAGGCAATATGGTGCCTCAGTTGCATATTCATCATATTGCGCGTTACCAATCTGATCCCGCTTGGCCAAATCCAATATGGGGTGCGGTAAGTCCCGATGCTTATGATCCAGATATGTTGAGTGCACGTTGCGAGAATCTTCGCCAACGTTTAAAAAATCGAGGTTTACGATAAAAAAAGTTCGATCAATCGCAATAAAAATAGTTTTTTAAGGGTTAAATTTCTCCATTCTGCCGGTGGGTTAATCATTTAGTTAAAACCAAGTCTCTCTGATGCTCGCCATAGCGCTTTGCTGATGTATAATGCGTGGTTTTATTTATGGTAATGGGGCAAAGTAAAGGTTAGTTATATGCCTATTTATGAATATTATTGTGAGGCCTGTGGCCATAAGCAGGAGGCTTTGCAAAAAATAAGTGATGAGCCACTGACTGAATGCTCAGCTTGCCAGCAGCCAGCATTAAAAAAAATAATTTCCGCAGCAGGGTTTAGGCTCAGTGGAAGCGGATGGTATGAAACCGACTTTAAGGGTTCAAAAAAGAAAAATTTAACCAGTGACTCAAATAGCGAGAGCTAGAGTTACCTAACAGTTATTTTAAATACAAAGCAGTACATTATAAGGATTAAAAACCAATGCAAAGAACAACCTATTGCGGCCTAGTGACTACGGCAAATCTTGATCAAGAGGTTACCCTCTATGGATGGGTTGATCGCCGTCGCGATCATGGTGGCGTTATTTTCTTGGATCTACGAGATCGTGAGGGAATCGTTCAGGTGGTATTTGATCCAGATGCAGGTGATTTCTTTCAGCAAGCTGATCGTGTTCGCTCTGAATATGTACTGCAGGTGACCGGAAAGGTTCGCGCACGAAGTGAAGCTACAGTTAATCCCAATATGGCCACGGGTGAAATAGAAGTCTATGGTACTCAGTTAGAAATCCTTAACAGTGCCGCCACACCGCCATTTCAGATGGATGAGCATATTACTGTGGGTGAGGATGTTCGCCTTAAGCATCGCTACATGGATTTGCGTCGCACTGAAATGCAAAACAGCCTGCGTTTTCGTTCAAAAATAACCAATTCGATTCGCAACTATCTCGATGAATTAGGTTTCTTAGATATAGAAACTCCGATTATGACGCGGGCGACACCAGAGGGTGCTCGTGACTATTTGATTCCATCGCGAACTCATCCAGGGCAATTCTTTGCCATGCCTCAGTCGCCACAGCTTTTTAAGCAGCTATTAATGGTTGCTGGTTTTGATCGCTACTATCAAATTGCCAAATGCTTTAGAGATGAAGATCTAAGAGCGGATCGTCAACCAGAATTTACTCAGATTGATATTGAGGCCTCTTTTATTGATGAAGAGGAAATTATGTCAATTACTGAAACTATGATTAGTAATATCTTTGCTGAGCATAAAGGGGTTAAGTTCGATAAGTTCCCTCGTATGACCTATGCCGATGCAATGCATCGCTATGGTTCTGATAAGCCAGATTTAAGAATCCCGCTTGAGTTGGTAGAGATTAAAGACCTATTAAAAGATATAGATTTTAAAGTATTTGCTGGTCCTGCCAATGATCCCGCCTGCCGAGTTACTGCTTTGAAAGTTCCAGGTGGAGCAGAAATATCACGTAAGAAGATTGATGATTACACCAAATTTGTCAGCATCTATGGCGCGAAAGGGCTAGCTTGGATCAAAGTCAATGCTATAGAAACGGGTATTGAAGGTTTACAGTCGCCGATTATTAAATTCTTAGGCGATGAAGTCACCATGAATATTATGCAGCGACTGGATGCTAAAAATGGCGATATTGTGTTCTTTGGTGCGGATAAATCAAATGTGGTTTCTGAGGCTTTGGGCGCATTGCGTTGCAAGATTGGTGAGGATTTAAATCTTTATACCTGTGACTGGGCGCCAATGTGGGTGGTGGACTTCCCAATGTTTGAAACTACGGACAGTGGTGCGCTTACTCCATTACACCACCCATTCACTGCACCATCCTGTGATGCTCAAGCGTTAAAAGATAATCCTGCAGAGGCGCTATCTCGCGCTTATGATATGGTACTTAACGGTGTTGAGCTAGGGGGTGGATCGATTCGTATTCATGACCAAGCAATGCAAGCGGTGGTATTTGATGTTCTAGGTATTAATGAAGCTGAGCAACAAGAGAAATTTGGCTTCCTACTCGATGCATTGCAATATGGTGCACCACCTCATGGTGGACTAGCCTTTGGTCTAGATCGTTTAATTATGTTGATGGTAGGGGCTGAGTCAATTCGTGATGTTATTGCCTTCCCTAAAACACAGTCGGCTGCCTGCTTAATGACAGATGCGCCGGGTACAGTTGAGGCAGCGCAATTGCGAGATCTCAACATAAAGCTAAGAAATAAAGAGAATCAAGCTAGCTAAAAGTTAGCAAGTTGGAGAAAGCATATGGCAGGTCATAGTAAATGGGCCAATATTAAGCATCGCAAAGCGGCTCAGGATGCCAAGCGCGGTAAAATATTTACCAAATTGATTCGCGAGCTAGTGGTTGCGGCAAAAGCTGGCGGCCCAAACCCTGATGACAATCCAAGATTGAGAGCAGGGGTTGATAAGGCGCTTGGTGCGAATATGAAGCGCGACACCATTGATAAGGCAATTGCGCGTGGTGCTGGCGCTGGTGAAGGTGAAAATTATGATGAAATCACCTACGAAGGCTATGCTCCCGGCGGTGTTGCTGTTCTTGTAGAGTGTATGACAGATAACCGCAATCGAACTGTGGGTGAGGTTCGCCATGCGTTTTCCAAGCGTGGCGGTAATCTAGGAACAGATGGTTCAGTTGCTTATTTATTTAATCGAATCGGTCAAATAAGTTATGGACCGGATGTTGATGAAGATGCGCTAATGGATGTGGCACTGGAATCAGGTGCAGAAGATATTAAGTCACATGATGATGGGTCGTTAGATGTAGAGACTACATTTGAAGACTTTCTGCAGGTAAAAGATGCGCTTGTGGATGCTGGTTTTACACCAGCCCATGCTGAGGTTACCATGATTGCCGATATTACTGTGCCAATGGATAAAGAGGCCGCTGAAAAACTTTTAGCCATGATTGATAGTTTAGAAGATTTGGATGATGTACAAAATGTATACACCAACGCTGATATCTCTGGCGAAATAATGGAGCAGCTAGTTTAGCTGTAATTTTATATAACAATAAAACTTAAACGAGTAATCACAAAGGGGTAACAATAGATGAAAGTTATTAAAAAAACTAAAGACTATGTAATTTATCAAAAATCCTCAGGCCGATATGCCGTAAAGGATGCCAATAAAAATTGGGTTAATGCTGATGAAAAAGTAAAAATTTTATTAGCAGAAAAATTAATTAAAGCGTTTGTACCACCTGCGCCTGCTGTTGAAGAGCCTGAGCCAGAGGTAGCTGCAGCGCCAGCTGAAGAGGCGGCTGTTGAAGAGGCACCTGC
>JAYQEC010000007.1:0-42460 GCA_038138645.1 Porticoccaceae bacterium | reverse complement strand
GTCGGGAGAATGCAAAGGCTCTACTTTCACACTCGTTTCACACTTTTAAAAATATTAATATAATCAATGGGTTACGATCAGGATGTCATTGAGTGGGAGTGACCAGGTCTAAAAAAACCGTTTAAAATCAATAGGTTATAAATTATTAAATTGTTTCACACTTTTGTAACCTATTGTTTTTATTGAGTTTTTAAATCCTACTTTCACAGTTTGTTTCACAAACTTGTGTCTATTGAAAATCATAAGTAACAAGCATTATTTGCTTAAATTTCCCTTACGGTTCTTATTATTTGCTTAGTTATTGACTAATTTGTTAAGACAATAGTTCTGTGATTTGTTTTTTATTTTTTCTCCCAAAATCTTCATATTGATTAATAATGTCAGATAATGATTTACCAAAATCTGTAAGTGAATACTCTACTTTTGGTGGTACGGTTTTAAAGTCTCTCCTTGAAATTAAGTTATGATTTTCGAGTTCTCTTAGTTGCTTGGTTAGCATTTGCTCAGTAATTGGAGACAAGATTCGTTTTAACTCACCAAATCTTTTTGGTCCTGTTTGAATGATATACATCAATGGCATTTTCCATTTTCCACCGATTAATTTTGTAACTGCATGTATGGGGCAATATTGTTCTTTCATAAATTTACACTATGTTTTTAGTTAGTACTCATTAAAAAGTTCGTACTTGTTATTTTCATTGTGATAATTATTATACACAGATTCAATTAAAGGAGAATAACTATGAATAAATTAAATGAATATATTGACCAAGTTTCTTTTATAGGATCATGGTTGCTTAGAATTACTCTTGGTGTGTCTTTTTTCTTATATGGATTCGGTAAGTTTCCTTTGCCATCAGAATTATTGCTCAGTTTTGGATTCTCTCAGTTTGTTGCTGTGTTAGTTCCTCTTGTTGAGGTAATTGGTGGTATTGGAATAATTCTCACTGGTTTTATAAGTGGATTGTGGGGTCAATTATTAACACGCACATTGGGTTTGGTTTTATCGGTGTTAATGATTTTTGCTCTAGTACTTGCGCATTCTGATTGGTTAATAAATGCAGAACTTTTTAAAAATATACAGGTTTACTTACTTGTTGTATCTTTACACTTTGTTTTTAAACCAAAAGGTTAAATGAATAGGAGATAACTATGGGTAAACTAATTGAGGGTGAATGGATAGTAAAATCCATTATTACATCAGACGATTCAGGTGCATATGATCGCCTACCAAGAACTTTTTTAGATACTATTGAGAAAGGCCATGAAAAATTTCAACCAGAGTTAGGTCGTTACCACTTGTACGTTAGTTACGCATGTCCATGGGCTACTAGAACTTTGATATATAGACAACTTAAAGATCTTAACGATCACATAAGTGTCAGTGTTGTTCATCCAGATATGCTCGAAGAGGGATGGATATTTGACACAAGCTTTCCTGGTGCTACTGAGGATCATCTATATGGCAAGAAGTTTCTAAGAGAGATATATCAAAAAGCAGACCCAACAATTACGACCAGCGTTACTGTACCAATACTGTGGGATAAAAAAACTGAAACAATTGTTAACAATGAATCTTCCCAAATAATTAGAATTCTGAATACTGCATTCAATGATTTAACTGGCAACCATAATGATTACTACCCCGAAGATAAAAGAGAATTAATAGATGAACTGAACGATATCATCTATGACAGCGTGAACAATGGCGTCTATAAGTCAGGCTTTGCTCTTTCCCAAGAGGCTTATGATAATGCTGTTTCAAAACTGTTTGAAACACTTGATTTTCTCGACAATAAACTAAGCAAAACAAAGTTTCTAATTGGTGATGAAGTCACAGAGGCTGATTTAAGGCTGATTCCAACGCTATTAAGATTTGATCCTGTATATGTCACCCATTTTAAATGCAATATTAGACGAATCATGGACTACAAAAATTTATATAGATACATGCAAGACATGCTAAAAATACCTGCAGTAAAAGATACTTGCGATATTGATCACATTAAACGTCACTACTATTACAGTCACGATCAAATCAATCCATATCGTATTATTCCTCATGGACCAATTGAACTATGAGTAAAACGATAATTCCTGCATACGAAACCTCCGATGGTGCAGGAGTTAAAATTTTTCGCAGCCTTGGACAAACCCAAGATGTTCGCCTTGACCCCTTTTTAATGTTAGATGAATTCTGCTCTGACAATCCAGATGACTACATTGGTGGATTTCCTTCACATCCACATAGAGGGTTTGAAACATTCACGTATATGATTGAAGGGCATCTACAACATGAAGATAGTATGGGCAATAGTGGTGAACTAAAGTCAGGTGAAATGCAATGGATGACAGCAGGTAGAGGCATTATTCACTCAGAGATGCCATTGCAAAAAAATGGTCTAATGAAGGGTTTTCAGTTATGGGTTAATTTACCTGCAAATGAAAAAATGCAAAAACCAAAATATAGAGATATAAAAAAAAATGAATTCATTGATTTATTTGACGGTTCAACGCAAATTAAACTCATTGCAGGCGAGTACAAAGGTCATACTGGACCAATAAGCGGCCTAACTACTGAATTAGAATATTTTGACATTAATATTTTAAAAGAAAATTTTAAGTTTTACGGTAAAAAAAATAAAAATTATTTTATATATCCATTTGAAGGAGATCTGATAGTCGATAATGAAGTGGTCCCAAAAAGGACAGGCATGAAATTTACTGAAACCGTGTCAATTTTATCTAGAGAGAATCAGGCAAGATTTCTTCTAATTGGAGGGAGGCCAATAAATGAATCAATTGCTCAATATGGACCTTTTGTAATGAATACAAAGAAAGAGATTATTGATGCGATGAGTGATTATCAGAAGGGTTATTTTAATTATTAGTTCTTTTATAAACTTTAAAATTAATAGGAGATAATTATGGAATGTGGTTGTGGTAGAAGTCCAACGGGTAAATGTATCGGATGGCATAAACTTTCTGAAGATGAGTATCAAGAAAAACTTAAGGAACATGAAGAGAAAGTTAACGAAGAGGAATAAGTTAGTGCTCAGCACTATATGTGATAACCAGATGAGAGGGGATAGGTTATATCCCCTCTCAGCAAATTAAGGGGAGCGCTATTTAACCCCCCATACCCTCACCACTTAATTTGGGTATCTGATCAACATCAATTGATTTCTTTAGGACTTTTGTACCATCCATTTTCTTATGTTTATATGTATTTTCACACTGTGTAAGTAAAAATGGTTGTACATAATCGCAAAGGATATTATTGTTGAATTTGAAATTTTATGTAGACCCACTTGTTTCACACTTGTTTCACACTTTTTAAAATATCATAATAATCAATAGGTTACGATCAGGATGTCATTTAATTGGAGTAATATTTAAATAAGTTAATATGGACCCAATATCTCAAGGTACAGTTGGCGCAGCCTTTGCCCAGTCCACTGCTAGCAAGAAAAATATCCTTAGTATCAGTCTGATTGGTTTTCTTGCAGGATTGGCGCCTGATTTAGATGTGTTGATAAAGTCATCAACGGATCCAATTTTATTTCTTGAATACCATCGACAATTTACTCACTCGCTGTTTTTTATTCCCTTTGGTGCTCTGATTGTTGCTCTTTTTCTCTATCCTTTTTTTAGAAAATCCATAAGTCTAAAGACTGTCTATCTAGCAAGTTTTTTTGGTTATGCAACCCATGGACTATTAGACGCATGTACTTCTTATGGCACGCTACTCTTTTGGCCTTTCTCCAATGAGCGAGTTACTTGGAATAATATATCTATTGTTGATCCGCTATTTACGATTCCTGTCTTAATTCTTGTAGGAATTGCAATAAAAACCAGAAAACGGCTATTTAGTTTTTTTGCTATTGGATGGATAATTTTTTATCTGTCGTTAGGTTTTGTGCAGTATGAAAGGACTTTATCAGCTGCGAACGAGCTTGCTTATTCGAGAGGACATAATCCAGAACGCCTGACGCTTAAACCGTCCTTTGGAAATCTGATTTTATGGAAGTCCATTTATCAATATGAAGAAAAGTTTTATGTTGATGCTATTCGAACGGTTCAATCATCAACCTGGTGTAAGGGGGAGAGTATTCGAATGTTTGACTATCAATTTCATCTCCCCAATCTTGAAAAAGACAGCCAGCAAAGAAAGGATATTGAAAGATTTCGTTGGTTTTCACAGGATTATTTGGGCTTTGACGAAGAAAAAAATCTTGTCACAGATGTTCGTTACTCGATGATTCCAAATCAGATTGCGCCCATGTGGGGGCTGATCATTGATATTCAGCGAGGTATTAATGAGCATGCGATTTGGTGGACCAGTCGTGGTTTAGATCAAGGTCAGTTAGATATATTTAAAGAGATGTTAAGCGGTAAAAGGTGTCGAGATAGGGTTGTATCGTTGTAGTGTTTTTAAAATTTCCCCTCAGCTGAAGATATTGCGCTTCTGGTAGCTTTCAATTGGTTAAAATCAGCGTACCATTGAGTGGTAATAAAATTAGATTAAAGAAGGAAAATTAAATGCCGGAAATGACGTTATTGGGATGGTTCCATACCATAGTCGGAGTTGGTGCAGTATTAAGTGGGTTTTATACCCTCTTTAAATATAAGGTGATTTCTTTGGAAGAATTCACTGGAAAACTCTATTTGTTCTTGACATTAATTGTAGCCGGTTCGGCCTTAGGCATATATAACCAAGGAGGTTTTGGCATTGCTCATATACTTGCTGTGCTTACATTAATTGCCCTCTTGGGCGGTGTAATTATGGAAAAAGCAAAGCTCTTTGGATCGTTCTCTAAATATTTTCAGGCACTTGGCTACACAAGCACATTTTTGTTTCATATGATTCCTGCTATTACTGATTTTCTGAGAAGATTGCCAGTTGGAGATCCTTTCGTTGACTCTTTTGAGGATCCCTTGTTGGTAAATTTCCAACTAAGCCTATTATTAATTTATTTTATTGGTATTGGTGCCCAGATGTTTTGGTTAAAAAAGTATGGAAGCCGATAAAAGTATTTAAAAAAGAGTTACAAAGTCGGCATGAGTTTTTAAAGTATTGATTTTTTGACCTTCCAGATAAGGTTACCATTGAGTGGGGATGAATATGTTTAGCCATATATGCTTAGGTACTAATGATCTTGCCGAATCTATCGTTTTTTATGATCAAGTAATGTCCGTGCTGGGTGTTTCTAGGCAAGATACTGGTGACACCTATGCGGGCTATGGCAGCCAAGAGGATATTGGGAGTGGTGTAAACTGCCTATTTATTGGCAATACCTTTAATGGTGAGCCGGCCACAGCGGGCAATGGGGTAAATATTGCATTACTGGCTCAAACCAGAGAACAGGTCGACCAATTTCACCAAATAGCTTTGGAAAATGGCGGTTATGATGAGGGTGCTCCAGGATTGCGGGATGTGCACCCTCACTTTTACGCGGCCTATGTTCGCGATCCCACGGGTAATAAGTTAGTTGTGGTTTGTCATTCTGAACAAAAGTCTTGAAAACTAGCCTGAAGATAGAACCAATTCAGGGTAATTCAAAAAGTTCTTCAACTGAGCAGTTGAGTGTTTTGGCAATTTTTAATGCCAATACCGTCGAAGGAATATAGATCCCGTTTTCAACGGCATTAATACTTTTTCTAGATACATCTGCACTTTCAGAGAGCTGTTGCTGTGTTAGCCCTCTGGATTTTCTTATTTCCCGAAGGTTATTGCAGAGTTTTTCGTGATTTTTGCCCATTACTACTTTTCTTCAAAATCTTCGACTGCCTTGGATAAAAGAGCGCTGTCGTTGGGAAATATATAGCCGGCAACTATAGTGCCAATACCAATTGCGCCAACCAATAGACCAACACCTTTAAGGACACTGCCTAAAGCAACAGCGCCTAAAAGATATAAACCTATACCAACGAAAAGGGTAATGGTGCCTGTTCTTCGATGATTAACGGGCTCTTTTTTGCCCTCTATCTGCTCAAGAATTTTTTTTATTTCAGCGGGATCTTTAATATTTTTTGAGATTTCAATAAGCGTCTGTCTTTTATTTTTTTCTTCAAAATATAACCAAGTAAATACGCCTAAGGGGATTATGATCCCTGCCAAGATTCCAAGTATAGGTATAAGTTCTGACATAACTGCCTCTTTCTTTTAAATGTAACGTAAAGGTATCATTTTACTTAAGGGAAGTAAAGGTTACATTTTGAGTTTTAATTTTTCTCATATCACTAAAAGTTTTCATCCTTTATTAATGAAGAAAAAATAGAGTCATAAAATTAATATTGGAACATCTTGGTTACTTCTACCTATAATATCGTCATATTAGTTAGTTATTTAAATTGTTCTAAATCAAAGGAATTTTTATGTTAAAAAAATTAATGATTTGTTTAGTGCTTGCCGGTCTTGGCGGATGTACCTTACTAACTCTGCCATTAGTGGTAGTTGATACAGCTGTTGGTGTTGCAACATTACCTATTAAAGCGGTGGGTAAGGTTGTTGATTCCGTTAATGACGACGATGAAGAGTAATTAGCTTAAGAATGAATGAAAAGGGTGCTATTAGCACCCTTTTTTGTAGGTTTAAATAATGAGGCTTTTGGATGTTTCTCCAGCTTTTTCTTGAACCAATTTAGGCAGTAAAAAACCGGGAAGTTCTGCCTGCATATGGCTAAAAATTTTAAGTGCTTTATCTACAGGTATATCAAAGTGGCTGGCCCCCTGAACAGGGTCGAGCAGATGAAGATAGTAGGGCATTATTCCTGCATCGAATAACTTTTCACTCAAATTGATTAGGGCTTGGCTACTGTCATTGACGCCTTTCAGTAATACGCTTTGATTAAGAACAGTGATGCCAGCGGTTTTTAATTTTTCAACTGACTGGCATAGCTTCACATCTATTTCATTGGCGTGATTAATATGTAACACCATGGTCGGCTTTAATCGACTATTGCTTAGCCAAGTTAGAAGTTGAGTGTCGATTCTGCTTGGAATAACCACCGGCAGTCGGCTGTGAATACGCAACCGTTTAATATGTTTTATGGTTTCAATTTGCTGGGTTAGCCAACTAAGAAAATTATCATTGGCGGCTAAAGGGTCGCCACCACTATAAATCACTTCATTGATTTCGGGTCGGTCTTTAAGATAGTCAAGAGCCTGTAGCCATTGCTGTTTACTTTGGCGGTTTTCTTGATAGGGAAAGTGTCGGCGAAAACAGTAGCGACAGTTGATCGCACAGTTGGGGCTAATAATCATCAAAACCCGATTGCGGTATTTATGTACAATGCCTGGTACTGGATTGTATTCTGATTCATTGACTGGATCGACGCTAAAGCTTGGGTCTTGATTAAGTTCTGCTTCAATGGGAAGTACCTGCTTTAACAGGGGGTCTTCTGGGTTGCCATATTCCATTAATTGAGCATAGTGCTGGGGCACCTTGATGGAAAATCCTTGCGAAGCAAGCTGGCTAGCGTTTAGGTCTTTTGAACTTAAGCCCAGCAGTTGTAATAATTGGTCAATTGAGCTGATACAGTTGCTTAGTTCAGACTTCCAGTCTGAATAGATATTGATCGGTTGCTTTGCAGGTTTAGTTAACATTGAAATTTGATGACTGCCCTTATTTTGAGTAAACAGTTTACGCTATTTTTTGCTTATAGCGTGAGATTAAAAGGAACAATTTTTGGATAATCATATCGTTTTTATGAAGCAAGCATTAGCGCTTGCAGAGCAGGCTGCCGAGAAGGGTGAGGTACCTGTGGGTGCAGTGGTGGTGGCTGATGGCGAGGTGATTGGCAAGGGGTTTAATTGTCCCATAGGATCCTCTGACCCTACTGCGCATGCAGAAATTGTAGCCTTGCGCGATGCGGCTAAGAATATCGAGAATTATCGTCTGGCTGGCTGTGATCTGTATGTCACTATTGAGCCCTGTACCATGTGTGTAGGCGCTATGATTCATGCTCGTATTAATCGAATTATTTTTGGTGCCCCAGAACCCCGTGCTGGTGCCTTAACCAGTCAGTTAGCGCTTCTAGACGCAGATCATTTTAATCATGCGATGAAATGGACGGGCGGTATTTTAGAAGACCAATGTCGAGCGTTAATGAAAGATTTTTTTAAGCAGCGACGATAGTTTTTTCTTACAGTGCATCAGGCGTGACGGGCTGCCAGTTTTCTAGTTCTTTATCTTGATTGTTTTTCTGATTGGATTGTTGTGATACTGAATTTAGCTGTAAGTAAGATCGGTAGTACTGAATATTATCTACATAGATTACCGGCTCATTACCGCGCGCATAGCCTCGCTTTAGGGTGCTGTAATATTTCTTTTTACTTAGAAGGGGTAAGTGTTCTCTTACATCAACCCAAAGGTTGGGGTTTTTATTATTTCTTACGGTTAGGATTCGCGCATCTTCTAAATGCCCAAAGCCAACATTATAGGCAGCTAGGGCAAATAGGGTACGATCAGAGCCCTGTATGCGTTCGGGCAGGCGCGCTTTTAATTTAAGAAAATAAGCTACTCCGCCCTCAAGACTTTGCGCAGGGTCAAGGCGATTTTTGACGCCCATTTCTTTGGCTGTATCAAGGGTGAGCATCATCAGGCCGCGAACGCCGGTGGGGGATTTTGCCCTTGGGTTCCAATGAGATTCCTGATAAGCAATGGCGGCTACCAAATGCCAATCTAGATTATATTTTTCTGCCACTTGGCGAAACATGGTTTCGAATTTTGGTAAGCGCTTATCAACCAGTTGACCCAGCTGTTTAGAATCCGCGGCTGAGAAGCGTTTGGTTTGGGCAAATAGCTGTTGCTTAATGGCATCCAGTTGGCCGCTATCAGTGTATTCTTGTAAAAATTGATTGGCTGCTTTAAGTAATGTGCCATCACCGTGATCAGGAAAAACCCATGCTAATGCCTGAGGAGCAGATACATTAAAGGCTTTGCGGGTATTAGGATAAATATGCCGAATAATTTCGTAGGCCAGTGAATCGGTAACAGTGTAGCTAATTTCTCCATCATGAACCTGACGAATAAGCTCGCTCATTTCAGCATCATTCTCTTCAATCCATGTGAGACTTGGAAATTGTTTGCGCAGCTGTTGCAAATTTTCACTGTGGGATGAACCTGCAATAACGGCAAGATCACCTTTAAGTTGGCTTAATGATTTGGGTTTCGGATCGCCTGCACGATAAATTAGTTGCTGTACAACCTGATGATAAGGATATGAAAATTTAAAAGATTTGCCGCGATCTTCGGTATTAACCAGATTGGCTGCGGCAAAGTCACCCTGTGGGCCGCCCACCGAGAGTAGTAAGCTAGGCAAGGTGGATTTAGTGGTGACTTTTAACTCAACACCTAAGCTGTCCGCAAATGCTTTGGCTAACACATATTCAAAACCATTTTTTCCATCGCCATCTTCAAAGTAGGTGGTAGCACCTGGCAATGTCAGAACAACTAATTCACCACGTTGAGCGACTTTTTCGATATCACTGATATGAGAGCTATCAGAAATATAGGCCAAACATAGCAGAGCGATAGCGGCGAGCATGCTGCGATTGCGGATAGTTCGGATATGTGAGGGTAGTGGGTCCATTGAAGGCCTCTATGTGCCAGTTAATGGTCTTTTATATTATTTTACATGGTTTAAACGCTGTGGCTAAGAATAAGTAAAATCTTATTCATCTATTTGTGCCTAAAAGCATAATTTTCAGATAAAATGTCGACTTGTTTTTAACTGCTCAATTTTGGAACTTTTTTCCTATGCTTATTATTGCTGGCGCTTCTGCTTTATCCGCCTTTCGTCAAAGAAAATTGCTGGTTACTTTAAAACAGGCAGTGCCCTCGGTTGTTGAGGTGACGGCTAAATACCAGCATTTTGCTGATATTGCTAAACCATTGTCTGCAACTGATGCCAAGACTCTTGATGCACTAATGCAATATGGTCCAAAAGAACAGGCTGAGTCTTCCAATGGTCACTTAGTATTAGTGGTGCCAAGACCGGGTACTATTTCGCCCTGGTCTAGTAAGGCAACCGATATAGCGCACAACTGTGGTCTGCATGATGTGAATAGGATTGAGCGTGGCACGGCTTACTATATTGAGTCAGCTGAAGCATTGTCTGAGAAGGATTTAAAAGCCATTGGTGATTTATTGCATGATCGCATGGTGGAAACCGTATTTTTTGATCTGCAACAGGCAGAGACACTTTTTGTGCAACATCAGCCTGCTCCTTTGACTGAAGTGGATATTATGGCCGGTGGCATCAACGCTCTACGAGAAGCCAATACTGAGCTAGGATTGGCATTGGCAGATGATGAAATTGATTATTTGGTCTCTAGTTTTCAGGGGCTAAAGCGCAACCCTACAGACGCAGAATTAATGATGTTTGCTCAGGCGAACTCAGAGCATTGCCGTCATAAAATCTTTAATGCCAGCTGGACTTTAGATGGCGAAGATCAGCCTAATAGCCTGTTTGGCATGATTCGCAATACCCATAAATTGGGTGGCGAAAATGTGCTATCGGCTTATTCTGATAATGCCGCTGTGGTTGAGGGCAGTATCGGCGGTCGTTTTTATCCAGATCCTGATTCTAAAGAATATGGCTATTCACAAGAGCCTGTTCACCTGTTAATGAAAGTAGAAACCCATAATCATCCCACAGCGATTGCCCCTTTTTCTGGTGCTGGCACTGGCTCTGGTGGTGAAATTCGCGATGAGGGTGCGGTTGGTCGTGGCTCTAAGCCAAAAGTTGGCTTGGTGGGCTTTACGGTTTCCAATTTGCAGATCCCTAACTATACCCAGCCTTGGGAAGAGGATTATGGTAAGCCGGAACGCATTGTTTCTGCACTAGATATTATGGTTGAGGGGCCGATTGGTGGCGCTGCGTTTAATAATGAATTTGGTCGACCTAATTTATGCGGCTATTTCCGAACCTTTGAAACAGATTTTGCCGGTGAGCGTCGCGGCTATCACAAGCCCATAATGATTGCTGGGGGCTATGGCAATATTCGCGAAGAGCATGTTGATAAGCCTGAATTTGAACCCGGTGCAAAATTAGTAGTGTTGGGTGGTCCTGCGATGTTGATTGGCCTAGGGGGTGGTGCCGCTTCAAGTATGACGACGGGGAGTAGTTCAGCTGATTTGGATTTTGCCTCGGTACAGCGTCAAAACCCAGAGATTGAGCGTCGCTGTCAGGAAGTTATCGATCAGTGTTGGCAACTTGGAGATACCAATCCGATTGCCTTTATCCACGATGTAGGTGCTGGCGGTCTGTCTAATGCATTGCCTGAGTTAGTTAAAGATGGCGGTACTGGAGGTGTTTTTGAGCTGAGAAAAGTCCCTAATGATGAGCCGGGGATGTCGCCTGTTGAGATCTGGTGTAATGAAGCTCAGGAGCGCTATGTGTTGGCTGTTAAGCCTGAAGATATTGAGCGGTTTGAAGCAATATGTCAGCGTGAAAGATGCCCATTTGCCGTGGTAGGTGAGGCAACTGAAGATAAAACGATAAAGGTAGCCGATCAGCAGTTTGATAATAATCCTGTTGATTTGCCCATGTCGGTTTTATTTGGCAAGCCACCTAAGATGCATCGCTCGGCAGAAAAACTTGAACTAGCGGGCGATGATTTTAGCACGCATTATTTAAACATTAATGAAGCAGTGGTTCGTGTACTTCAGCACCCAGCTGTGGCGAGTAAAAGTTTCTTGATCACCATTGGTGATCGTTCGGTCACCGGAATGGTGGCGCGCGATCAGATGGTCGGTCCTTGGCAGGTGCCGGTGGCTGACTGTGCGGTGACTACCGTGACCTTCGATAGTTATGCGGGCGAGGCTATGGCCATGGGTGAGCGTACCCCATTAGCGCTTATCAATGCGCCAGCTTCTGGGCGCATGGCAATTGGTGAAGCTATAACCAATATATGTTCTACCCGAATAGCTGATATTAAAGATATTAAGCTATCTGCAAACTGGATGTGTGCGGCTGGTTCGGCGGGTGAAGATGAAAAACTCTATCGAACTGTTGAGGCAGTTGGAATGGATCTCTGCCCTAAATTGGGCATTACCATACCCGTAGGTAAAGATAGTATGTCGATGCGCACAGCTTGGCAGGATCAGGGTAAAGATAAGTCGGTAACAGCACCTTTATCATTGATTATTACTGGATTTTCTCCAGTAACTGATGTGCGTAAAACGGTAACTCCTCAGCTTCAGGATATTGCTGATGAAACGCAATTAATCTTGCTTGATCTGGGTGCCGGTGCCAATCGCTTAGGTGGCTCAATACTAGCGCAGGTATATTCTAAGATGGGCGCTGTGGTCCCTGATGTTGATGATGCCAATAGCTTAAAAGCATTTTTTAATGCGATTCAGACGTTGCTGGAAGAAGATAAGTTACTGGCCTATCACGATCGTTCTGACGGTGGATTATTTACCACCCTTGCTGAAATGGCCTTTGCCGGACATACCGGTGTTTCTATTGATATTGGTCCTCTGGATAATGATGATTTAGCGGTTCTATTTAATGAGGAGCTGGGTGCTGTTATTCAGGTACACAGCGACCACGCAGTAGAGATCTTAGAGTTATTTGCTCAGGCGAATATTAATGCCTATGCGCTGGGAACAATCAACAAGGCCGACAGTATTGATATTAGTCGTAATGGCGACCTTTTATTCTCTAAATCGCGTGCTGAGTTACAAGAGCATTGGAGTCGTACCTCCTACCAAATAGCCTCGCGCAGAGATAATGCTGACTGTGTTAAAGAAGAGTTTGATCGAATTGCACAGCAGGATAATGGATTATCGGTTAATCTCAGCTATGACCCCTCTGAAGATATTAGTGCGCCCTATATTAAGAAAGGGGCAAAACCTAAAATGGCTATTCTGCGAGAGCAGGGCGTTAACAGTCATTTAGAGATGGCGGCTGCCTTTGATCGAGCCGGGTTTAGTGCGGTGGATGTGCATATGAGTGACTTGCTTGCTGGACGCCAATCACTTCAAGATTTCACTGGTCTAGTTGCCTGTGGCGGTTTTTCCTATGGTGATGTTCTGGGTGCGGGTGAAGGCTGGGCAAAGACTGTCTTATTTAATAATCAGCTGCGTGATCAATTTGAGCAATTTTTCCATCGCTCTGAGACATTTAGTCTAGGTGTTTGTAATGGTTGCCAGATGCTATCAAATCTTAAAACCCTGATACCGGGCGCTGAGCTTTGGCCAAGATTTGTACGCAATCTATCCGAGCAATTTGAAGCGCGTTTTTCATTGGTAAGAGTTGAGGAATCACCCTCTATTCTTATGCAGGGTATGGCGGGTTCTTATATGCCGATTGCTGTATCTCATGGTGAGGGTCGTGCTGAATTTTCAAGTCCACAGGCTTTGACAAGCTTGCAACAGTCCGATCAGATTGCATTGCGTTACTTGGAAAATAATCTATCGGTCGCGTCTAAGTACCCTGCCAATCCTAATGGTTCCCCTGATGGAATTACTGGTGTAACCTCAACCGATGGACGTGCGACATTGATGATGCCGCACCCAGAACGGGTTTTCCGTACGGTGTTAAATTCTTGGCATCCTGAGGATTGGGGTGAAGATAGTGGCTGGATGCGACTATTTAGAAATGCGAGGGTTTTTGTAGACTAAACTTTGTACACTAAACTAAGAGATAGGTTATGAATAAAATTCCCAATGAACCAGAATTAGTTAAAAAAGCACTGCAGGTCGGGGCTGTTTACGCGCAGAAGCGCGCTTATGGCAAGATCGAGTCTCATGATTCGGTTAAGCTTAAAGTGGAATTTATTTACCGAGTATTAGTTGAAGATAAGCTGATACAGCCGCTAGCTAAGGATCAAATTAGCGATCCCAATATGCGCCATAAGTTGGCGTTATGGATTTCTCGCCAGTTGCCCGCAGATCACCCGCTATTAAAAGACAGCTGATTATTTCACTATTTTCTAAGCGGTTCACATGTTACCCTTGCGCCCGAGTTGGCCAGGCAATCGCTGTATTAATGTCTCGATCATTCGCTTGCGTTTGAAAGGGTGTAATGCAGAGGAAAGTCCGGGCTCCATAGGGTAGTGTGCCAGGTAACACCTGGGGGGCGTGAGCCTACGGAAAGTGCAGCAGAGAGCAGACCGCCGATGGCTTTTTTAAAGCACAGGTAAGGGTGAAAGGGTGCGGTAAGAGCGCACCGCGTTGCTGGTAACAGTAGCGGCATGGTAAACCCCACTCGGAGCAAGACCAAATAGGTTCCCATAAGGCGTGACCCGCGTTGGGAACGGGTAGGTCGCTTGAGGTAAGCGGTGACGCTTATCCCAGATGAATGATTGTCCACGACAGAACCCGGCTTATCGGCCAACTCAACCTTATTTTTCTTAAGGTTTTATAGTTTCTAACAAAGACCCTATGCACGTCTTTTTTATTTCTTTAAAGAATATAAAAAACTTTATTTATATTTAAATATTCTTAAAACCGCTAAAAGCTAGAAGTTACTTTAAGTTGCTGTCTTAGCTAACTGTTTTATATTTATTAATTTTTTACCCCCTTACAAGTACCCATAAACCCTATCGGAACTAACTGATTTTATTGGTTTTTTTCCCTTCTATTCGCCTTGACATTGCAGGTGACTAAACTTAATCTTTATTTGTGGGTAAAAGTGGCAAAAAGTGTATTTTTTTTGGCCTAAAGTGGAGTCAAAGGGTAAAAAATGTTTAGAGGTAGTGATCCAATCAATATGGACGCAAAGGGGCGGATGGCAATTCCGACTCGATATCGCGCCCTGCTTGATACTGTTTGCAAAAGCGAACTGGTGATTACTATTGATATGAAATCACCCTGTTTAACGCTATCACCATTACCTGAGTGGAAAAAATTTGAGGAAAAGGTTGCGGCGCTCCCTGCTATGGATGATTTGGGTGAAATGCTCAGTCGGTTTGTTGTGGGTCAGGCAAAAGATCTACAGGTTGATGGTAGTGGCCGAATTCTAATTCCTACTGAGTTGCGCGGCTATGCGGAACTCGATAAGAAGCTTGTCTTAGTGGGGCGTACTCAGCGTCTAGAAATTTGGTCTGAAGCCAACTGGAATGCTGAGCGTGAGAAATCTCAAGCAACTTATCGCGAAATGCTGATGGATAAAGAAAGCATGTCCGATGCACTTAAAAATCTATCATGGTAGAGGATTTGGGCGCCGAAGAGGCGAGTGCAGCTGAGCATTCAACGGTGCTTTTAAAAGAGGCTGTTGATGGCATGGCGATTGATGCGGACGGTTTTTATATAGATGGCACCTTTGGTCGAGGCGGTCATACCGCTGAGCTGTTATCAAGGTTATCCGATAAGGGTTCGGTTATAGCAATTGATAAGGATTTGGATGCAATTGCAGCAGGAAAGGCGCGGTTTGTAGGAGAAGATAGATTAACACTGGTGCATGGCAGTTTTGCTGAACTTGCGGAGATTGTTAATCAGGCGAATAAGCATGGCGAGGTCTCTGGCATCCTATTGGATTTGGGGGTTTCTTCTCCACAACTTGATGTCGCTGAGCGAGGCTTTAGTTTTTTGCGTGATGGTCCATTGGATATGCGCATGGATACCAGTAAAGGGTTGTCGGCCGCCGAATGGTTGGCTACAGCGGATGAGCAGGATATTGCTAAGGTGATTAAAGAATATGGTGAAGAGCGTTTTGCGCGAAGGATGGCAGCAGCCATTGTGCGTGAGCGCGCTGAAAAGCCAATCGAGCGAACGGTACAGTTGGCCAAAATATTAGCTGATGCGCATCCAGCATGGGAGCGAGGCAAGCATCCTGCAACCAAAGCGTTTCAGGCAATAAGAATTTTTATTAATCGCGAATTAGCTGATTTAGAGGATTTACTGCAACAGGTTATCGATAGCCTAGCAGTGGGAGGAAGATTGGTGGTGATTAGTTTTCACTCTTTGGAAGATAGGCGCGTAAAGCGCTTTATTCGTGATCAGGAGCGTGGAATTAAATTACCCAAAAATTTACCCATTCCAGATGTGGATCGCGGCGTTCGATTGGTCAAAGTAGGCAAGGCCATTAAGCCGGCGGCCATTGAGGTAGAGAATAATGTGCGAGCGCGCAGTGCTGTGATGCGTATCGCTGAGCGAGTAGCTTAATCAAATGTTTGATTTAAGCATCGTAAAAATTGGTTTGCTATGGCTGGCGGTAGTTGCCAGTGCATTGGCGGTGACGCATTACAGTCACACCTATCGTCAGACCTATGGTCAGTTGACGGCAATGCAACGTGAGGCGAATCAGTTACAGGTTGAATATGGTAGATACCTTCTAGAACAGAGTGCAGTGGGTTCATTGCAGCGAGTAGAGGGTATGGCGGCAGATGAATTAAATATGCGTGCGCCAAAGGCCAGTGAAATCATTATGGTTAAACAATAATAAAAATACGCGGGCGTAAAGCTCAATTTTTTAAGGCAAAGGTAAAAATGTGACCCAGCAACAGTCGCAAAAGTTAATCCCCAGATGGCGTTACTTTTTAGTAATGTTGGGGCTTTTCTCCCTGCCGATTTTTCTCGCCACCCATATTGCCCAGTTACAAATCATGCCAGATGAAGAGTTTGGTGTTGATTTCCTTCAGGATGAGGGCGATGCGCGCTCTATTCGCCGCGTGCCAATTCCCGCTTATCGCGGTCTTATTACCGACCGCAATGGTGAGCCATTGGCGGTAAGTACACCAGTTACCTCCTTGATCGCAAACCCAAAACTAGTGAATAAGCTAGCGACTGAAGACGAGCTTAGGAAGTTGGCGGCGGCTCTCGAGCTTAGTTACCCTCAGCTTATTGCCCGTCTTGATAGATATCGCAATAAAAAGTTTATGTATCTGGCTAGACAGTTGCCAGTAAATGAGGCGCAACGTGTTTTAGATTTGAGTATTTCTGGTATTGAAGGGCGCCAAGAATTTAAGCGTTTTTATCCAGCGGGTGAGGTAACAGCACAATTAGTCGGCTTTACCAATACTGATGAGGTCGGTATTGAGGGGATGGAACTTGCCTACAATGAATGGCTAACGGGGAAAGCGGGATCCAAAAAAGTGATCAAAGACCGTAAGGGTCGCGTGATTAAGGATATTGCGCTAATCAAGCCAGCGCATGCCGGTGAGGATTTGCGATTAAGTATTGATTTGCGAATTCAGTACGCTGCCTACCGAGCACTAAAGGATGCGGTAGACAAGCATAATGCCAAGTCGGGTTCAGTGGTTGTGTTGGATGTTGAAACTGGTGAAGTATTAGCCATGGTGAATCAACCTTCCTTTAATCCTAATGATCGATCAAAGTTAATTCCGGGTTCGGTTCGGAATCGAGCCATGACCGATATTATGGAGCCCGGTTCTACGGTTAAGCCGTTTACCATTTTAGCGGCACTAGAAAGCGGAAAATTTGAACCTAACACAACGATTGATACTCATCCGGGTTATCTAAGAGTTGATTACAAAGATCTTAAAGACGAAAGAAATTATGGATTGCTTGATCTGGCGGGGATTTTATCTAAGTCGAGCAACGTAGGAACTTCCAAGATTGCCTTGCAGTTAAATCCCAATGAGACCCGAGAGTTATTTGAGCGTGTTGGTTTTGGTGAAAATGTCGGCAGTGGCTTCCCTGGTGAAACCAGCGGCAGTCTGCCAGCACATCGTCGTTGGGATTCTGTTACTCAGGCAACATTCTCCTTTGGTTATGGTTTAAGTGCCTCATCACTGCAGTTGGCGCGAGCTTATTCAGTGTTGGCTAGCAATGGGGTGCGCAAAGAAGTTTCTCTACTACCCGTGGACAAGGCGCCAGAGGGAGTACGAATTATTGATGAAGGTATAGCCAATGAAATGCGCTATATGCTTCACGCAGCAACAAGTAAAAAAGGTACAGGTAATCGAGCGACCATTAAAGGTTATTCGGTAGGTGGAAAAACAGGTACTTTGCATAAGCCAAATAGTGCTGGCGGGTACCATGAGAGAGTGTACATGTCTGCCTTTGCAGGATTTTCTCCTATTGATAGCCCGCGCTTGGTAACAGTTGTAGTAGTCGATGAGCCTAGTCAAGGTGATTACTTTGGTGGTGTGGTTGCGGCGCCGGTTTTTTCTGAGGTGACAGGAAATGCACTGCGCCTAATGCAGGTAACACCTGATCAAGTAAAGGCTAATGGTCCCATAGTGAAGCGCTCAGGTGCGATACTGCGAGGGGAATCATGATGACGTTAGCTAAAAAGTATTTTTCATCACTTGAAAGACTTTTGCAGGGTTTTTCAACGGATGCTTTGAGTTCAGCTATTTCGGTTAGCGGTATAACCATAGACAGTCGATTGGTAAAAGAAGGAGACTGTTTTGTTGCCTTAAAAGGGACTCAAACGGATGGCGCTCATTATATTGAGCAAGCAGTAACTGCTGGGGCTGCTGCAGTTTTAGTGGATGCGCAGTCAGAACTATCAGTTGATCAAAGCCGCCTTTCCGTTCCGCTTATAAGTGTTGATCATTTGTCTTCTCGTCTATCTGAAATTGCAGGGCGGTTTTATGGCAACCCATCCCATAATATGGATGTAGTCGCCTTTACTGGTACTAACGGAAAAACAACCTGTTCGCTTTTATATGCACAGCTTCTAGCCAAAGCCAAGGTATCAGGCGAGCAGCAAAAATCCTCTTATATTGGCACTACCGGTTATGGTGTTACTGGGTCGCAGTCTTCAAATACGACAGATCAGCTTTTTAAATCCAAACGGTCGGGTGAAGTTCAGTTAACCACGCCAGATGCAGTTTCAGTACAAAGAATAATGGCTGAATTAGCAATGAATGGAACCCAGTCAGTTGCGCTTGAGGCCTCATCACATAGTTTGGTGCAGCATCGGTTACAGTCAATTGATATTGATATTGCAGTATTCACCAATTTAAGCCGTGACCACCTAGATTATCATCAAGATTTAGAGAGTTATGCGGCGGCTAAGGCGCGTCTTTTTGATTTGCCCTCGGTGAAAACCGCGATTATCAATTTAGATGATCCTGTGGGCGTACAAATAGCGGCTAATCTACAGCCAGAAATTCAGCTTATTACCTTTAGTCTCGATAATCAGGTAGCAGATATTCACTGTCGTCAGATTGATTTAAATGCTTCAGGTATTTGTGCGCAGTTGGTGACCCCTTGGGGTGAGGGTGAAATAAACGCTAATTTAATTGGCAGCTTTAATCTCAGTAATTTACTTGCAGTTATTGCGGCAGCCTGTGCGCGAGGGGTAACTCTAGAGAATTGCTTACAGTTGTTACCTGAGTTGCAACCAGCGCCAGGTCGTATGCAGACAGTATCCGCAAATGCGGAGCCGCAGGTGATAATCGATTATGCGCATACGCCGGATGCGTTGCAGAAAGCGCTTCAGGCGATTAAGCCCTATTGTTTGGGGCGGTTATGGTTGGTGTTTGGCTGTGGCGGAAACCGTGATACGGGTAAGCGAATTGAAATGGGAAAAATTGCTGATCAATTCGCAGATAGAATTATTGTGACCAATGATAACCCGCGCTTTGAGCAACCCGAGCAGATTGCTGAGCAAATTATTCAAGGGATCCAGGGCGATGTCACCATTGAGCTAGATCGCAGGCGGGCTATTTCAACCAGTATCATTCAGGCAGAAGGCCAGGATATTATCCTGATCGCTGGCAAGGGCCATGAAGACTATCAAATTATAGGCGATACTCGATTGCCATTTAGTGATCAGCAAGAGGCATTAATTGCTCTAGAGGCTGTGCTGGCTTCGCGCGAGCATCGTAATAAAGGCGGTGTCTCATGATGACTGAACTGCGCCTAACTGATGCTGCATTGGCCTTTGGTGGCACGCTGTTAAATCCAGACTGTGTATTTACTCAGGTTTCAATTGATAGTCGTCAAATTTCTGAGGGTCAGTTATTTGTAGCGCTAGAAGGCGAGCGTTTTGATGCTCATGAATTTCTTGAAGAGGTAACTACCCTTGCCTGCGGGTTAGTGGTATCAAAGCCCAATAAAAATTTGCCAATTCCTCAGTGGGTTGTTGACGACACTACTGAAGCCTTGGGGCAGTTGGCGCATATGAATCGAGAACTTCTTAATGGGCCATTAATTGCAATTACGGGTAGCAGTGGAAAAACCTCCGTTAAAGAAATGATTGCCTCTATATTGAGTCAAGAATCTAAGGTTCATGCAACTCAGGGCAACCTAAATAATCATATTGGTGTGCCATTAACATTGTTGTCGATGCAGGCCGATACAGATTTTGCTGTGATTGAGATGGGTGCAAGTGCGATCGGTGAGATTGCTTATCTCTGTGATATAGCTCGACCTGATGTCACGCTAGTCAATAATATTCAGCATGCACATATTGAAGGGTTTGGCTCAATTGAGGGTGTTGCTACGGCCAAATCAGAAATATACAGAGGTCTAAAGCCCTCTGGGACTGCAGTAATAAATTTGGACCTTGCATGGTCAGATGCTTGGTTGACTGAATTGGCAGATAAACAATGCCTAACTTTTTCTACGGAACATAAGAATGCTGATGTCGTCGCCGAGAATATCAGTGTTTTGGATACAGGTTGTTGTCAGTTTGATTTATGCAATGGCAAAACTAGAAAATCCGTTACCTTACCCGTACCTGGAACTCATTCTGTTAAAAATGCCATTGCTGCTGCAGCCTGTTGTATAGCCTCAGGTGTGCCTCTTGATCAAATTGTAATGGGGTTAACCGCAGTGAAGCCTGTGGCGGGTCGACTAAATCTTCGACAGTTAACCGATAATGTCGCGCTATTCGATGACACTTACAACGCAAATCCAGATTCTTTTAAGGCAGCTATTGATGTGCTGGCTAATGCAGAGGGCTATCGCCTGCTAGTCATGGGGGATATGGCAGAGTTAGGTGATAAGGCTATGGAAATGCATAGTGAAATTGGTCGTTACGCCGCAGAAAAAGGCATTGAAGCACTCTATTCGGTGGGCGTTTTAAGTGCGGTCGCCAGTGATGCATTCGGTGGAAATCACTTTTCAGATAAGCAGACATTAATGGCTGCTTTAGATGATGTCTGTGCAAACAAATTAAAGGTAACCCTGCTAGTAAAAGGGTCGCGAAGTTCTGGTATGGAGGAAGTTGTGACAATGCTTTCTAATAAGGAGAAAAGCTAATGCTGTTATGGCTTGCTGAATATTTAAGTGACTTTTATAAACCATTTTCTGTGGTTCAGTATTTAACCCTGCGCGGTATTCTTGCAGTGTTAACCGCTCTGCTGATTAGTTTAATTGCGGGTCCAAAGGTGATTCGATTGCTTAACCGACTGCAAATGGGTCAGGCTATTCGTTCAGATGGACCTAAAAGCCATCTTGAAAAAGCGGGCACACCCACCATGGGTGGTTCACTTATTTTAATCGCTATATTTGTGAGCAGCCTACTATGGTCAGACTTAAGTAATCGCTATGTCTGGGTGGTTATGGCAGTAACGTTTTGCTTTGGACTTATTGGTTGGGTTGATGACTATAGGAAGGTGGTGGAAAAAAATCCTCGCGGGTTACCTGGGCGTTGGAAATACTTTTGGCAGTCAGTGGTGGGTCTTGCGGCAGCTGTTTTCTTATATGCCACTGTCCAGAGTCCTGCCGATCTAGAGCTAATTGTTCCATTCTTTAAAGATGTGGCTATTTATTTAGGTCCACTATTTATTGTGTTGACTTATTTCGTGATCGTGGGCACCAGTAATGCAGTTAACTTAACTGATGGTCTAGATGGTTTGGCTATTTTACCCACTGTACTTATCGCTGGGGCTTTAGGTGTCTTTGCTTATCTGACGGGACACTTCCAATTTGCTAGCTATTTACATATTCCCTATATAGCCGGTGCCGGCGAACTATTAATTTTTACTGCGGCTATCTGTGGCGCAGGACTGGGCTTTCTATGGTTTAACACCTATCCCGCTATGGTGTTTATGGGCGATGTGGGCTCACTGGCATTAGGGGCTGCATTAGGTGTGATCGCGGTCATAGTTCGTCAAGAAATTGTCTTAATGATTATGGGTGGTGTTTTTGTGATGGAGACACTGTCTGTGATTTTGCAGGTTGGCTCATACAAGTTAACGGGTAAGCGCATTTTTAGAATGGCGCCTCTGCATCATCATTATGAATTAAAAGGTTGGCCAGAGCCGCGAGTTATTGTGCGCTTCTGGATTATTACTGTGATGCTAGTCCTAATAGGGTTGGCAACTTTGAAGTTACGCTAAGGTTTGGAGAAATCAGTGGCCGAAATTATTGTAACTAATCGCAAAACTGCAATCCTTGGAATGGGTGCTACGGGTCTGTCTGTGGCTGCCTTCTTTGAAGCTAAGGATATTGCATTTGATTTTGCGGATAGTCGCAATGAGCCACCTAACCTAAAAGCTGTATCTGAGCAGTACACAGAAGCCGAGATTGTTACGGGTGCATTTGATGCAGAGTTTCTCTGCCGATATAACCGCTTGATTGTAAGTCCAGGTATTTCACTGAGTGAACCTGCTTTGGTTGCAGCTAAAGAGAAGGGTGTTGAGTTGCTGGGTGATCTTGAATTATTCCTCGAACAGGTTGAGGCGCCGGTCATTATTATTTCGGGTTCCAATGGTAAAAGTACAGTTACTGAGCTGGTGGGGCAAATGGCTAAAGATAGTGGTTTAGTAACGGCAGTGGGCGGTAATCTAGGTACGCCGATGTTAGAGCTACTCGATCAGCGCAATGAACTCTACGTAATAGAGGCATCAAGCTTTCAGTTAGAATTATTAAATGATAGTCGTGGTGCTATTGCTGGATTATTAAATATAAGCCCCGATCATCTTGATCGATATAAGAATCTTCAGGACTACCATTCAGCTAAGCATCGAATTTTCCGCGGCGCGAGTAAAGTGGTTATTAATCGTGAAGACGTTTTGACGCGCCCATTAATTTCAACTCAAATTCCCATGATTAGTTTTGGTTTAAACCAATCAGATCTGGGTAGTTTTGGTGTGCTCCAAGGGCTTGAGCAGGGTTATTTATCCTTTGGAATTGAGCGCCTAATGCGCATCGATCAGGTTGCATTAAAGGGTTCTCATAATATTGCTAATGCACTTGCAGCCTTGGCCTTAGGCTTTAGTGTTGATCTGCCGATGCAGAGTATGCTGGATACCTTGAAAGAATTTAAAGGGCTACCGCATCGCTGTCAGACTGTTGGTAATATAAATTCGGTAGCCTATATCAATGATTCAAAAGCCACTAATGTGGGCGCTACCGTTGCCGCGCTCAAAGGATTTGGGGCTAAAGATCATAAAAATATTATTCTTATTGCTGGTGGTCAGGCTAAGGGTCAAGATTTTTCTGCATTACAGAAAGTTGCTAAAGACGTTGTTAAGCGCGTTATTTTAATTGGTGAAGATGCTGATAAATTAAAATCGGCGCTCAATGATAGCGTTGAAATTGAAATGGTTGATTCGATGCAATCAGCCTTGTTTAGTAGTCATCAAGTAGCTGAGTCTGGTGATGTTGTTCTGCTATCACCCGCCTGTGCAAGTTTCGATATGTTTGAAGGCTTTGAACATCGCGGACATTGTTTTATTGAAGCAGTAGATGCTATGGCATCGGCTCAAGGAAGTGTTCAATGAGCCAGTCTATTCCATTAAAAACTATGGCGCAGAGAAACGATAGCTGGTACATCGATAGCAATCTATTGATACCAGCGTTAGCACTATTATCTATAGGCTTAATTATGGTGGCGTCATCATCATTTAGCTATGCTGACCACAGATTTAATGATCAGTTTTATTTTGTTAAGCGGCATTTTGCTTACCTGCTATTAAGTATAGGCGCCATTGCTATTGGCTTTTATACCTCGCCAACAGTCTGGTCAAAATATAGTCTTGTATGGATACTATTATCTGTTTTGTTGCTTATTGCCGTGCTTGTTCCCGGCGTAGGGCTAAACCTTAATGGGAGTCGTCGCTGGCTGGGTGTTGGTGGGTTTACTCTGCAGGTTTCCGAGTTTGTAAAGGTGGCTACGGTAATTTTTCTTGCCGCTCAGTTAGAAAAATATCGCGATACATTAAGTGATAGCTGGCCACAGTTCCTCAAGTTAATGGCAGTGATCACGGTACTCTCTATTCTGCTTATTTTAGAGCCAGATTTTGGATCTGTCGGGGTTTTGGGCTGTACCTTTATGGTGATGTTATTTTTGGGTGGCTCGCATATACGTCAATTTTTATCAGTACTGGTATTGGCAGGATTTTCATTCTGGGTCATGGCCACTGCCGCGCCTTATCGTATGGCGCGCTTAACAGCATTTTTGGATCCATGGTCAGATAAGTTTGATTCCGGTTACCAGCTAACACAGTCATTGATTGCCTTTGGGCGAGGTGAATTATTCGGTGTTGGGTTGGGTCAGTCAGTGCAAAAAATGCTGTATTTACCTGATGCTCACACAGACTTTGTCTTTGCTATCTATGCCGAAGAATTTGGCTTTGTTGGAGTGATATTCCTACTATTTTTATATAGCTTTTTTATCGTTCGCATTATGCAGCTCGGTAAAAAAGCCATTAGTCGTCAAAATTGGTATGCCGCCTATGTATTAATTGGTTTTGGTTTAATACTGAGTGGGCAGGCATTTATTAATTTGGGAGTTAATGCCGGATTATTGCCAACTAAGGGACTTACCTTGCCATTTATTAGTTATGGTGGCAGTAGTCTTTTGGTTTGCTGTGCCATGTTGGGCATGATGCTGCGACTAAGCCATGAGCTAGAGCGTACCAAGACCGTTTCGGGGAGGGCTGGCTATGAGCGATAGAAGACAGTCCAATCAATCTCGGGTCATGATTATGGCCGGTGGGACCGGTGGTCATATATTCCCAGCCTTAGCAGTTGCTGAAATATTAATGGCAAATAATGTCGCTGTATCATGGTTGGGAACACGCAAAGGTATAGAGTCTGAATTGATTCCTCAGCGTGGAATTGATTTAAATTATCTCAATATTGAAGGGCTGCGAGGCCGTGGGTTGTTGGCACTTTTAAGAGCACCCTTCAAATTATTATCTTCAGTGCTACAGGCCTGTTCTGTTATAGGTCAATTCAATCCCTCAGTTGTACTGGGTATGGGTGGGTTTGCCTCAGGTCCTGGCGCAGTTGCTGCAAAATTAAAAGGCATACCACTGGTTATTCATGAGCAGAATTCGGTGGCGGGAACAACCAATAAGCTCTCTGCCAAACTGGCGACTAGAATCATGCAGGGCTTCCCTAACACCTTTAAAAAAGCTGAGTGGTGTGGCAATCCTATTCGAGCAGAGATAGCTGCCTTACATCATGATTCAGGTCGGCTTGAAAATAGATCAGGCCCTCTGCGAGTCCTTGTTTTAGGTGGTAGTCGTGGTGCCTTGGCAATTAATAAAATAGTACCGCAGGCATTAGCATTAATTGATAGCCAGTACCGGCCTGAAGTGCTTCATCAAGTGGGTGGCCAACACCTAGAGTTAACCCAAAATTTATACCTTGAGCAGGGACATGATATTAATTCCTCAGCTATCAGCCTGGTTCCCTTTATTGACAAAATGGATGAAGCCTACGCATGGGCTGATTTTGTTATCTGTCGATCTGGAGCGCTAACCGTGGCTGAATTAACAGCAGTTGGCCTAGGTGCATTTTTGATCCCATTTCCTTATGCCATTGATGATCATCAAACCGTCAATGGTCAATGGTTAGTTGATTCTGGTGCAGCAGAAATGCTGGCTGAATCAAACTTAACCGCTCAAAAATTAGCCAAATATATAAAGCAGATTGCTGAAAATAGAGATCAATGTATAGCAATGTCTAACTGTGCAAAAACGATTGCTAAGCTCGGCGCAGCGGATCGGGTTGCTGAGGTTTGTTTGGAGGTTGCCAATGGACAATAAAATAAGATTTCAGCCGCCAGAGATGCGCCGTATTCGTCGCATTCACTTCGTTGGTATTGGTGGAAGTGGTATGAGCGGGATTGCCGAGGTACTTCTCAATCAGGGCTATCAAATTTCCGGTTCTGATCTCAATATTAGCGCGACTATAAAGCGTCTAAAAAGCACTGGTATTACATTCTTTCAAGGTCATGATAAGAGTCATATTGAGGGAGCTGATGTGGTGGTTAAATCCTCAGCAGTGACATTAGAAAACCCTGAAATAGCAGCTGCCTTTGAGTTGGGTATACCTGTGGTAAGGCGAGCAGAAATGCTTGCAGAATTAATGCGCTATCGTCATGGAGTGGCAGTTGCAGGCACCCATGGTAAAACAACGACAACCAGTTTAATTGCGGCTATTTTTGCTGAAGATGGTCGTGATCCAACCTTTGTTGTAGGTGGGCGTGTTAATCGAACGGGAACCAATGCTAAGTTGGGTGATAGTCGCTACCTTGTAGCCGAAGCTGATGAAAGTGATGCATCCTTTTTACATCTTCAGCCAATGGTTTCTGTAGTCACAAATATAGAACCCGACCATATGGAAACCTATGGCTTCGATTTTGAGCAACTAAAAACTACCTATATCGAATTTTTACATAACTTACCCTTCTATGGCCTAGCGGTGGTCTGTATTGACGACCCTGTCATAAGAGAGTTGATTACCCGAATTGGTCGCCCCACTTTGACCTACGGTTTTAGCGATGATGCGATGTACAGAATAGAGCAGTTTTCTATGCTCAATGGCCTTGCAGAGTTTGTAGTTAAGCGACCAGATAGTCGACCAGATTTAACCGTTAGTATGCAAATTCCTGGGCGTCATAACGCATTGAATGCAGCAGCAGCGATAGCTGTAGCTAGCGATGAGGGTATTGAAGATCAGGCAATTATTTCTGGCTTGGAAAAATTCTGTGGCGTTGGTCGTCGATTTGAAATTATTGCTGAATACCCGGTTGAGAACAATGCCGAGGTAGGGACTGCCATGTTAGTCGATGACTATGGTCACCACCCGACAGAACTTAAGGCAACCATTGATGCAGTTCGCGATGGCTGGCCAGATAAACGTCTGGTTATGATTTTCCAACCTCACCGCTACAGTCGAACCAGAGACTTATATGAGGATTTTGTTCAGGTTTTGTCTGAAGTTGACCTATTAATGATTTTGGATGTTTATGCAGCCGGTGAAGAGCCGATAGTGGGTGCAGGCAGCAAGAATCTATGCAATAGCATTCGTCAGCGCGGTGGCATTGATCCACTGTATGTAGAATCTATGGCGGATATCCCCAATCTAGTGGCCAGTCAGGTTAAACCAGATGATATTGTTTTGACTCAGGGCGCTGGCAGTGTCACCAAGTTGGTATCTATGCTTAAAGATAGCCAGTTAAAGCCAGTTAAAGGAGATAGCAAATGATCGCTAATCTCAATCAATTTGGCAGAGTCGCTGTACTCTATGGTGGCACATCATCAGAGCGTGAAATATCACTGCTAACCGGTGCGGCAATAATTCAAGCCCTGGAGTTGTTGGGGGTGGAAACTGTACCTATCGACATTAAAGAAAATACTTTAGATGCCATAGCCAAGGCGAATGTGGATCGTGCCTTTATTGCATTACATGGTCCTGGCGGAGAAGACGGTACCTTACAGGGTGCCCTAGAGTATCTAAAGATACCTTATACCGGTAGCGGTGTGATGGCATCAGCATTGGCTATGGATAAATTGCGCTGCAAGCAACTATGGAAAGGTATTGGCTTAGCCACTACAGATTTTGCCGCACTTAACCAAGCTACAGATTGGCAGGCAACCATAGATCAGTTGGGTGGCTCGGTGGTTGTCAAGCCAGCTTGTGAAGGTTCCAGTGTTGGCATGAGTATCGCCAAATCGGCACAGCAGCTAAAGCAGGCGTGGCAGTTGGCGGCTCAATATGACGCCAAAGTGCTGGCTGAGCCGCAGCTGACAGGTGAAGAATATACAGTAGCCATCTTGGATGGTAAGGCATTACCCTCAATAAGAATCCAGGCCAATGCGACCTTCTATGACTATGAAGCAAAATATCATTCAGATAAAACTGAATACTTCTGTCCCTCAGGGCTGGATGCTGAGCGCGAAAAAGAATTAGCTCAATTAAGTATTGACGCATTTAATAGTATTGACGGTCGCGGCTGGGGTCGGGTTGATGTGATGACTGACCAAAGCGGCAAATTCAACCTTCTCGAAGTCAATACAGTCCCCGGCATGACCAGTCATAGTCTGGTTCCCATGGCAGGGCTTGCAGCAGGATTACAATTTGAAGATGTTGTTCTCGCTATATTGGAGGGTTCACTCTAATGAGTCGTTTAAAACAGCAGAACAATAAAACTAACCATGATTCGAGCGGCTTTATCGACAGCTTGCTTGATAACCTCAGTACGCTAATTACGGTGATGGTATTTTGCGCTATTGCCTACGGTGCAGTACTGGCAATTAATCATCTAGACAAGCCTATTGCCAAAGTAAGCATAGAGGGTGAGTTTAGATATATTGAGCAAGAACAATTTATTGAATTGGTAAATGGTCAAATCAGTGGCGGCTTTATAACCATTGATCTCAGAGCATTACAGGATGTTCTCCATAAGCATCCTTGGGTTGCAGAGGTAAGTATCCAGAGACAGTGGCCAGCTAATTTGCATATTAATGTGATTGAAGAAGTGCCTATTGCTCGCTGGGGCGATGACTCTTTCCTCAATCGAACAGGTGACCAATTAATTATCAAAGATAACAGTCACCTTTCAAATCTTCCATTGATGACAGCTAAATTTGGCAGCTCATCAGAAGTCATGAAACAGTATCAACGACTAGCAGACTTATTAATACCCACGGGACTTAAGCTTGCTAAGTTAGAGCTAGATAGCTTGGGTGCATGGCAAGTAGAAACCAGTAACGGCATTAAATTGATACTGGGTAGAAACCATGTCGGTGAAAAAATAAGACGCTTGGTTATGGTATGGCGATCTGATTTACATCAGCAATCGGCAAAAATAAAAACTATCGATTTGCGTTATCCAAATGGCCTAGCGGTCGCTTGGCGAAATTCAACAGCAGTTGCGACTGCAAACAAAGAACCAATAAGGAAACCAGACATTATCCGCGGATGATGGCTGTTTAATGAGGAAATAAAATGGCTAATACCAATGAACAAAATATGATTGTGGCTCTAGATATAGGGACATCCAAGGTGGTGGCTATTGTCGGGGCGATTAGTCCCAATGGTGATATAGAAATTATCGGCACCGGTATGCATGCCTCTGGAGGCCTAAAAAAAGGCGTAGTGGTAAATATTGAAGCCACGGTTAACTCAATTGAGCGAGCTATCGAAGAAGCTGAACTAATGTCTGGTTGTTCCATTCATTCGGTCTATGCGGGGATTGCCGGAAGTCATATTCGAAGCCTAAATTCTCACGGTATTGTCGCTATTCGTGACAAAGAGGTTCAGCCTGTGGATGTGGATCGCGTGATTGATGCCGCTCGGGCTGTAGCTATACCAGCTGACCAAGAAATTCTGCATGTATTACCTCAGGAATACATTATCGACGATCAAGAGGGTGTGCATAAACCGATTGGTATGTCAGGTGTTCGCCTAGAGGCCAAGGTGCATTTGGTTACCTGTGCTGCCAATGCATCACAAAATGTTAAAAAATGTATTCGTCGCTGCGGGTTAGAAGTCGATAACGTGGCATTAGAGCAGTTAGCTTCAAGTTATGCGGTACTGACTGAAGATGAAAAGCAACTGGGTGTGGCTCTGGTTGATATTGGCGGCGGCACCACAGATATCGCTATCTTCACTGAGGGTGCGATTCGTCATACCGGCGTGATACCCATCGCTGGTGATCAGGTAACCAACGATATCGCCATGGCATTAAGAACACCTACAGCGCAGGCAGAAGAACTGAAAATTAAGTATGCCTGTGCATTGGCTAAATTAGCGCGTCCAGAAGAGACCGTTAAAGTTCCCAGCGTTGGTGAGCGTGCAGCACGAGATATGTCGAGACAACTACTAGCAGAAGTGGTTGAGCCAAGGTATGACGAGTTATTTACATTGGTTCAAGCAGAGTTACGACGCAGTGGTTTCGAAGAGCTAATCGCGGCTGGAATTGTTTTAACTGGCGGCACATCAAAAATGGAAGGTGTTAGTGAATTAGCAGAAGAAATTTTCCATATGCCAGTAAGAATTGGAACCCCAACCGGAGTTAAAGGGCTAACAGATATAGTCAATAACCCGATTTATTCAACCGGTGTGGGGCTTTTGCACTTTGGGGTGCAAGAGCAATCAAGACATGGAATTAAGGAAGTTGTTAATCAGGAAGGTAGCAGCATGTTAGAAAAGTTTAAGAATTTTTTACAGGGCGGCGTATAGGGCCCACAACACAGATTTTAATTTAATTTTTTGAGGCGCAAAAAAGGGGAAGTATATGTTTGAGTTAGTGGATAGCATTCCAAAAAATGCAGAAATAAAAGTAATAGGTATAGGCGGTGGCGGTTGTAATGCGGTCCGTCATATGATGGCAAGCAATATCGATGGCGTAGACTTTATCTGTGCTAATACCGATGCTCAGTCACTCAATGATATGGGTCAGGCAACAATTCTGCAGATAGGCAGTGGTCTAACCAAAGGTCTTGGCGCAGGTGCTAATCCTGAGGTAGGTCGTCAGGCAGCTATCGAAGATAAAGACAGAATTGCCCAGGCTCTTGATGGTGCAGATATGGTCTTTATCACTGCTGGTATGGGTGGCGGAACCGGGACTGGTGGTGCACCTGTAGTTGCTGAAGTGGCTAAGCAAATGGGTATCCTTACGGTAGGCGTTGTGACTCGACCCTTTGGTTTTGAAGGTCGCAAGCGTATGGAGCTCGCCAATGAGGGTATTTCTCAGCTAAAAGAAAGGGTAGATTCCTTGATTATTGTACCCAATGAAAAACTATTACAGGTTTTGGGTAAAGATATGACCGTACTAAATGCCTTTAAACAGGCTAATGACGTGCTTTATGGTGCGGTACAGGGGATTACCGACTTAATCCTACTGGATGGCCTAATCAATGTGGATTTTGCCGATGTACGTACGGTTATGTCCGAGATGGGCATGGCAATGATGGGAACCGGTGAAGCCAGTGGTCCAGATAGAGCTGTAGTGGCTGCAGAAGCCGCAGTTAGATGCCCTCTACTTGAAGATATTAACCTGCATGGTGCCAAAGGTATTTTGGTCAATATTACCAGCGGTTATGATCAAACCTTGGGCGAATTTGAAGAAGTGGGTAATACGGTTCGAGAATTTGCCGATGAAGATGCCACTATTATCGTAGGCAGTGTATTTGATCCGGATCTTGAGGATCAATTGCGAGTCACTGTGGTTGCAACAGGATTGCGTTCGCCCGCTGAGCAGTCAGGTCCAAGAGCGGTTATTTTTGATAATCAGCCACCAAGAAAAGTGGGTGGTGATATTGATTATGGTCGTCTTGACCAGCCTACAGTTAATCGCAGAAGCGCTCCAACTTCTAATGGTGGTGAGGCAACAGCCCGCAAATTAGATACCCAGTTGGACGCAGAAACTGATTATTTAGATGTACCTGCTTTCTTGCGCAAACAGGCGGACTAAGTCAGCAAAAAGCCTCCTGCCACCGCGCCTCGGATTATATCCTTGGTGGTAGGAGGGCTTGTCTGTTAGAATGCACAGCCATAGAAGAGAGCTGTGTACTATCATGGTGAGGCAACGAACACTTAAAAATTCGATTCAAGCCAATGGTGTTGGACTTCACACCGGCGAGAAAGTGTACCTAACACTTCATCCCTCAGCGCCAGATACTGGTGTTGTTTTCCGTCGTATTGATCTTAATCCCGTCGTTGAAATTCCGGCCAAAGCTGAAAATGTCGGTGATACGATGTTATCGACCACTTTAATCAAAGATGGTGTCCGAGTTTCTACTGTCGAGCACTTACTCTCAGCACTTGCTGGCATGGGTATAGATAATTTAATTATTGATGTATCGGCGCCAGAGATTCCGATAATGGATGGCAGCGCAGCGCCTTTTGTCTTCCTTTTGCAGTCTGCAGGTATTGAAGAGCAGGATGCACCCAAAAAATTTATAAAAGTTAAACGTCCTGTCACCGTTGAGCAGGACGGAAAACAGGCTACATTTAAGCCTTTTGATGGTTTTAAGATCAATTTTGCTATCGACTTTGACCATCCTGTGTTTGAAAATCAAACCCTAAACGCTAGCATCGATTTCTCCAGTACTTCCTTTGTTAAAGAGGTGAGTAGAGCCAGAACATTTGGCTTTATGCATGAATTTGAATACCTTAGGGCCAAAGGGCTTGCTCGAGGTGGCAGTTTAGATAATGCCATCGTGGTCGATGAATCACAGATCTTGAATGAAGACGGCTTGCGCTTTGAAGATGAATTTGTAAAACATAAAATTCTCGATGCTATTGGTGACCTCTATCTAATGGGCAACAGCATTATTGGTGAATTTGATGCCCATAAGTCTGGCCATGGGTTAAATAATGCATCACTATTGGCACTTATCGCTGAAAAAGATGCTTGGGAAATGGTAACCTTTGCTGGTGATACAGACGAAGCGCCTATATCCTATAATTCTTAAACCAGTGTTTGAAAAGTCAAAGGCAACTAATTCCAGTGAAACTTATTCTTATCAGCAAACGTTCCGACAGGGTCAGAACCCTCAGCTTAAATAGCTGGGCAAGAATCCTGCTGTCAGCTGCTGTGCTGGGAATTCCTGTGGCTGCAGGCACACTTCTGGGTCTAAAAATTGCTGATGGCCGTTGGCAGTTATTATTTGAAGACCATATAGCGGAAATGCAGAATGAATTAACAATTAGCCGTGAACAGCTACAATCTGATCGAAATCAGGTGAATCATAGCTTATCAATGATGACGGCTAAATTAGCTCAGATGCGTGCCAGTGTTGTGCGCCTTGATGCATTAGGTGAGCAGCTAACCGAAATTTCAGGTATTGATGGCGAAGAGTTCGATTTTTCAAGTACGCCAGGTTTGGGTGGCCCTCTAGATCAAAGCCAGTCTTTTTCTCGAGGTACTCTAAATAAACAAGCCGATCTTAGCAGTTTAATTTCCAATATTGATAGCTCACTATCACAGCGTGAAATCCAATTAAAATTACTCCGCTCAACACTGGCTGATAAGAATCTTATCAATGATCGTCGCTTGGCGGGCAGACCCATTGCCAAAGGTTGGATGTCATCAGCATACGGTATGCGAACAGATCCCTTTAGTGGCGATCAGAGATGGCATGGTGGTGTTGATTTTGCGGGCAAGCGCGGTTCCGACATTATTGCAGTAGCCTCGGGTGTTATTACCTGGTCAGGTGAAAAAAGTGGCTATGGCAAGATGGTCGAAGTTAACCATAGTGATGGCTATGTCACTCGATATGCGCACAACCAAGAAAATATTGCTCAACTGGGTGCTGTGGTTAAAAAAGGTGATGTGATTGCCAAAATGGGCAGTTCGGGTCGCTCTACAGGTCCCCATGTACACTTTGAAGTCTTCAAAAATGGTCGGGTGGTTGATCCGGCTACCTATATTCGTCGCACCAGTCGATAATCCTCCCTTTCAGTATGATAAAACAGCGTAAGGCCAAGGTCTTATTGTATTTTGTATTGGGTAGGTAAAAATAAATGTTAAGCAAGTTAGTAAAAAGTATCTTTGGTAGTAGCAATGATCGCGAGTTGCGGAAATTGCAAAAAACCGTTGATCAAATCAATCAGCTAGAGGCTGATTTACAGGCACTCAGTGATCAGCAGTTACAGGACAAAACCGCTGAATATAGGTCTCGAGTTAATCTGGGTGAAAGCCTTGATGAAATATTACCTGAAGCATTCGCCACGGTTAGAGAGACCGCTAAGCGTGTCTTAGATATGCGTCATTTTGATGTTCAAATGATTGGTGGCATTGTTCTGCATCAGGGCAAAATTACCGAAATGCGCACTGGTGAGGGTAAAACTCTAGTAGCCACCTTGGCCGCTTATCTAAATGCCTTAGGCGGAGAAAGCGTTCATGTAATTACCGTCAATGATTATCTCGCCAAACGCGATGCTGAATGGATGGCGCCGCTATTCTCCGCATTGGGAATGTCCGTGGGTATTATTCAGTCCTATCAGGGTGCCGATACGCCTAGCTCATTTTATATTGGCCAAGCTAGCCGCAACGAATCTCAAGCCTGTAGCCGAAAAGATGCCTATTCTGCTGATATTGTGTATGGCACTAACAACGAATTTGGTTTTGATTATCTAAGAGATAATATGGTGTTATCTCTGCAAGAAAAGTCTCAACGCGGTCTATCATTTGCGATTATTGATGAGGTGGATTCCATCCTGATTGATGAGGCGCGAACTCCATTAATTATCTCTGGTGCTGCACAAGACAGCTCAAAGTTATATAAATCAATAAATAGGCTGGTTCTAAATCTTAAGCCTCAGCCCGAAATTGAAGGCGAAGAGCAAGAGATAACCGGTGACTTTATACTTGATGAAAAGACCCGTGGTGTTGAACTCACCGAAATTGGACATCAGAAAATTGAAGAAATTCTTATTAAAGAAGGGTTGCTAGCGCAGGATGAAAGCCTCTATCAGGCGACCAATCTAGGGTTATTACATCATGTGCATTCAGCTCTTAGAGCACAGCATCTTTTCCAAAATGATGTTGAATATATTGTCCAAAATGGCGAAGCAGTTCTAATTGATGAGCATACAGGCCGAACCATGCCGGGTAGAAGACTATCTGAAGGTCTGCATCAGGCTATTGAGGCAAAAGAAGGGTTAAATATTCAACAGGAGAGTCAAACTCTTGCCTCGACTACCTTCCAGAATTACTTCCGTCTGTACTCGAAACTTTCGGGTATGACCGGTACTGCAGACACAGAAGCTTTTGAGTTCCAGCAAATTTATGGTTTGCAGGTTATGGTAATTCCCACCAATGTGCCAGTTCGCCGAGTTGATCACAATGACCTTATTTTCCTTTCGCAACAGGAAAAGTATGAAGCGGTTATTGAAGATATTAAGGAGTTAGTTGAGAAGGGCGCCCCTATCTTAGTGGGTACTGCATCGGTTGAATCTTCAGAATTACTTTCGAACCTGTTAAAGCAAGCCAAAATTGAACATAGCGTATTGAATGCCAAGCAGCATGAGCGCGAAGCCAATATTATTGTCAATGCTGGTCGTCCAGGTGCTGTAACTATTGCCACTAATATGGCGGGTCGTGGTACGGATATTGTATTGGGTGGTAATCTTGAAGCGGAGTTAAAAGAACTTGCTGTAAAGTCACCGACAGATGATCAAATAGCCGCGGTTAAAGCAGACTGGCAAGAGCGTCAGGCAAAAGTACTTGAGGCAGGTGGTTTGCATATTGTGGGTACCGAGCGCCATGAATCACGACGTATCGATAATCAGTTGCGTGGTCGAGCTGGTCGTCAGGGCGATCCCGGCTGGTCAAGATTTTATCTGTCATTAGAAGATCCACTAATGCGCCTCTTTGCCTCTGACCGTGTGAAAAATATGATGCGTGCCATGGGTATGGAGCATGGGGAATCCATCGAGCACCGCATGGTGACTAATGCTATTGTCAAAGCCCAGCGCAAGGTTGAAGGGCGAAACTTTGATATGCGTAAACATCTTTTGGAATATGATGATGTTGCCAATGATCAGCGACAAGTGGTGTATCAACAGCGAAATGATTTGCTGTCAGATGATGATATTTCCGAAGTGATTACTAATGTGCGCGATGATGTTATTAACTCGACTATCAGTGCCTTTATACCTCCAGGCAGTCTCGAAGAACAGTGGGATGTATCAGGCCTAGAACAGGCTGTAAAAACTGAATTTGCCACGGATTTACCCATACAGCAATGGCTTGATGATGATCAACGATTCCATGAAGAACAGTTGCGCGATAAGGTAGTTAACGAAGTACAGGCAAATTATGAAGCCAGTTATGCGCATGTTGGAGATGCAATGCGCGAAGTTGAGCGTCAAATTATGCTTCAGCTATTAGATAATCTATGGAAAGATCATCTGACCAATATGGATCAGCTGCGTCAAGGTATAGGGCTTAGAGCCTATGCGCAAAAAAATCCAAAGCAAGAGTATAAGCGTGAATCCTTTGAGCTATTTGAACAGTTACTTGAGAATATTAAGCATGAAACTATTCGTTATTTAAGTCATGTTCAGGTGTCTTCGCAAGAGGATGTAGATCGCATCGAGCAACAGCGAAAAAATCAGGCGCTCAACCATCAGTATCAGCATGCCCAGTTAAATGAGTTAAATGATTCTGAGGATGAAACCAATCAGAATTCGCCAGATTCAGTCAAACCCGTGCTAAGATCAGGACCCAAGGTTGGGCGAAATAGCCCATGCCCCTGTGGATCGGGTAAAAAATACAAACAATGTTGCGGTAAAATTTAACAATGGCGACAGGTAAAAATACATTTCCAACCATGCATCCAGTTGTAGGATTTCAATTGGGCACTGCCTCTGCCGGTATCAAAGTGGCAGGTCGTAAAGATTTGGTCATAATGAAAATCGCCGAAGGTAGTACTGTGGCGGGTGTTTTTACACAGAATCGTTTCTGTGCCGCACCGGTGCACATCGCCAAGCAGCATATGCAGCAGACTACGCCGAGTTATTTTTTAATTAATACGGGCAATGCCAACGCGGGAACTGGTGAACAGGGTATGGCTGATAGCCTGAGCTGCTGTCAGGCCGTTGCAGATGCGACTAAGGTAGCAGCATATCAGGTGTTACCCTACTCAACAGGTGTTATTGGCGAGCCATTACCAGTAGATCTAATTTGTCAGGCAATTCCAGCCGCCTTAGATCAGTTATCAGACAATGGTTGGACAGATGCCGCAGAGGGCATCTTAACCACGGATACCCGTCCTAAGGGTGCTTCGATTCAGTTTGATATTAATGGCGCCCCTGTAACTATTACGGGCATCTGTAAGGGCTCGGGGATGATTAAACCCAATATGGCGACGATGTTGGGTTATGTCGCCACTGATGCTGCTATTGATGAAGAGCTACTTTATGCCGCGCTGCAAAAAGCCAACGGTAAATCCTTTAATCGAATCACTGTAGATGGCGATACATCAACCAATGATGCCGTTATGCTGGTTGCAACTGGCGCCAGTGGTGTACAAATTGATGAAGCAAATTTTGAACTATTTCTGGCACAACTGACGGCTATTTTCACTGAACTTGCCCAATCGATTATTCGTGATGGCGAAGGCGCCAATAAATTTGTTACCGTCACAGTGGATAGTGCAAAGCATAGTCAGGAAGCACTAGCAGTTGCCTATGCAGTGGCAGAATCTCCCTTGGTCAAAACGGCGTTAACCGCTTCAGATCCTAACTGGGGAAGAATTTTAGCCGCAGTTGGTCGAGCAGAGGTGTTAGATTTAGATGTTTCAGCCATTCAGATTAGTCTTAATTCAGTATTAATTGCTGAAAATGGTGGCAGAGCTTCAAGCTATACCGAAGCGCAGGGTCAACAAGCTATGCAAGCCGAAGATATCGAAATTAAAATCCAGTTAAATCGTGGGCAGGTTTCTGAAACATTATGGACAACCGATTTAAGCTATGAGTATGTCCGAATTAATGCCGAATACAGAACCTAATCACCCGCTCAATATCCCCGCTGATGCTGTTCATGTGGCAGTGGGGGTGATCTTCAATTCTCAACGGGATCAAATTCTTATTGCCGAGCGACCACAACAGCTTCATCAGGGTGGGCTATGGGAATTTCCTGGCGGTAAGGTGTCTTCGGGTGAGACCATTGAACAGGCACTGGCGCGCGAGCTTCTGGAAGAGCTAGGTATCTCGAATATACAGGCTCAACCTTTAATGCATATCCTGCATAAATACCCCGATAAAAAGGTTTTCTTAGATATTTGGATAATTGATCAGTTTAGCGGCCAGGCATATGGAAAAGAAGGTCAGCTGTGTCGGTGGGTGAGTTTGAAAGACTTACTCAGTCCGCAAAGTGAGTACCAATTTCCAGAGGCTAATCAGGCTATTTTAGAAAAACTAAAAACCTTATAGCGCTATTCTTCCTCTCCTAGCTTTGAGGGATCTAAACAGGGTTCGCCGGCAATACTAAACCGTTCAGTCGCCCAGTCGCCAAAATCAATTTGCTTGCAACGTTCTGAACAGAAAGGGCGCTCAGGAAAGGCATCGCCCCATTCAACGGTTGTTTGGCAGGTAGGGCAGTTAACAGTAATAGGTTTATTCATAGCTTAATCTCTTAATATTAGTTCGATTCAGCAAGCGATAAAAATTGTTGGTGTAATGCCATAACTCGTGAATCCATAGTATTTTTAGCTTGGCTGTTATCAAAAATATACGCAGCTTTATGCAGTTTATCGTTACGGCTCATTTGACTATCCATAATAGCCTGAATTTGATCCACGGTATTTCCGTCTCTCAGCGTTGCTCTTTCAATTTGTAATTCAGGAGGTATATCCACCAAAAGGGAAGTATCGACTTTGTTATATTGCTCAGTTTCAAATAACAGGGGCGATTCTAAAATAATATAGGGGCTTTCTGTGGGTTGGTTTATTTGATCGTCAATCCATTGACTAATTAATGGGTGAAGCAATGCTTCAAGCCAGTTTTTTTTATCAGTATCTTCAAAAATAATAGCTCTTAAGACCGATCGGTTGAGTTGACCATTAATAATAATTGGGGCTTCACCTGCGAGTGGTTGAAAATAGGCTTCTATTTGATTCAGTGCCTCTGATCCCGGTTCGACTACTGCGCGCGCCGCATAGTCAGCATCGATTACCTTAATACCAAGTTTTTTAAAACTGTTCGCAACCGTGCTTTTGCCGCTACCAATGCCACCGGTCAACCCTACAAGATACTTTTTATCTTTCATAAATAGAGCCAAATTCCAGTTTAAAAAGCAAGATAGCTGAAGATAGTGGTTAGTTGATCACCCCATTCCATAGAGACCCAACCGGCAATACAGAGGAAAGGGCCAAAGGCAAAAGGGCTGCGCCGGTCATGGCCAAAAAAGACGATCGCAAATAGCCCTAAAACAGCTCCAGTAAATGAGGAAATTAGAATAACCGTAGGTATCATGTACCAACCCAGCCATGCACCGATAGCCGCATTTAATTTAAAATCACCATACCCCATACCCTCTTTGCCAGTGACTAATTTAAATAAATACATCACTGACCAAAGCGAGAGATAACCAAGCGCTGCACCCAAAATACTTTCTTCAAGACTGGCCCAAGAGCCAAAAAATAAACTCACACCTAACCCAGCCCATAGTAGCGGCAAGGTAATTTGATCGGGCAAAATTTGTTCGCGCATATCAATACTGGCTAGGACAATTAAACTGTAGCTAAATAACAGGCTGAGTACAGTTTTTTCGCTGAGACCATGGACTGTAAAAAAGTAAGCGGTAATAAATGCGCTTAGCAATTCAATAATTGGGTATTGAATTGAGATTAAGCTGCCACAGTTACTGCAGCGGCCACGTAAAAAACAATAGCTCAGTAGAGGAATATTATGTAGGGCTTTAATGAGAGTACCACAGTCTGGACACTGTGATCTTGGGCTCACAATATTAATGGATTTCTCTGCAGTGGATTCAATGCCCAAAAAAAGCTTGGCTTCATGGGTCCATTCAGCCTTAAGCATGATAGGTAGGCGAATAATAACCACATTGAGAAAGCTGCCAATAATGGCACCAAAAAGGATGCCAAAAAGCGCTAAGGTTGTCGCTGAAAGACCTAAATCTAATTCCATGCTAAGGTTTCCCTTTACCTTATCAATTTATTTTTTTATCAATTTATCATAAATCAATTTAAAAAAATTGCCCAAGTTGGAATACTGGTAAATACATCGCCACCAAAAGACCTCCAACCAGTATACCTAAGATAAGCATCATAACAGGCTCAATCAGTGGAATTATAGTATCTAATGCCACTGCTACTTCCTGCTCGAATATTTGACCTGCCTTCTCAAGGATGGCGACAAGGGATCCAGATTCCTCACCGACAGTCACCATCTGCTTTAAGGTAATCGGAAAAATCGACTGTTTTCCCAGCGCTCTTTGCAGAGAAAGCCCAGAGGTTACATCTTCTGTTATCTGTGAAATCGCCGTGTGATAGCAACTGTTATTTATTGCAGATGCTGAGGACTTAAGCGCAGTGACCATAGGTAAACCGGCACTAATGGTTGTAGCCAATGTGCTAGTAAAGCGACCAAGCATTATTTTTCTTAACAGGGGCCCAATTAATGGCAGTCGGATTAATAGACTATGGGCATAAAATATAGCCTGTGGTGACTGTTTTAAAATTAATTTCCCGATACAGGCTAGAGCTAGCAGACTGCCAAGTATAAAGGGTGATGCCTGAATAAAATTACCAGATAAATCGATAACAAATTGCGTAATATATGGCAGATCACCGCTTAATTTTGAATAGGTCTTAGCAAAATTAGGTACCACTTGCGTCAGCATGATAGCGGCAACAGCTAACGCCACCGCTAAGACAATTAAAGGATAGGTTAAAGCTTTTCTAATTCTTTTTTTGATCGACTGATCTTGCTGTTGGTATTTAGCCAGTCTGCCTAAGATTTGAATTAATGTGCCAGAAGTTTCTCCAGCCTCGACCATATTACAAAAAATAGCATTAAACAGGCGCGGATGATTTTGTAATGCTTTAGCGAGGCTATCACCCAAAAAAATATCATTGTTAATATCCCTAATTACTTGCCGAAAGGCGGGCTTTTTAACGCTGTGGGCGAGAATGGTAAAGCATCTTCTAATAGGGATTCCGGCTTTTAGCAACAGGGCAAGTTGCTGGGTAAACATTGTAATCTCATTGGTATTGATGGCTTGATTGCCCCAAAAAGGAAGATTCCAACATTTTTTAAGTGACTGTAATTTGATGCCTTTTCTTTTTAATTGATGACGAGCCCACTGAATATTGGTGGCTCTTATTTTTCCTTGGATAAATTTACCTGAACTGCTTTTCCCAAGATATGTATAGAGTCGTTTATTTGAATTACCCATGATGCTCTTTCCTCATTTAGGTAATGATTTCTTGCGAATTAATTACAGTTTATGGGGACTAAAAAAATTTTTCAGTGAACTAGATCACAAAACAGCAATAATAAAATCATGCCCCCTCATAAATTGATCTAGACTTGAATAAGTCACCTTAATTTATGCATTAACTATTGGGTAAAGAATAATTGGAGGTGTGAACATGGAGAAATTTTTTGGAAAGGGATTTTCATTAGTTGAGCTAATGGTAGTCATTGGCATTATTAGTTTATTAGCTTTAGTGGCATTACCAAGCTACAGAAATTTCATCTTAAGGGCAGAATTTATTGAAACTAAGATGGCAGTGGGGGCGGTTAAAGTGAGCTTTGAAGTCTGTGCACAAATGATGGGCTTATCCAAAGTAAAGGTTTGCAGCCATAGTAGTCATGGTATTCCCGATAAAAAAGAGGCCGCAGAAGGTGTCGTGGGGGTGGAAATTATGGGTAATATTTTTGAGGCTGAATCTACAGCAACTAATAATCAGGTTAAAATTGTTGCTACAGCGCCAACTGATTCAAAAAATTCGGGCTCAACCTATACTTTGACTGGCACAATTAATGCGGGTGGTAAGGTGCTTTGGAATAAGGGCGAATGTTCCAAATCCGAGCTTTGTTAAAAGCCTTGCTAGAGTGATAGGCGCATGGATAAATCAATTGCCTGAACATGCTTTGTGAGGCTGCCGGAAGAAATAAAATCAACGGGGGTGTCCAGATATTGCGCCATCGTATGATCGGTAATATTGCCTGAAACTTCTATTTTTGTGTTGCCTAAATCAATCTTGCTGATTTCCAATATTTGCTCACGAGAGAAGTTGTCTAACATCACACGGTCAGCCCCTGCTGATACTGCCTGTTTAAGTTCATCCAAAGATTCAACCTCAACTTCGACCTCTTTTTCAGGTGAAATCTGTTTAGCCTTTTCTATTGCTTTAGCAATGCCGCCACAGGCAATGATATGATTTTCTTTAATTAAAAAGGCGTCATAGAGACCAATGCGATGATTCATGCAGCCACCGACAGAAATTGCATATTTTTGTGCTAATCGAAGCCCCGGAATGGTTTTTCTGGTATCTAAAATACGTATCTGAGAATTTGTTGCTAGCTGTGCATAGTGCCTAGCCGTGGTTGCAGTGCCTGATAGTGTTTGTAGAAAATTAAGTGCACAGCGCTCGCCACTTAATAACACTCTAGCATTTCCCGTAACTGTCAATATGGGTTGATCCTCTGTGACCCAGTCACCTTCAGAGACATGCCATTCAATAGAAACATTGTTATCCAGTTGCTTAAATACTTCATCTACCCAAGCACGACCACATATAACCGCTTTTTCTCTTGAAATAACAGTACCCGTTGCATTTTTTTCAGCGTCAATTAATTGGGCACTAATATCGCCAGAGCCAATATCTTCACGTAATGCACGTGCTACAGATTCAGGAA
>JAYQEC010000006.1:0-45724 GCA_038138645.1 Porticoccaceae bacterium | reverse complement strand
GTAAACGACCCATATGTCAGGACACTGGCATTGTGACCATTTTTGTTAAAGTGGGCATGCAGGTTCAGTGGGATACTAAAGATAGTTTGACAGACATAATTAACGAAGGCGTCAGGCAAGCCTACATGCACCCAGACAATATTTTGCGTGCATCTATACTTTCTGATCCTGATGGTGAAAGAAAAAATACCGGTGATAATACCCCAGCAGTTATTCATTACGAGATTGTTCCCGGTGATAAGGTTGAAATTGATGTTGCTGCAAAAGGCGGTGGCTCTGAGGCTAAGTCTAAATTTGCCATGCTAAACCCATCGGACTCGGTAGTGGATTGGGTTTTAAAGATGGTGCCTACTATGGGCGCTGGTTGGTGTCCTCCAGGTGTTTTAGGTATAGGTCTGGGTGGTACCGCAGAAAAAGCTATGCTAATGGCTAAAGAGGCGCTGTTAGATCATATTGATATTCAACAGTTGCAGGCTAAAGGTGCAGAAAACCGTAATGAGGAATTGCGCCTAGAGCTATTTGAAAAAGTGAATGCCCTAGGAATTGGTGCGCAGGGATTGGGAGGTTTAACTACCGTTTTGGATGTCAAAATTAAAGACTATCCATCCCACGCCGCCAATAAGGCTATTGCAATTATTCCAAACTGTGCGGCTACAAGACATTTACATTTTGTACTTGATGGTTCAGGACCAGCATCTTTTGATCCGCCTAATTTAGACGATTGGCCAGAGATTTCATGGGAAGCGGATGACACTGTCAGGCGTGTAAACTTGGATAAGGTAACTCAGTCAGATATTGAGCAATGGCAGCCGGGTGATACCTTACTACTATCAGGAAAAATGCTCACAGGTCGCGATGCGGCTCATAAAAAGATGACTGATATGCTGGCCAATGGAGAACAGTTACCGGTAGATTTAACTGGACGCTTTATTTATTACGTAGGCCCCGTCGATCCGGTAAGAGATGAGGTGGTTGGACCTGCTGGGCCGACCACGGCAACGCGTATGGATAAGTTTACCCGAACAATGTTAGAGCAAACGGGTCTTATGGGCATGATTGGTAAAGCTGAGCGCGGACCACAGGGTATTGAGGCTATTCGAGATAATAAGTCTGTCTACCTGATTGCTGTGGGGGGTGCTGCCTATTTAGTTTCCAAGGCAATTATTGATGCAAAAGTTGTAGCCTTCCCAGAATTAGGTATGGAGGCGATCTATGAGTTTGAAGTGTCAGATATGCCAGTTACAGTTGCTGTGGATACAGAAGGGCAATCGGTGCATCAAAGTGGCCCAGCCCTATGGCAGTCTAAAATACAAGAAATGCCCATTAATATAAAAAAATAGGTCTAGGCAGGTTTTTAACAAGGCAGGCCATAGAGAAATCGTAAATAGAGTAAAGCAATATCAGATCACAAATAACGGCGCCTTGGGCGCCGTTTTTGTATCTGACAAAAATCAACTACACTCTTAGTAAGAGATTTACGGATATTGGAAAATCAGCATATGAAAGATAGTTTCTATTGGCATGATTATGAAACCTTTGGTGCAAGGCCTTCAATTGATAGACCCAGTCAATTTGCAGGGTTAAGAACTGATTTTGAATTAAATATCATAGGCGAACCATTGGTGATTTATTGCAAACCGCAAATGGATATTTTGCCCAGTCCACAGGCCTGTCTTATTACAGGTATAACACCGCAACATGCATGGGAAAACGGTCTTGATGAGCCTGAATTTATAGGGCAAATTCATCAGCAGTTAGCAATGCCTGGAACCTGTGGTGTGGGTTATAACAGTATACGTTTTGATGATGAGGTTACCCGTTATAGCCTATATAGAAATTTTTATGACCCTTATCAGAGGGAATGGCAAAATGGCAATTCACGTTGGGATCTGATTGATCTTATGCGAGTAACTCGTGCCCTGCGCCCCCAAGGTATTGAATGGCCTGATCATGAAGAAGGCTCGCCCAGTTTTAAATTAGAAGACCTTACTCAGATTAATGGTATCTCCCACGAGGATGCCCATGATGCGCTATCTGATGTAACTGCTACCATTGCTATTGCCAAATTAGTTAAAAATGCTCAGCCTAAACTGTTTGATTATTTTTTGAAGGGTCGCGGAAAAATTGCTGCGGCTAAGTTAGTTGATTTAAATAGTCAAAAACCATTTTTTCACTGCTCGGGTATGCTGCCAAAAACCCGTCTGTATAGCGCAATTATGATGCCTTTGGCGGCCCATCCCGAAAATAAAAATTCTGTTATCTGTATTGATTTAATGGCAGATCCGGAAAAACTGATAACGCTTGATCAAGAAGAAATTAAACGTTTGGTATTTAGCTCAGCCGACGATTTATTAGACAATGAGGAGCGAATTCCTCTTAAGGAAGTTCATCTTAATAAGGCGCCCATATTAGCTACACCTAAACTGGTTGATGCTAATGTGGCTAAACGCTTAGCCATTGATGTTGCCCGTTGCGAAAAAAACTGGCAGCGCTTGAAGCAGGTTGATTTACGGCAAAAATTACAGGCTGTTTATACCAAGCCAGATTATCCACCTGCTCCTGAAGCAGAGCAGCAGCTCTATGCGGGTTTTTTATCTAACCAAGATAAATCGATTCTTGATCATGTTAGACGCGCAACCATTGCAGATTTTCAGCAGCAAAATTTTTATTTTTCTGACGATCGCTATAACCGATTATTATTTAGCTACAAAGCGAGATATTTCTCTGAAAGCTTAACCGATAATGAAAAAGTTCAGTGGACAGACAGTTGCCGTTGGCGGCTTACTGACGGTGATTCTGGTTACATCACCCTAGAGCAGCAAAAAAAAGAAATAGCTGATTTATTATTGCAGACTGATTTGGGTTCAGAAAAAAAGGAAATTTTAGTCGCCTTGCAAAATTGGAGTGATCAGGTAGCTGGTAAATTCGCCATTAATAGTGAGTCTTTCTAGTTAAAATAATGACATATTGACTGCTCATAACGATACAAATGACATTGCTACTAGAGTCGTATCGTTAAAAAGGCTAAAATTCGCTAAACGGCATTTACCTATCGAGGCAATGGTTTGAATTTTCAAGGCGCTCACATACTCTCAATTAATCAATTTGAGAAACAGGATGTCACCCGCGTATTTGATGTTGCGGACCAGATGCAACCCTATGCGCTGCGAAAAAAAGTCACCCGTGTTTTAGAGGGTGCCATTCTTGGTAATATGTTTTTCGAGGCCAGTACTCGAACTCGAGTAAGCTTTGGTTCTGCATTTAACCTACTGGGTGGTGAGGTTAGGGAAACCGCTGGCTTTGAAAGCTCGGCGCTAGTGAAAGGAGAGTCTCTGCAGGATACCGCACGCGTACTCTCTGGATTTAGTGATGTTATCTGTATGCGTCACCCCGATGAGGGTTCAGTTGCTGAGTTTGCTACGGCTAGTCGTGTGCCGGTAATGAACGGTGGGGATGGTGCCAATGAGCATCCTACCCAAGCCTTACTTGATCTATACACTATCCGCAAAGAAATGGCGGCTACAGGACGTGATATTGATGGCTTAACTATTGCCATGGTAGGCGATCTTAGGCATGGGCGAACGGTCCATTCCCTGTGCAAGCTATTATGTCTTTATAAAAATGTTAAGGTCGTGCTGGTATCGCCCAAAGAGTTGTTATTACCTGCAGAGTTAATTGAAGCGATGCGCTCCTCAGGCGTTGCTGTTCAAACATCGGAAGATTTGGCACCCAGCATTGCTGATGTTGATATTGTCTATTCAACACGAATTCAGGAAGAACGCTTTGGTAGCAAGCAAGAAGCTGACCTTTACCGCGGTCGTTTTAGGCTAAATCAAGCGATCTATACTGAATTCTGCCAACCCAATACGGTGATTATGCATCCACTGCCAAGAGATTCTAGAGCGGATGCTAATGAATTAGATAATGACCTAAACAACAACCCAAACTTGGCCATCTTTCGGCAGACCGATAATGGGGTCTTAGTTCGAATGGCGCTGTTCGCACTGGTACTTGATGTGGTTGATAGCGTTGAAAAGTATTCACATGATATACGCTGGTTTAATGCCCGCGCATAGTGCAATAACATAATAATAAAAATTGAGGCATCTGATATTGCCTTAAAAACTAGCAAGGTTTAAATCACAGGCAAAGCAATGAATCAGTTTGATGATATTCGCCCCTACAGGGATTCAGAAGTTCCAGATGTACTCGCTCGATTAATTGCCGACGCTGAATTTATCGATTTACTATTATCTCGCCGCGCACCCCTCTTAATGCGTTTTTTGCCATGGATTTTTAAGCCTATAGCTCGACCATTGCTTAGACGACACTTACAGCGTTTAACCGCTAATGTTAAAACGGTGGCCGATTTTCAAAGCCATGTAAAAGTGGGCCTTCAAAATGTATTGGATAAAACCACCGATGGCTATAGCTTTGGTGGCTTGGATCAGCTTGATCCTGACAAATCCTATCTGTTTATTAGTAATCATCGCGATATTGCACTGGATCCTGCTATGGTCAATCTAGCACTTCATACAGTGGATCAAGAGACTGTAAGAATTGCCATTGGTGATAACTTACTGAGCAAACCATTTGCCAGTGATCTTATGCGAGTTAATCGTAGTTTTATTGTTAAGCGTTCAGTTGAGGGTCGCAGAGAAAAGCTTGAAGCGCTAAAAAACCTATCTGCATATATACGATTTAGTATTACCGAAGATAATGCCTCTTGTTGGATTGCTCAGGCGGAAGGACGTGCAAAGGATGGTAATGATCGCACTGAAACAGCCTTATTAAAAATGTTGGCATTGTCAAAATCCAAACAGCAGACATTTGGTGAAGCCATAGGCCAGTTAAAGTTAATGCCAGTGTCTCTGTCCTATGAATATGATCCCTGCATTATTGAAAAATCTAGGGAGCTTTATGCTGCTGGTCAGGGGGAAAGCTATATCAAATCTGAATTTGAAGATTTAGATAGTATTCAAAAGGGGTTTTTGGGTTACAAAGGTCGCGTACAGGTAAATTTTGGAGACCCCATTGAGGCAAATTTTGAAACTGCGGAGGATCTCGCTGAAGAGGTTAATCGTCAAATTCATGCCTTGTATCAAATTTTTCCGACTAATATTATTGCTTGGCAAACACAGGCAGATAGAGACCAAGCTGTGGTTGATCAATTAAAACAACAGTGGCCGGATGAGGATTGGTTATTAGCCGAAGCTAAGTTTCAGGCGCATTTGCAAACAGTTCCTGCCGAACACAGATTGCTGGTTATTGATGCCTACGCCAAACCGGTTGAAAATCAGCTAGACTATCAACAGCAGCCACCTGTTACAGGCAGCTCAATTAATGAGGATGCTATTGTTTGCTAGATCAATCAATCAAGGAAACCATTCAGCAAGGTTATCGCCAATTTCTAAAATCCCGTGATTTAAAACCCAGGCTTGGGCAGAAGCAAATGATTGCCGCCATTGCCAATAGTCTTGGCCACAGTGATGCTGATAAACGTCTTGCCGTGATTGAGGCTGGAACAGGCACAGGGAAAACCGTTGGCTATCTTTTATCTGCATTGCCCATAGCGCGTGCGAAAGAAAAAACAGTGGTGGTGGCAACGGGCACCATTGCTCTCCAAGAACAGTTAATTCTCAAAGATATACCCGATTTATTAGAGGCATGCGACTGGGACTATCAAGTTGCCTTGGTGAAAGGGCGTGGCCGATATGTTTGTAATATGCGTTTAGAACAATGTTTAGACGCGATTAAATCCAAGGAAGCGGGATTATTTTTGTTTGAAGATGAAATGCCTTTTAATCCCAATGCTCAGAGTGAAGCGCTCTACCAAGAGCTATCGGCAGCGCTAGGGAATAATAGCTGGGATGGTGACCGTGATGCCTGGGATAGTCGTATTCCAGATGCTGACTGGCAAACACTTACTGTTGATCATCGCCAATGCACGGGGCGACGCTGTCAATTTGTTGATCAATGTCCTTTTTTTAAAGCTCGCGCAGAACTTGAGGAGGCCGACTGTATTGTGGCCAATCATGATTTAGTGATGGCTGATTTAGCATTGGGCGGGGGTGCCATCTTACCTCCGCCTGAGGACTGTATTTATATTTTTGATGAGGGGCATCGTCTGGGCGAAACTGCGGTAAAACATTTTGGTGCCCAATGTCGAATAAATACCACCTTAAACTGGCTCGAGCGGCTTCCTAAACAGCTTAAAGGTCAGACACCTATCTTTGAAAAGGATAAAACGATTATTGAAATGCTGCCGAGAATTGAAAGCGGCGCCAATGAGATAATGGCTCTTTTAACCACCTGTTACCCGCAGTTTCAAGCTTACTTGGATAATCTTGAGGATGATCGCCAGCTATACCGCTTCCCTCAGGGCGATGTGGGTGAGGGCATACGTGAATTAGCACAGAATATTAGCGCGTTAACCAGTCGCTGGATCGGTCGTGTTGAGCTGCTAAGGGATACCTTAAATGAAGCACTTACCGATAGAGATTATGCTGTGCCCATTCCAGATATTGAACTATTTTACCAACAGGTGGGTAGCTGGTTAACCAAAGGCGAAAATTTATTGGCACTTTGGGATCGATTAAAGCAGCAACTGGCCAGCCACGCTGTGCCAATAGCTTGTTGGTTACGTTTAGATGATTCGGGCTCTGGCAATCTGGATATCGCTATTAATGCGAGCCCTATTCAGGCTACAGAGATTTTGCGTGAACAGCTTTGGGGCTGTTGCTATGGCGCAGTAATAACATCGGCAACACTGCGTTCGTTGGGTAATTTTAATACATTAAAACGTGAAACAGGTATTCCAGATTCAGCGCAATTTTTATCTGTAGCAGGGGCTTTTAACTATGCTGAAGCAGCTACACTGTCTGTACCCAAAGACTGTATCGAGGGCAATGCCATATATGAACATACAGACTACATAACTGATAATCTTGCTGATATGGTTGAGAGCAGGGGAGGGACTCTAGTTCTATTCTCTTCGCGCCGTCAAATGGACGAGGTCTATGATCGACTGGACACAGATTTACAGCAAATTTGTCTGGTTCAGGGTAAGTATTCCAATCGTGAAATGGTGCGGTTACATAAGGAGCGTGTTGATCAGGGAAAAACCAGTGTTTTAATTGGTTTGGCGAGTTTTGCTGAGGGTGTCGATTTGCCCGGTGATTACTGTAAGCATGTAATTATTGCTAAATTACCTTTTATGGTGCCCGATGATCCATTGCATGAGGCACTGTCGGAATGGATTGAAGACAAAGGGGGTAATTCATTCTTTGATATAGCACTGCCTATTGCTTCCTTGCGCCTCATTCAGGCCTGTGGCCGTTTGTTAAGAACGGAAAGCGATACCGGAACTGTCTCTATTTTAGATAAGCGCTTGATAACTAAGCGCTATGGCGCTCAGTTAATCGACGCGCTGCCGCCCTTTAGACGACAGTTGTAGATTACCTTTTCTTATCTTTTTTAGTGTAAGTCTTTTTCTTCTTTTTTAGTGGTGCAGTGCCATCAGATTTTGCGCTTTTGCGTTTTGGTGCACCGTCACGACTACCTGACTTGGCTTTTTTTGGGCCTTTTTTCGGTCTTGGTGAGCGGTTAGATGGCGCGCTTTTATCGCCACCATTATCAATGCTGATATTCATTGCTTTTGAGCGTACGCGAGCCTTTTTAAGGATTTTGAATATATCATCGGGCATACCATCTGGAAGATCGACGGTACTGTATTCATCATGAAGAATGATTTGACCTATATACTGACTGCTAATATCGGCTTCATTAGCAATTGCACCGACAATATTGGAAGGCTCAACACTGTCATTTTTACCTACTTCAATGCGATAGGTCAGCATTGGAACTACGTTGCCATCTTCATCGCGAATAATTCGTTCAGATTTAGCTCGGGTACTTTTAGGGTTACTATCTCTGTTGCTTCTATCTCTACCTTTTTTGTCTTTATTTTTAGCCGAGTTTTCTTGGCGAGGCGCAACAATATTATCGAGTTTAGGGAACAGTGGGCGTTCTTTTTGGTTTTCATAGGTTAAAGCGGCCGCAATATCCGCCATATCTAAATCATTTTCTTCAGCATATTTAACAATCATCTCGCGAAATTTATCAAGCCGCGGTGTTTCCAGTGTTTTTGAAAGTTGCTGAGTAAATTGTTGAATGCGTTGGTCACTCACCTGCTCATTGGAAGGCATGGTTAGCGGTGCAATGGTGCTTTTAGTGGTTCTTTCAATAGAGCGTAAAAGGCGAGTTTCCTTTGGGGTAATAAATAAAATCGCTTTACCCTCTCGGCCTGCTCGTCCGGTTCGACCAATGCGGTGAACGTAGGATTCATTATCGTAAGGGATATCAAAGTTAATAACGTGGCTAATACGTTCGACATCTAAGCCGCGTGCAGCAACATCTGTGGCAACAACAACATCAATTTGACCGCGCTTTAGCTTGCCAATGGTGCGTTCTCTTAATGCTTGCGTAAGGTCGCCATTAAGAGCTGCTGTTGAGAAACCACGAGCTTCAAGTCGTTCGGCAATATTTAGGGTTGAGGATTTGGTGCGCACAAAAATAATCATGCCATCAAACTGTTCAACTTCTAGCACTCGCGTTAGAGCATCCATTTTCTGATGCGCCTTCACCGTGACATACTGTTGTTGAATGCGCTCAACAGTTTGCGTTTTACTTTTTATACGCACCTGATCAGCATCACCCAGATAGGTGTCGGCGACACGTTTAATAGCTGCTGGCATTGTGGCCGAAAAAAGGGCTCTTTGACTTTCATCTGGCGTTTTTGAGAGGATGGTTTCTACATCATCAATAAAGCCCATGCGCAGCATTTCATCTGCTTCATCTAGTACCAATGATTTTATTTGGCTAAGATTTAGGCTTTTGCGCTTAAGATGATCCAGCATTCGACCCGGTGTGCCTACGACCACCTGTGCGCCACGTTTTAAAGCACGCAGTTGACCGCCAATATCGGCGCCACCATAAATTGGCAATACATGAAAGCCTTTGATATGTTTGGCATAACTTTGAAAGGCTTCAGCGACTTGAATTGCCAGTTCTCTGGTAGGCGTTAAAACCAAGATTTGCGGCGTCTTTTGTTTTTCATCAATTTTGCTGAGTAACGGCAGTGCAAAGGCGGCTGTCTTACCTGTACCAGTTTGAGCAGTGCCCAAAAGGTTTTTTCCACTGAGAAGAATAGGGATACTCTGTGCTTGAATGGGGGATGGCTGCTCGTAACCTAAGTTTTGGACAGCTTTAAGCACCGGTGCACTAATACCCAGTGTTTGAAATTCGTTAGAAGACATGAAATTACCTTTGGTTATGCTCTCAAAAGCGAGAGGTCGCGGAGTATACGCCTGTAGTGAGCATTTTTATAGCTTAATCATTGTTATTATTGGGATTTAACCAAAATTAGGCACATTTTCAGGGTCTTTTAGTCACCATTTGCAACAACTTTATTATTTTGTTGCGTTTAAATTGTCGGACTAAACATTAAATTATTGCGTATTACCCTAAATTTACACACAAACAGCCGCTCAGTGGTTAATAACTGTGTTAAATTAGTAAAAGTTAAATATTTTTTGAAAGCTTTGGAGTGGCCATGAGCCTTGAAGATAATCGTCGTGAATATGATTATGGCAGCTTGAATAGGGATTCACTGCTTGACGACCCCTTTGCTCAATTTGAGCTTTGGATGAAGCAGGCGCTTGAGGCGAATATTCAAGATCCTACCGCTATGAGTGTTGCTACTGTCGATAGACAAGGTCAGCCATGGCAGCGAATGGTGCTGCTTAAAAAGTTTGATAGCCGTGGATTTGTGTTTTATACCAACTTAGAAAGCCGAAAAGCAGTGGATATAAAACAAAATTCTCGCGTTAGTCTGCATTTTCCTTGGTTACAGTTAGATCGACAGGTGATTATTGGTGGTCGAGCAGAGCCATTATCTTCAGCCGAAGTAACCGAGTATTTTTTAAGTCGCCCAATGGAAAGTCAACTCGCTGCATGGGCATCTCAGCAAAGCGCTGTGATTAGTTCCAGGCAGGTTTTGGAACAACGATATAATGAATTTAAAGAAAAATTTACCGCTGGTGAGATACCACTGCCTGATTTTTGGGGGGGTTATCTTGTAGTGCCTGAGGAGATAGAGTTTTGGCAGGGCGGTGAGAAACGATTGCACGATCGTTTTAGCTTTATCCGCGATGCTAGCGGTTGGACGATAAATCGTTTATCTCCCTAATACTCGATTGCAGTGATTATAAAATAGCGCTCGCCATCTGGTGTTCTCACCTCGACCTCTTCATCAGTAGATTTGCCGATTAAAGCTCGCGCCATAGGTGAATCAATGCTAATCCAATTTTTTTCACTATCGATTTCGTCAGAACCTACTAGACGCAATCGTTGCAGCGGTGCATCTGGGTCGTCTTGATCTTCTAGCGTTACCCAAGCGGCGAAAAATACTTTTGAAGTATCTCTTGGTTTATCCTCAACAATGGTAGCCTCTTCAAGACGTTTGCTTAGGTAACGAACACGACGATCAATTTCCCGCAGTCGACGCTTACCATAGATATAGTCGCCATTTTCCGAACGATCACCATTTTTTGCCGCTTCATGCACCACTTGAGTGACCTGTGGGCGTTCTACTTTCCAGAGTTGACGGACCTCGGCACGCAATTTAGCCGCACCATCAGCGGTAATATAGGGCGAGCTTTTAGGTGCGGGTGGTCTATAGCGAGACATGGTTTATTTTCCGTTGCTCAGGTTAAAAACATCAAGATAAAAAGTCAGTTCCGCTTGCATGGCACGAATAATATTCTCTGATTTTCTAAATCCATGCCCCTCATCTGGAAATTCAATATAAACCACATCAATACCTTTTTCCTCAAGGCTATTAACCATCAATTTAGCTTGATTGGGAGGCACCACTTTATCCTCTAATCCCTGAAGAAAAATAACTGGGCAATTCAATCGATCTATATGATTAATCGGTGATCGCTGATAATAGGTTTTCTGTTGTTCTGGGTAGCAGCCTACCAGTTTATCCAAATAACGCGATTCAAATTTATGGGTATCAGTGGCCAGAGTCTCAAGATTGCCAATTCCATATAAACTTGCCCCAGCCTTAAAGGTATCAGTAAAGGTAAGTGCAGATAATACGGTATAACCACCGGCACTACTGCCGCGTATAATGCAGCGCTCAGCATCAACTTTCTTTTGTTTGACCAAATAGTTGACTGCGTATTGGGTATCCTCAATATCAGCGACGCCCCAAGCGTTATTTAACGCATTGCGGTAATCGCGTCCAAAACCAGTACTGCCGCGGTAATTAATATCCACCACTGCGAAACCACGATTGGTCCAATACTGAATTTTTAAATTTAAACTACAGTCGGTAGCCCCAGTAGGACCGCCATGGCAGATAACAATAACCGGGGGCAATTCATTATCCATACCCTGAAATTGGCTGTGGGTTGGCGTATAGAAAAAGGCCTGTACCTGTTGGTTGTTGGCAGTAGGAAAGTAAATTGATTCTGGTGAAGACAGGTTACCTAACTCTAGATCTAAGCAAGCAGGAGTATGGACTTTTGTTGGAGCAGTTTTCGGACCAACGGTAACAATTTGATTCGCTCTGTCGGATGCTCCCGCTATCATGGCCAGTTCGCCTTGATGGCAGCAAGCTGCTTGCATTGCGGTAAAGTCAGTTTCTATTATTTCTAAATGGCCGGTTGCAATATGCAGGATACCACAGTGCCAAATTCCCTGTTGGGTCCACAGACAGCCGATTCTATCTGCGTCAATAAAGTCATAGGTCGACATGCCAAACTGCCATAGCGGTGTGGCAAATTCAGCTGGCCTATCCAGAATCACACCAGATTTAGCCGAATAAATATTCCACCAGTTATTGCGATCGGAAACATAAAATAACTGATTGTCAGGTGACCATCGAGGTTGGAATATAGCTTCATTAGCCTCAGCTCCGGCAACCACATATTGATTTGATAGGTTGCTTTGATTGTCAGCACAGCATAGCTGAGTGCTATCCCATGGCATATTAGGGTGATTCCATTCTATCCAGCACAGTTTTTTTCCATTGGGACTAATGCATGGATAAGCATAAAAATCAGCGCCTGAAGCTAAGCGTTGTAGCTGTTGACTGCCTTTGTCTAGTGATATCCCAGCCAGAAAATTTTCTGGTTCGCCGTTATCCTTATGTTGTTCGCATACTGCAATTAATCGATTATTGGCAGTATCAATAGCAAGGTCGGCAAATCGAGATCCAGGCTGTGTGATAGCAGTGGGAGATTGGCTGCCATCGATCGCCAGCTTATAAATACACTGGTCCACGGCATTGACAAAATATAGGGTGTCTTCAGAAAGGGCATAGGCCATGCCGCCATATTCATGCACGCGGCTGGCATGACTATAGGGTGCAGGCAATATATCCTTGGTAATGCCTTTTTTGTCTTGGCTAACAATAACATTGCGACCCGATTCTTGAGGGCGACTCTCAACCCAAAATAATTGATCTTGATGGGATTGGATACAGCTAAGCTTAGGTGCAGCGCTGGCTACGATTTCAGCGCTGATAACAGAGGGCCAGGTGCCAAAGGGTCGTTTGATCTTCATGCTATTAACCGCCGGCCAATTTTACAGTATGACCCATTTTTTCAAGCTGACTTTTTAGTAATTCTCGATGATCGCCTTGAATTTCAACAATTCCGTCTTTGATAGTGCCGCCCGTTGAGCAGATTTTTTTTAACTTTTTAGCCAGGGCTTTTAAGTCATTGGGGGTCAGATCAAAACCGGATATTAGGGTAACGCCTTTGCCTTTGCGTCCTTTAGTTTCGCGGCTAATTCGAATAATGCCATCGGTGATTGCCGTTGGTTTGGATTCGCTTGGTTGCTTGATACGTCCCGTTTCAGTGGAATAAACAAGCCGTGAATCTTTATTTGGCATGGGTTGTGCTCGTTAATTGTTTAGTAAGTTATCGATTATCCATAATTTTAATGATTTATTCACCAACAACCCTTAGTCAAAAAGTAATTATCCTGTTGTAAATTGATTGCGATAGGAAAGTGCCTCTTGATAGGCAGATAGATCAGGGGTTTGATGGCCGGCAAGATCGGCAATGCTCCTTGCAACCTTCAGTAATCTATAAAAACTTCGCGTCGATAACTTATAGCTTTTAATAGCGCGATTTAAAAAATCCTGTTGCTGGCAATTTAAAGGGCAGACCTTTTTTAACTGTTGATTGTCGAGGCGCGCATTCACCGTTCTCTGTCGAGCCATCTGTAATCTCCTTGCTTGGTTAACTCTTTGTATAATTTGTTGGTTTGAGTCGCCCTCGAGATTTTGCTGTGCCTGAAAGAGTTGTTGGGTTTCAATATTATTTACCGGAATATGTAAATCGATGCGGTCTAAAATAGGACCGGATATTTTGCCCTGATAGCGTGCTATTTTTTCTGCACTGCAATCACAGCGGTGACTTCCCAAATAGCCACAGGGGCAAGGGTTCATAGCCGCTATTAATTGAAATTGGGCGGGAAAGGTAAGCTGGGCTGCGGCACGTGATATATGAATTTCACCTGTTTCCAGTGGCTCGCGAAGCATTTCCAAAACCGATCGTTGAAACTCTGGCAGTTCATCAAGAAATAAAATTCCTTGATGGGCAAGAGATATTTCTCCCGGTTGCGGCGAACTACCGCCACCGACAATAGCTGTGGCTGAGGCGCTGTGGTGAGGTGATCGAAAGGGGCGTTGCCATAAATTTTTATGGTTTTTTTTTTGAGCGATGGAATGCACACAGGCTACCTCTAATGCCTCCGGATTGGTCATGCAGGGCAATATGCCTGGTAATCGAGCGGCAAGCATAGATTTGCCTGTGCCTGGCGGACCATACAGCAGCATATGATGGCCACCGCAGGCGGCTATTTCCAGTGCACGTTTGGCCTGTTTTTGACCTATAACCTCGTTTATTTCAGGGGATGTAATAGCTTGTACGGTACTTTTTGCTATCCAGCGGTCTAAAGGCTTTGATTGATGTAGGTGAGCTGTCACCTCAAGTAAATGCTCAGCAGCAAGTAGGGTAGCAGACTCAACCAAACAGGCTTCATTCGCATTTTGCCGGCTTAGAATTAACTGTTTATTAGCTGAAGCACAGGCTATAACTGAGGGTAAAATAGCTTCAATACCACGCAGTTCTCCCGATAGTGCTAATTCACCAATAAATTCATATTCTTTCAGTGGCTGTTTAGGGATTTGCTCGGAAGCCGCCAAAATACCTATGGCTATCGCCAGATCAAAGCGACTACCTCCCTTTGGCAATTCTGCAGGCGCCAGATTAACGGTGATGCGGCGGTTGGGAAACTCAAATTTAGAATTAATTATTGCGCTACGAACTCGATCCTTACTTTCCTTAATTGCAGTTTCAGGTAAGCCAACAATATTAAAAGCGGGTAAACCGTTAGAGAGATGAACCTCCACTGAAACAAGGGGCGATGATAAGCCTAGTTTGGCACGAGAGTTGACGATAGAAAGCGACATCCAATGTCCTTAGGGCTATTTATACTGTTTGTTTTTCACCTAATTCACAGATATAGATGAATATATAAATTGTAGTCCTAATAATTCGCTCTGTTGTTATGATTTGGAGTCTAGGGGTTACTTTGCACTTTCTATTAACTGTTTAAGTTGCTCCAGTTGCAGTTCTAGCTGATTGATTTTTTCTCTTGAGCGAGCAAGGACCGCTTTTTGAGCTTCAAATTCTTCCTTAGAAACAATATCTAGTTTATTAAATAGGTTGCTAGTAGCGGCACGAAGATAAATCTTTGCTTCTTGGCTTATTTCATTGGAGCCTGCGGTCGCCTGATTAAGTTGATCCATTAGTTGTTGGTAAAAATCATCAAATTTCATAGTTAGTATTCCTCGTGGAGTTACTTTATCAAATTTAATTGGCGATAACATGGTCGATTTTAGGCTAACCAAATAGGTGCTTATCAGTGGTTAATTTGAACCAAAATAGTGCATAAAACTATTTTTAAGCCGTTGAGGAGCCATAAAAATGCCAAATAATGGCAATTATTGATTGAAATTACACTGACATAAAAAGTTGGCACGCTAAATGCATATGTCTTAGTGCTTGTTAATACATTACACGCAAGTTATTAAATCTTGGGAGATTTAAGCAAAGAAAATTTGGTTAATTGAAATAAGTTCATATCGTTAGATATGGACTTGATCAGTCAACCAAGGATTTTTCGTCTTACATAAATTACGGATGGTAAGTTACATCCAGTGGAGAAATACAATGAAAATGGTTACGGCAATAATTAAGCCTTTCAAACTCGATGAAGTAAGAGAGTCTTTAGGTGAGCTTGGTGTAACAGGTGTTACTGTTACTGAAGTTAAAGGGTTCGGCCGCCAAAAAGGACATACAGAGCTCTACCGAGGCGCTGAGTACGTGGTAGATTTTTTACCAAAAGTGAAGGTTGAAGTAGCTTTAGCGGATGACTTAGTTGACCGCGCTGTAGAAGCAATTACAGCAGCTGCCCAAACTGGAAAAATCGGTGATGGCAAAATCTTTATTACCAATACTGAAGAAGTAATCCGAATCCGTACCGGCGAAACCGGTGCCGAAGCAATTTAATTTAGAGGAATCAAAATGACTGAGATATTTCAATTACAATACGCACTAGACACCTTTTATTTCTTGGTGTGCGGTGCACTGGTTATGTGGATGGCTGCTGGCTTTTCTATGCTAGAAGCTGGTTTAGTTCGTTCTAAGAACACCACTGAAATTTTAACTAAAAACGTCGCGCTTTTTGCGGTTGCCTGTACTATGTATTTAGTATGCGGTTACGCGATCATGTACGGCGGTGATACTTTCCTAAGCGGAATCGCTGGTGATGGTGTTGCTGATGACTGGACTTATGCGCCAGCTGCTGACTTCTACTTCCAAGTAGTTTTCGTTGCTACAGCGATGTCTATCGTATCTGGTTCTGTTGCTGAGCGTATGAAGCTATGGTCTTTCCTACTGTTCGCAGTTGTAATGACTGGTTACATCTACCCAATGGAAGGTGCTTGGACTTGGGGTGGCGAAGCTGTATTCGGCATGTACACTCTTGGTGATCTAGGTTTCTCTGACTTTGCTGGTTCTGGTATTGTTCACATGGCAGGTGCTTCTGCAGCATTGGCTGGTGTAATTCTATTAGGTGCTCGTAAAGGCAAATATGGCGCAAACGGTGAAGTAAACGCTATCCCAGGTGCTAACCTACCTATGGCTACATTAGGTACATTCATCCTATGGATGGGTTGGTTCGGCTTTAACGGTGGTTCTGTTCTTGCTACTGCTTCAGTAGAAAGCGCAAACGCTGTTGCAATGGTATTCTTGAATACTAATGCTGCTGCCTCTGGTGGTCTTATTGCTGCTCTTATCGTTGCTAAGCTTCTATTCGGTAAGGCTGATCTTACTATGGCTCTTAACGGTGCACTAGCTGGTCTAGTTGCTATTACTGCTGAGCCTTCTACTCCATCTGCACTTCAAGCAACTCTATTCGGTGCACTAGGTGGCGTATTGGTAGTATTCAGTATCCTTACTCTTGATAAGTTAAAGCTTGACGATCCTGTTGGTGCAATCTCTGTGCACGGTGTTGTTGGTCTACTAGGTCTTCTATTAGTGCCAGTAACTAATGACGGATCTACTTTCTCAGGTCAGCTAATCGGTGCTGCAACCATCTTTGTATGGGTATTCGTAACAAGCTTTATCGCTTGGTATGTAATTAAAGCGCTAATTGGTCTAAGAGTATCTGAAGAAGACGAAGCTAACGGCGTTGATATTGCTGAATGTGGTATGGAAGCATACCCAGAGTTCACAAGCTCAAAAAGCTAAGTTAACTGCTTTGTAAAAAAACCGGGGCTTTGCCCCGGTTTTTTTTGTCTAAAATTTACCAAATACAGAATTAAATAAAATTATTCGGGTGCCGATAATATTTTTTTTTGCTAAAGATGCAATATAATGAATAAAAAGGTATCTTTAAAACATACTAATTATAAATTTAAGACTAATAGGAGTTATTTATGTTTTTGGTGTCAGCAACAATTAAGCCATTTAAGTTAGACGATGTTCGAGAAGCTTTATCAGAAGTTGGTGTTCAGGGCATAACTGTAACAGAAGTCAAAGGCTTTGGTCGTCAAAAAGGCCACACAGAACTGTATCGTGGTGCAGAATATGTGGTTGATTTTTTGCCAAAAGTTAAATTGGAGGTTGTGGTTGCCGATGAAATTCTTGATGCAGTTATTGAAGCGATCGAAAAAGCTGCCAAGACAGGTAAAATTGGTGACGGCAAAATTTTTGTCTACAAAGTTGAACAAGCGCTTCGAATTCGTACCGGCGAGACTGGCGACGAAGCATTATAGTTATCAATCACTAGCTATACTCAAGATATAAAGGCAATCCATTATTGGGTTGCCTGTTTAATCACTTCTCTAGGAGATCGTTTTGGTCTTAACTACTAAGTCAGGTGCCATACTGTTTGTGTTGGCTCTTTGCTGTTTTTTCGGCGCAGTCCAATTTGTAGCTAAAGAACAGGGTGCTGAAATTTCTCAGCCAGAAACTAATTTTTCCAGCGAGGAAACCGCTGCTGTTGAAATGCCTCAGTCAAAGCCGATTGCTTCTGAAGCTATCAAAAAGCCATCTGACACGGTAGAGCAGTCAGTATTGTCGTTGCTCAAAACCGCAAGGCCGGATATTCAATTTACTTTTATTGGTGAATCGGCTATCCCGGGCATCTATGAGGTGCAGGTAACTAACGGTCCGCTATTATTTGTTCATGAGCAGGGTGAGTATCTTTTTCAGGGCGGTCTTCTTCAGGTCAAGAATGGCGGTATTGTTGATACCATGGAGGCAAGAGAGGCCGTTACTCGTCGTGAAATATTCGCTAAGCGTTCTACTGAAGACATGATTATTTTCAAGCCTGAGGGTGAGTCTAAGGCCATTATGAACGTGTTTACAGATGTTGACTGCGGTTACTGCAGAAAATTTCATCAAGAAGTGCCTGAGCTAAATGCTATGGGTATAGAGGTAAGATACCTCGCGTTTCCTAGAGCGGGTATTCCGTCAAGCTCATACAATAAGATAGCTAAGGCTTGGTGTGCTGAAGATCAACAGGATGCTCTGACTAAGGTTAAATCGGGTCGGTCAGTGGATGTGGAGGTTTGTGAGGACAACCCAGTCGCCGAGCAATACGCCTTTGGTACACAACTGGGTGTTACTGGTACTCCAGCGATAATACTCATGGATGGTACTTTGATTCCCGGTTACCAGCCTGCGAAAAAATTTGCAGAGGCTTTAGGTCTTACGGTTAACTAAAATAAATATCAAAAATAACCCGAAAATTCCTCAAGATAGTATAAAATTGCGGCATTGACAGCGGTTGCCGAGATGGTTACTGTTGCCGCCGTTTTTCATAAATAAAAATCTAAAGAATTAATACATACTGGAGTGTTAACGTGCGATCTGTGCAAGTGGGTATCTGCGGTTTAGGAACTGTTGGATCTGGTGTTTACAACGTAATTTCACGCAATTCTGATTCTATCAACGATCGTGCAAACTGCGAGATTAATATTCAGCAAGTCGGTGCTCGCCGTGATAACCCCAATTGTGATACATCAGATGTTGATGTGGTTCGCGATATCTTTGAAGTGGCTCAAAACCCAGAAATTGATATTGTGGTTGAGTTGATAGGTGGCACTACGGTTGCCTATGACTTAGTTATGATGGCGCTTAAGAACGGCAAACATGTAGTCACTGCCAATAAGGCACTTATCGCTGAACATGGTATGGAGATTTTTGCCTATGCTGCTTCTCAAGGTCTTGAAGTGGCCTATGAGGCTGCAGTAGCTGGTGGTATTCCAATTATCAAGGGGCTTCGTGAAGGTCTTTCTGCCAACCGAGTTAATTGGGTGGCGGGTATTATTAATGGCACCACAAACTTTATTCTTACTGAGATGGATACCAAGGGTCGTGACTTTAATGACGTGTTGGTTGAGGCTCAGGAAAAAGGTTATGCAGAAGCAGATCCTACCTTTGATGTTGAAGGTATTGATGCTGCGCACAAGTTGGTTATTCTTGCTTCCATTGCGTTTGAAATGCCTCTTACTTTGGATGGTCTTTATACTGATGGGATTACTCAGCTAGAACCTCAGGATGTTGCCTATGCGAAAGAACTTGGCTACGCGATCAAGCATCTGGGTATTGCCAGACAAACTCAGCAAGGCGTTGAACTTCGTGTTCATCCAACTCTAGTGCCACATAAAAGCATGATTGCAGGCGTTAATGATGTGGCGAATGCGGTGATGGTCAATGCCGATGCCGTGGGTACAACCCTATTTTGCGGTCCAGGTGCTGGGGCAGAGCCAACGGCATCATCAGTAATAGCTGATATCGTGGATATGGCAAGAACCCTAGATATGCCCTCAAGTGCCAAGGTTAATGCATTGGGTTGCCCTATATCAGAATTAGAGCAGCGTAATATTGTGGCAATTGAAGAAATTGAAACCAGCTTTTACATGCGCTTTGCAGCCCTAGATAAACCGGGCGTTTTGTCTGATATTACCAAAATTATGGCTGACTCAGGCATCAGTATTGAGGCGATTGTTCAAAAAGAGCAGCCAGCAGGTGAAGATTACGTCAATGTCATCATAGTCACTGATGTAACCCAAGAAAAGTTGTTGAGTACGGCTGTCGAGCGCATTGAGAACCTTGAAACTGTGCGTGATACAATTAAATTTATTCGCGTTGAACATTTGGATCAGTAAATGAGATATATAAGCACACGAGGCGGTGTTGAGCCCAAAAGCTTTGAAGATGTCGTATTAACCGGCTTGGCCGAAGATGGCGGTCTGTTTGTGCCAGAGGAAATGCCTAAGTTTAGCGTTGATGAGATAGCTTCTTGGAGTGAACTCTCATACGAAGAATTAGCCCTTAAGGTTATTACACCGTTTGTCGGCGGTTCAATTCCAGAGCAGGATTTACGTGGACTCATTGAAAAATCTTATGCTGGTTTTCGTCATGAGGCCATAGCGCCTTTAATACAGGCCGGCCATAATCAATGGATTTTGGAATTATTCCAAGGGCCAACACTGGCTTTTAAAGATTTTGCACTGCAATTTTTGGGTAATTTACTAGATTACATTCTAGCCAAGCGCAATCAAAAAGTAGTTATTATGGGGGCGACCTCTGGCGATACTGGTTCGGCTGCAATTGAGGGTTGTAGACATTGTAAGAATCTAGATATCTTTATTCTTCATCCCTATCAGCGTGTCTCTGAAGTTCAACGCCGACAAATGACTACTGTAATGGCAGATAATATTCACAATATTGCCCTGCATGGTAATTTTGATGACTGCCAAAATATGGTTAAAGCCAGTTTCTCCGACCAATCTTTCTTGCCAGAAGGCAGACAGCTGGCTGCGGTTAACTCGATTAACTGGGCGCGAATTATGGCGCAGATTGTTTATTACTTCTGGGCTTCTCTTGCCTTGGGTGGTCCTCATAGAAAAGTCTCATTCTCAGTGCCTACGGGTAACTTTGGCGATATTTTTGCGGGTTATTTAGCTCACCAAATGGGACTTCCTATAGAGCAGCTGGTCATTGCAACTAATCAGAATGATATTTTACATCGTTGTATCAGTGATAATGATCATAGCACTCAGCCGCTGCAGCAAAGTTTGGCGCCTAGTATGGATATTATGATTTCCAGTAACTTTGAGCGTCTGTTATTTGATCTTTATGATCGCGATGGAAAGCAAATTGCAGATCTTATGGCTGATGCCAAAAGTGGTCATATGGTGCTGAGCGATTCTGCGTTGGCCAGTGCTAGAACATTATTTTCAAGTTATCGCTGTGATGATGCGGGCATGGTCGATGTTATTCGTTCAACCTATGCTGACAGCGGTTATCTATTAGATCCTCATACGGCGATTGGTTTGGCGGCTGCGCGTGAATGTAGTCATAGTCAGTCTACTCCGATGGTAACCTTGGCTACCGCACATCCGGCAAAATTCCCAGATGCTGTAAAAGAGGCGGGTTATCCTGAAGACCCAGCTCTGCCGCCGCATATGGCAGATTTATTTGAGCGGGAGGAGCAATATACGGTGCTTGATAATGATAGTCAGGCTGTACAGCAGTTTATTGCTGAGCACATTACGTCTTAAGATGTTGTGGTTCTGAATTAGAGACATAAAAAAACCGGCAAAAGCCGGTTTTTTTATATTCGATTTTTTCTATTACTTAGTTGCTAGCGCTTTAACTTGAGCGTTAAGACGGCTCTTATGGCGAGCAGCTTTGTTCTTATGGATAATTCCTTTATCAGCCATACGGTCGATTACTGGAACCGATGTATTGTAGGCTTCTTGTGCTAGAGCAGCATCGCCGCTTTCGAGGGCTGCATCAACCTTCTTAATGTAGGTACGAACCATTGAGCGAAGGCCAGCATTATGCTGACGTCTTTTTTCGTTTTGACGTGCGCGTTTTTTTGCTTGTGCTGAATTAGCCACTTGAATTATCTCCTAAGTTAAGGGAACTCTATAAAGGCGCGGAAATATACAGGGTTATTTGTTGAGATTCAACCTTATTATTGCTGTTTTCAGCGACTTTTTTGATGTTTGTTGCTATTGGGTATATTTAGTTTTGGTCTTTGGTGATAGATTCCCTTGGACAAGGTTGTCACTACCGTTAAACTGGTGCCCATAGATTTTAGAATGGAATACAAGGTGTCCGAGGAAATCGCACAGCAGAAAAAAGATCATGGACTACTTCGCTCGAGCGGAGTGGTGGGCTTTTTTACTATGCTATCACGCTTCTTAGGGTTGGCTCGCGATGTGGTTTTTGCCCGTGTAATCGGTGCAGAGGCATTAGCCGATGTATTCTTTGTTGCCTTTAAAATCCCTAATTTCTTTCGTCGGCTTTTTGCTGAGGGTGCCTTTGCTCAGGCCTTCGTTCCTATCTTGGGCGAATACAGAGAAAAGGGCAGTGTTGCAGCGGTTCGGCAGCTAGTTAGTCGTGTTGCAGGTAATCTAGGCCTAACGCTTATTTTGTTAACACTGTTGATTATTATTGCCTCGCCCTTGATGGCCGCAATTTTTGCACCAAGCTGGTATATGGATAATCCCAGTAAATTTGCTGCAACCTCAGAGATGCTCCGCATTACCTTTCCTTATTTATTATTTATTTCAATGACAGGATTAGCCGGTGCGGTGCTTAATAGCTACGATCGTTTTGCAGTACCAGCGTTTACGCCTGTTTTACTGAATTTATGTCTTATTTTAGCCGCGCTATTTGCTGCACCGCTATTTGACGAGCCGGCCTATGCCTTAGCTTGGGGTGTTTTGCTCGCTGGTATCGTACAGTTTTTATTCCAGTTGCCCTTTTTAAAAACTATTCATATGTTGCCTATGCCAAAGGTTGACTGGCAGGATTCAGGGGTCAAAAAAGTGCTGGTTCTAATGGCGCCAGCAATATTTGGGGTTTCGGTCAGCCAGATTAATCTTCTTTTAGATACCGTATTAGCCACATTCTTGCCTACGGGCAGTGTTTCTTGGCTGTATTATTCCGACCGTTTATCCGAACTACCTTTGGGTGTATTTGGTATTGCCATTGCGACGGTTATATTGCCCAATTTATCCCGTCATCATGTGGCTCAGTCGACTCAGGCATTCTCTGAGACCTTGGACTGGGCATTAAAAATGATCCTTTTAATTGCGGTTCCCGCGGCAGCGGCTCTGATATTATTAGCTGAGCCTATTTTGGTGACATTGTTTTTCTACGGTGAAGTCATGACGGTGCGCGATATGGCAATGGCTTCATTGAGTCTTAAAGCCTATGCCGCTGGTCTAATTGCCTTTATGTTGATTAAGGTTTTGGCGCCGGGTTTTTTTGCGCGGCAGGATATGCGAACACCAGTGCGTATTGGTGTTATCGCTATGATTATGAATATGCTGTTTAATTTATTATTGGTGATACCGCTTCATAGTTATTGGCAGGTAGGGCATTTAGGGCTGGCTGCCGCAACTTCCTTATCAGCATTTTTGAATGCCATCCTGCTGTATTTTGCTCTGCGCAAGCAGGATATCTATCAGCCAATGAGTGGCTGGTTAAGATTCTTTATTCGATTAGCAATTGCGGTTATGGTGATGCTTTTTGTATTGATTCAGTTGTCCAATGCCTTAGGTGGACAAGAGTCTTTCTACAATTTTAATTGGCTTCAGAGAGTGGCTTATATTGGGTTGCTCTGCGGAGTAGGCTTTATTGGTTTTGCGGTCAGTTTATTGTTGCTTGGCTTTCGTTGGTCAGAGTTGCAAGGACCCGCAAAAGCCACCTCGAATCATGATTAAAATACAATCTTATATAAAATCTTGTTATATCAATTTATCTTGCTCCATTTAGGGGCAATACCTTACCTTTCTGTTGATTGCTAGGTATACTCGTCGCCTTGACTAACGAGTAGTTAATTTGGCGTTGAAACAGCAAAAAATGACCTTAATGCGCGATCTGGATCCGTCGCGACTGGCAAACCAACAATCCGTTGTGACTATTGGTTCGTTCGATGGTGTTCATTTAGGGCATCAGTCAATTTTGCAGCAAGTGATTGACCGTGCTAAATCACTTAATGCTCGATCTGTTGTAATGACTTTTGAGCCACAGCCACAGGAATATTTTTCTGCGCAAACCGCACCGCCAAGACTAATGAGGCTGCGCGAAAAAATTGAGGCATTATTAGATTTTGGCGTCGATCTAGTTATTTGTATGCGTTTCAATGAAGACCTTAGATGTTTAACTGCTGAGCAGTTCGTCAATAAGATTTTGGTCGATGGTATTAATACCCAGCATTTGATTGTTGGTGATGACTTTCGTTTTGGTTGTGATCGTAAGGGCGACTTTCAAATGCTCGAGGAGATCGGTCGTCAGCAGGGTTTTAGCGTTCAGGATACGCAAACGGTGCAAGTGCAAAATCAAAGAGTTAGTAGCACGCGTGTTCGGGAATTATTGCATGGTTCAAACTTTGAGGGAGTTGCTGCTTTATTGGGTCGCTGCTTTACCATTTCAGGTAAGGTGACCTATGGTCAGCAACTTGGCCGTAAGCTGGGATTTCCCACGGCTAATGTGAATCTCAATCGGTTTAGAGCGCCTTTAGCTGGTGTTTATGCCGTATGGGTTGAGATAGAAGGAATAACTGGAAGATATAGGGGTGCCGCCAATGTGGGCGTGCGTCCAACGATAGGTGATAAGGTAAAGCCTATTTTAGAAGTGCATGTGTTAGATTTTGATAAGCAAATATACGGTCAGCGTATCACCGTAGAATTTGTTCATAAAATTCGAGATGAGCAACAGTTTACAAGTTTAGATAATCTCGCCGAAAGCATAGGCGAGGATGTAAAAAAAATTGAACAATGGTTTATTGATAATAACCTTTAATTTGAAAATTAGATTGGAAAATTTAATCCGAAATGACTGACAGTATTGATTACAAAGCAACATTAAATCTGCCAAAAACGGACTTTGCTATGCGCGCCAATCTTGCGCAACGCGAACCTGCCATGCTTAAAAAATGGCAACAGGATAATCTCTACCAGCAAATAAGGAAGGCTAGAGCGGGTTGCGAGAAATATATATTGCATGATGGCCCTCCCTACGCCAACGGTGATATTCATCTGGGTCACGCAGTTAATAAAACGCTAAAAGATATTGTTATTAAATCGAAGACACTAAGCGGGTTTGATGCTCCTTATGTCCCTGGTTGGGACTGCCATGGTCTTCCTATTGAGCATAATGTAGAGAAAAAGATCGGTAAGGCAGGGGTCAAAGTAGAGTACTCAAAGTTTCGTCAAAAATGCCGTGACTATGCCATGCGTCAGGTCGATGGGCAGCGTAAAGATTTTGTTCGCATTGGGGTTTTTGGCGATTGGGAAAATCCTTATTTGACTATGAACTTTGATGTTGAGGCCGATATTATTCGTGCGGTGGGCAAGATCGCTGAAAATGGCCATCTGGTAAAAGGCTATAAGCCAGTTTACTGGAGTGTAGTCGGTGGTTCAGCACTTGCTGAAGCGGAAGTGGAATATCAGGATAAAACCTCATTTTCAATTGATGTAGCTTACCCAGTGGAAGATAAGGATCAACTGGCAGCAATAGATTCTGCCTTTGGCGGTTTAGCAGGTGAGGGAGACATTAATTTCCTTATTTGGACTACCACCCCGTGGACTATACCGAGCAGTCAGGCAATCAGTGTAGGTGCCGATCTAGAATATAGTCTAGTTCAGGCAGGTTCAGTTAGACTAATTTTAAGTACTGATTTACTTGAATCTGTAGCTCAAAGGCTCGAACTAGACGAATTTAAAGTTTTGGCCAGCTGTCAGGGTGCGGCTTTAGAAAATATTGTTGCTCAACATCCGTTTTATCAGCGATCTATTCCAGTTCTTCTTGGTGATCATGTGACTACTGATGCGGGTACTGGCTGTGTTCATACTGCACCAGATCATGGTCTAGATGACTTCTCAGTATCAAATAAGTATGGCATTGGCACCCTTAATTATATTTTGGATAACGGCGTTTTTAGGGATGATGTCGAATTATTTGCCGGTCAGCATGTCTACAAGGTTGATGAAGCGGTTAATCAGGTGCTTACAGAACAGGGTCGTTTAATGAGCTGTGGCAAGATCACCCATAGTTATGCTCACTGTTGGCGAACTAAGACCCCTCTGATCTATCGTGCAACGCCACAGTGGTTTATTTCCATGGAGCAAAATGGTCTCTTGGAAAAAGCCAAGTCAGCGATTAAGTCAGTGGATTGGCACCCAGAATGGGGTGAGGCGAGAATTCGAGGCATGCTCGACGCCAGTCCAGATTGGTGTATTTCTAGACAGCGCACTTGGGGTGTGCCTATTGCTCTGTTTGTGCATAAACAAACAGGCGAATTACACCCGCAAACTAGCAATATTATTGAGCAGGTTGCCCAGTTAGTTGAGCAGTCTGGAATGGATGCTTGGTATGATCTTGATGCTGCCGAATTACTCGGTGAAGAAGCAGATAATTACCAAAAGGTGACTGATACCCTTGATGTATGGTTTGATTCAGGGGTAACTCATGCCTCAGTGATGGGGGCAAGAGATGAGCTATGCTATCCAGCAGACCTTTACTTAGAAGGCTCAGATCAGCACCGTGGTTGGTTTCAGTCCTCTCTTAAAACGGCGATTGCCATTAATGGCACTGCGCCTTACAAAGCTGTGCTTACCCATGGCTTTACGGTAGATGAAAATGGACGCAAGATGTCCAAATCCATTGGCAATGTAGTCTCGCCACAAAAGGTCATTAATGAGCTTGGCGCTGATGTGTTACGTCTATGGGTTGCCAGTGCTGACTTTAGTGCCGAGATGACCGTGTCCGACGAAATTCTTAAGCGTGCTGGCGAATCCTATCGAAGAATTCGAAATACAGCGCGTTATTTCCTATCTAATATTGATGGTTTTGATCCGCAAAAAAATCTTGTGGAAAATTCGGATCTGCTTGCTTTGGATCGTTGGGCGATTGACTGTGCTGCTCAGCTTCAAGAGCAAATCATTGATGATTATAATAATTTCCAATTCCACCAAATTTATCAAAAATTACATAATTTCTGTGTAAGAGATATGGGTGGATTCTATTTAGATATTATTAAAGATCGAATTTATACCTGTGCAGAAGACAGTCTGCCTCGCCGATCAGCCCAAACGGCGCTCTATCATATAGCCGAGGCCTTTGCGCGTTGGATTGCACCCATCCTAAGCTTCACAGCGCAGGAAATTTGGGATCATATGCCCGGTGAACGCGATAAGTATGTATTTACATCCCATTGGTACCCGCTTCAGCCATTGGCTGAAGAAGAGTCAATAACCAAGCAGGATTGGGCAAATATTTTGCAAGCTAAAGAGGCGATTAACAAAGTTATTGAAGAGCAGCGAAATCAGGGTGGTATTAAAGGCTCATTAGAAGCTGATATTAAAATCTTTGCTGATTCTGAGCTATTTGCATCACTTGCAAAACTCGGACAAGAATTACGCTTTGTGACCATTACTTCTAAAGCAGAGCTTGCTAGCTTGAAAGACGCACCTAACGATGCAGCAGACTCACAGTTTGAGGGCCTTAAAGTGTTGGTGGAAAAATCAACAGCACATAAATGTGTTCGTTGTTGGCACTTTATCGATGATGTTGGCAGTAATGATAAACACCCATCAGTCTGTGGCCGTTGTATTGAAAATATAGATGGTCAGGGTGAGATACGTCACTATGCCTAATCTTGGTCTATCAAGTACCAAGCAGTTACTGGCTTTGCTCAGTATCGCTGTAGTGGTATTTGTGTTTGATCAGCTGACTAAATTATGGATTGTTAATCATTTTGTCTATGGTGCCTCAGAGGTAGTAACCTCCTTTTTTAATCTCGTTAGAGTGCATAATTTTGGCGCTGCTTTTAGCTTTTTAAATAACGAAGGTGGTTGGCAGCGTTGGGGATTTACTCTGTTTGCCGCGATCGTTAGTCTAATTATCTTGGTATGGATTGCCCGATTGTCCACCCAGCAAAAGTTAGAAGGCGTAGCCTTGGCTTTGATTTTAGGTGGTGCACTAGGCAATCTTTATGATCGTGTAACATTGGGTTATGTTGTGGATTTTCTCGATTTTCACTGGTCTGGTAGGCACTTTCCTGCGTTTAATATTGCTGATTCAGGTATTTGCCTAGGTGCTTTTTTACTAATCTTAGAGGGTATTTTAAAGCGCCCTTCAAAAGAGAGTGACAAGGATTAAGACAACCATGAGTATTAAAATTGATCAGGGTATTAGGGTGACACTGTATTTTTCGCTGTCATTAGAAAATGGTGAAATTGTCGACTCCAATTTTGATGCCAAGCCAGCCACCTTTACCCTAGGTGATGGCAATCTATTGCCTGGCTTTGAGGTGCCTCTAATTGGTTTAGAGGCAGGTTCTCAGGGTGAATTTGTGATTGCGCCAGAACATGCTTTTGGTCAGCGTAATCCAGAAAATATTCAAAAGCTATCTCGTGATAATTTTGATCAGGAGTCATTGCAAATTGGTGATGTATTCTCTTTTCAAAACGGTGATGGCGAATTACCTGGTGTGATTACTGCGATTGAGGTCGAGGATGTAGAAGTTGATTTTAATCATCCTCTTGCTGGGCGCAGTATTATTTTTACAGTAGATATTGTGGATGTTGAGCCAGGCTCAATCCACTAACGATTTAACAGAGGTCTGGTCTATGGATATTAAACTTGCTAACCCTCGAGGTTTTTGTGCAGGCGTAGATCGTGCCATTGATATTGTTAATCTAGCACTGGATCAATTTGGCGCCCCCGTTTACGTCCGACATGAGGTGGTTCATAACAAATTTGTGGTGGATGAATTACGTGACCGCGGCGCCGTATTTGTGGATGAAATTGATGAAATTCCCGACGATGTCGTGGTCATATTTAGTGCTCATGGCGTTTCGCAAAAGGTGCAAAAGGAAGCAAAAAGTCGCCAGTTAAAAGTTTTTGATGCTACCTGTCCGCTGGTTACTAAGGTTCACTTAGAGGTCAGTAAATTTAGTACCGAGGGCAAGGAATGTATTTTAATTGGCCATGCAGGGCACCCAGAAGTTGAGGGAACCATGGGGCAATATAATCATGCCGCAGGGGGTGAGATCTATCTGGTAGAAGATGAGCAGGATGTTCAGAATCTAGAGGTTAAAAATCCACAAAGTCTTGCTTTTGTGACACAGACTACCCTGTCTATGGATGATACCTCTCGAGTTATTGACGCGCTAAGAGAAAAATTTCCTGCCATTGAAGGTCCGCGCAAAGATGATATCTGTTATGCCACACAAAATCGCCAAGATGCGGTAAAACAACTAGCATTAGAAGCTGATGTGGTGTTGGTTGTTGGCTCACCTTCAAGTTCAAATTCTAATCGACTACGAGAGCTGGCTGAACGCTGTGGCTGTGATGCCTACTTGATTGATGGTGCACAAGATATTCAAAAACACTGGTTTGATAAAGCCAATGCAGTAGGTGTAACCGCTGGCGCTTCAGCGCCGGAGATTCTTGTTTCTGGCGTGATAGACCAGCTGGTTTCTCTGGGTGCAAAACCGCCTAGAGAGCTAGACGGTGTAAAAGAGACAATCAGTTTCTCATTGCCTCGAGAGTTGCGAAGTTAAGCCTCTAAGACTGCTGGTCTATGTAGTCATAGAGAGCTTTGGTTGAAGCATCCAGATTTGACGCACTGGAGCCTTGGTCAAGTAAGCTATTAGCCATTTTCTTACCCAGCTCAACACCCCACTGATCAAAGGAATTGATATTCCAAATGCTACCCTGAACAAACACCTTATTTTCATAGAGTGCAATAAGGGCGCCAAAGTTTTTAGGCGATAACTCATTTAAAAGCAAAGTATTTGAAGGCTTATTACCGGGATAATAGCGATGCGGTTCACCCTCAGGTGCCGATTGCCCTTCCATTAATGCCGAAGATTGAGCGAGCATGTTGCCCAACAGTACCTGATGATGCTCTGGGTTGCTTAGGTTATCCTTAACAGCCGCAATAAAATCAATAGGCGCTAGCCTTGTTCCCTGATGCAGTAGCTGGAAAAATGCGTGCTGACCATTGGTGCCGGTCTGTCCCCATAATATAGGTCCAGTGTTATAGCTAACTGACTCGCCATTTAGGCTGGTCGATTTACCGTTACTTTCCATATCCAGTTGTTGAAGATAAGAGGGCAGAAGTAACAGTCTTTCACAGTAAGGGATAATGGCAATAGATTGAGCATTTAAGAAGTTGCTGTACCAGATGCCTAGCAAGGCAAGAATAACGGGCATATTTTTTTCTAAGGGAGCCTGCTGGAAATGTAAATCCATTTCTCTGGCGCCTTCTAGCATCTGCTTAAAGTTTTCAAAACCAATACTAATAGCAATAGAAAGGCCAATGCTGGACCAAAGTGAATAGCGTCCGCCAACCCAATCAGAAAACTCTAGTATTTGATCTTTAGGAATGCCGTAATTAATCGCAGCTTCAGGATTGGCGGTAAGGCCAATAAAATGACTGCTATTTTTAGGGTTCTCAAGGCCTAGCTTATCTTTAAACCATTGGATAGCTGTTTTTGCATTAAGCATAGTTTCCTGAGTGGTAAAGGTCTTACTAGCAATAGAAACCAATGTGGTTTCAGGATTTAATTTTTTTAATGTGCTTAAAATCTGCGCACCGTCCACATTAGAGATAAAATGAACATTAATTCTTTCATGGGCATATTCTTCTAGTGCTGTACAAGCCATTTTGGGTCCGAGATCTGAACCACCAATACCAATATTAATGATATCGGTAATGGGTTTGCCGGTACTTCCGGTCCAGCTCCCATTTCTTATTGCTTCGCTGACAAGTTTTACCGCTTGTAACTGCCTTTCAACCTGCTCAGCTCGCGCTTTATCATCAGCTGTTGAGGCATCAGATTTGGTTGATCTCAGCGCGGCATGTAAAACCGCACGATCTTCGGTGTTATTAATTTTCTTGCCGGCATACATTGCCTCACGGTGTGCTTCAAGCGGCGACTGGTTTGCCAAATTGACTAGCTGTTCCCAGATATCATCATCAACCAGATTTTTCGAGAAATCTAATTTAAGCTCCCCGACTTTAAGAGAGTATCTTTCGAATCGCTGGCTATCTTCCTCAAAAAGTTGCTTGATAGCGATACCGCCATCAGTTGATAGGGTTTCAGAGGCCAGTTCTAAAAGTCGATTCCAAGCAGGCGTATTTGCTGGATTGTAAGAAGCATTATTCATCTTAAAAAATTATTCCTTTGGGTGCCTAAGTAGATAAGCACACATAATCTATTTGTATTGATCTTGTTTAAAGCTTTTTGTAATAAAATTACAAAAATTAGCGGTTCTACTGATTATATATGGTTAACTTTTGTAATTTTGTTACAATTGCGCCTTAATTTTTATGGAGCCAACATGGGTCATCTTAATAATCAAATTGCTAAAGTAACAGACCGTATTATAGAGCGAAGTGCAAAATTGCGCTCAGATTATTTACAGCGGTTAGAAGAAGACTTCAATAATCGCCCTGAAAGAGGCAAATTAAGCTGTGGCAACCTTGCTCATGGCTTTGCTGCCTGCGGTGCTGATGATAAAAATAGTTTGCGTATGATGCAAGCGGCTAATATCGGTATTTTGACTGCATATAATGATATGTTGTCAGCTCACCAGCCCTATGCTACTTACCCTGATAAAATTAAGCAGGCCATGCGTGAGATGGGTTGTACTGCACAGGTTGCTGGCGGAGTGCCCGCAATGTGTGATGGTGTGACTCAGGGACAAGATGGTATGGAGCTCAGTCTATTGAGTCGCGATATTATCGCGCAGTGTTCAGCTATTGGTCTATCACACCAGATGTTTGATGGTGTTTTGGCGCTAGGTATTTGTGACAAGATTGTTCCCGGTCTATTGATGGGTGCGCTTAGTTTTGGTTATTTGCCAACATTATTCGTTCCTGCGGGTCCAATGGAATCTGGTCTGCCCAATAAAGAAAAACAAAGAATTCGTCAGCTATACGCACAGGGTAAAATCGGGCGTGAAGAGTTACTTCAAGCAGAATCAGATTCCTACCATAGTCACGGTACCTGCACATTCTACGGAACAGCCAATAGTAACCAAATGGTGCTTGAAGCACTGGGTTTACAATTGCCGGGTAGTTCTTTTGTTAATCCGGATAACCCACTGCGCGAAAGACTCACCAAAGAAGTTTCTTATCAAATTGCACGTATTACTTCATTGGGTAATGATTACCGTCCCATAGGCAAGGTAATTGACGAGAAAGCGATTGTGAATGGCACAGTGGCACTATTGGCATCGGGTGGATCAACTAACCACAGTATGCATCTAGTTGCCATAGCTCGTGCTGCAGGGATTATTCTTAACTGGGATGATATTTCAGATCTTTCTGCGGCGGTTCCATTGTTGGCAAAGGTCTATCCAAACGGACAGGCGGATGTTAACCATTTTCATGCAGCCGGTGGCACAAGTTGTATGTTTAGACAGCTTCTTGATGCTGGCTATATGCATCCTGATGCTAAAACTGCTTGGGGCGATAGCTTTGCCGACTTTACCAAAGAGCCAACACTTACTGATGATGGCAATCTGGAGTGGAATGAGTCACCTCAGACGCCATTAGATACTGAAGTGCTAACAACAGTGGATAAGCCATTCTCCGATGAAGGTGGTTTGCGACTGTTGGAAGGTAATCTGGGTCGAGGTGTAATCAAGGTTTCTGCAGTGGCCAAAGAAAATCAAATTGTTGAGGCGCCAGCAGTAGTTCTCGATAGTCAAGATGATCTAGAGCCACTCTTTAAAGCGGGTAAACTTGAAAAAGACTGTGTTGTTGTTGTGCGTTATCAGGGACCAAAAGCCTTGGGTATGCCAGAGCTGCACAAACTAACCCCTTTCCTAGGAACACTTCAGGATCGTGGTTTTAGTGTTGCTCTAGTCACTGATGGTCGAATGTCAGGTGCATCAGGTAAGGTTCCAGCGGCTATTCATTTGGTGCCTGAGGCTGCAGAGGGCGGTTTGCTTGCCAGAGTTCAAGATGGTGACATCATACGCCTCAATGCTGAAACTGGAGAATTATCCTTTGTAGGTGATTTGGCAGAGCTTAATGAGCGAGCGCCAGCGCCACAGCCAACCGATGGTGAAAGAGGCTGTGGGCGAGAAATATTCGCAATTAATCGCAGTAATATTAGTAATGCTGAGCAGGGTGCATCCTTCCTATACCCCAAGGATTAATTATGAGTATTGAATGGAATCTAGTTGCCGATATCGGTGGCACTAATGCACGCTTTTCAGCTATACCTGTGGGTGAGTTGGAAAGTAGTTATGAGTTTCATCACTCGGTACAAGAGCATCCAGAGTTTGCCGATCTGCTAACTGATTTAGTAGTAGAAATTGCCGAGGCTACTGGGTGGGATAATCCTCCCGCTAACGCTTGTTTTGCGGTTGCCTGCCCAGCAGATGTTGAAGAAATTGCCTTTACTAATAGTCATTGGCATTTCACTAAAGCAGAACTAAAAAAGCTCTTGGGTTGTCAGAATCTTTCCGTAATTAATGATTTTGAAGCAGTAGCCCATGGTATTACAGAATTAACCAGTGATGATGTGGTGCAAGTAGGTGGTGATAAGCCAGTGCCCAACAAGCCGATTGGTATAATTGGCGCTGGCACTGGTCTAGGTGTTGCTGGTCTTGTGCCTCTTGAAAATGGTTACAAGGTTATCGACTCCGAGGGTGGTCATGCGGATTATCCGCCCACAACAGACCGAATGGCTGCTGTAGTGGGTGTATTGCGTGAAGAGTACGGACGTGTATCTCTGGAGAGGCTGCTTTCCGGTAAAGGTATTTTTAATATCTACCGATCACTCTGTACGATAAATAATATTGAGCGCAAATACGAAACACCCGCAGAAGTTGCTGCTGCAGCTCAACAGGGTGATGACGAACTAGCCCTGCAGGCGCTCAATATGTTTTGTTCCGGTATGGGAAGCGCATCAGGTAATTTGGCACTTACCTATGGAGCCAAGGGCGGTATTTATATTGCCGGTGGAGTCGTGCCAAAATTTATAGATTTTTTTATTAAAAGCGATTTTCGTCATAAATTTGAAGAAAAAGGTCGCTTCGTAAGTTATTTAAAGCCAATTCCCATTTACATAGTAGTTAGAGAAAATCTTGGACTACTGGGTGCGGCCAAAAAACTGAAACAAAGTTAAGGAGTTACAGGTGCAAAAAATGTTAGCGGGAAATCCAGTTATCCCAGTTATTACACTGGATCAAGTAGAGGATGCAGTGCCATTAGCTGAAGCATTGGTTGCAGGTGGTCTAAAAGTTTTAGAGGTGACGCTACGCACTGAAGCTGCTGTTGAAGGTATTCGTCAGATTATTAAGCATGTGCCTGAGGCTATTGTTGGCACGGGCACTGTTTGCAGTGTTGAGCAAATTAAGTTATCTGAAGACCTAGGCTGTCAGTTTATGATCTCGCCGGGTGCTACGGACAATCTACTTAGCGTTGGTGCAAAGTCTTCAGTTCCATTCTTGCCGGGAATTTCTACTGTGAGTGAATTAATGCGCGGTATGGAATACGGACTTAAAGAATTTAAATTCTTCCCAGCAGAGGCTGCAGGTGGAGCGCCCGTAATGAAGGCTATGGCTGGACCCTTTCCAGATATTAAATTCTGCCCAACTGGTGGTATTAGTCTTGGGAATGCAATGGATTACCTAAGCCTACCCAATGTATTATGTGTGGGTGGATCATGGATTGCCAAACCAAAAGATATTAGAGAAAAACGCTGGTCAGAAATTGAAAAGCTGGCAAAAGAAGCAGCGGCACTGGTTTAAAAAGTAAAAGAATATAAGTGGTATTAGATTACCGAGGTATATGATGAGTAGTAGCAAAATTGATTTAGTTTTATTTGGGGCGCGAGGCGATCTTTCACGTCGTAAGCTATTTCCGGCGCTTTATCAATTAGATAAAGCCGACCTTCTTGGTGACGACACGCGCATTGCTGCAGTTGCACGTCAAGAGCTAGAGACTAAAGATTTTGTCGAGCAAATGGGCGAAACACTCAAAACTAATCTTGGTGATGACTGGGATGACAAGATTTGGGCTAGATTTAAAAAACGCATCGAATATATACGCATAGAATTTTCTGAAAAAGAACAATTTAAGGCATTGCGTGAATGGTCAGACGAAAGTCGTACCTTTATTTTCTATATGGCAACGCCGCCCAGTATGTTCGGAATTATATGCCAGCACCTAGATGAAGCAGATTGCATCGACTCAAAGGCGCGTATCGTTTTAGAGAAGCCGATTGGTCATGATCTAGAAAGCTCCAAAGAAGTTAATGATACGGTCGGACAGTTTTTCCCTGAAAGTGGTATTTATCGTATCGATCACTACCTAGGAAAAGAAACTGTACAAAACCTGCTTGCTCTGCGTTTTGCCAACCGCCTTATTCACTCTCAGTGGGATAATAGCTGTATTGATCATATCCAAATTACTGCTGCAGAAACCGTGGGTATTGAAGGGCGCTGGACCTATTACGATGGTGTAGGCCAGTTGCGTGATATGGTGCAAAATCATCTATTACAGCTACTTTCTTTGGTTGCTATGGAGCCACCAAATAAGATGGAAGCTGATGAAATTCGCGCAGAGAAAGTTAAGCTCCTAAAAGCGATGACGCCAATTAATGAGAGCAACGTTTCTAGTCAAGCAGTTCGCGGCCAATACTCAGCGGGCTGGATTGCCGGTGACCCTGTGGTTGGCTATATGGAAGAAGAGGGTGCCGCTGAAGATAGCAGTAATACCGAAACTTTTGTGGCGTTAAAAGTCTTTGTTGATAACTGGCGTTGGGCTGGTGTGCCTTTCTATCTTAGAACTGGCAAGCGCATGAAAGAAAAAGTCACTCAAATTGTAATTACTTACAAAGAAAATCCGCACGCAATTTTTTCGGATGATGACTCAGAAGCCAATAATCGTCTAGTTATTCGCCTTCAGCCCAATGAAGGTATCCAATTAGAAATGCTGTCCAAAAAACAGTGTATGAAAGAGCGCTCTAGCTTAGAAAAACGGACTCTAAATCTAGATTTTCTCGACCCAAATGCTGATGGCAGAATCGTTGATGCCTATGAGCGCTTACTACTAGAGGTTTTAAATGGCGATCAATGGCTATTTGTAAGCCGCGATGAAGTGGAAGCTTCATGGCAATGGTGTGATGACCTTCTGCAAGCATGGTCTGATAAGGAAGTAGGAACAAAATCCTACAGTGCCGGATCATGGGGGCCTGCAAAATCCGAATCATTGATTGAAAACGATGGTCGCAACTGGTATCTGGTATAAACAGATCTATATTAGGAGAATAATGTGGAACTAAAACAATTCGAAAACACCTCTGCATTGGATATGTCGCTGGCTGATGAAGTGAGTGACCGTCTCAGAAAATCTATTCAAGATCAGGGTCAGGCATCGCTTGTTTTATCAGGTGGCAGAACGCCGATGGGATTTTTTCATCAGCTATCACAACAGGTTCTAGATTGGTCTAAAGTTACAGTAACGTTGGCAGACGAGCGTTGGGTTAATAATGATCACAATGATAGTAATGAGAAGCTAGTTAAAGAAAATCTATTGATCAATGAAGCTTATAGTGCAAAATTTCTATCGCTGAAAAATTCAGCCGAAACCGCAGTTGCAGGTGAAGCCGAACTTGAAGCAGAGCTATCAAAATACGGTCAGTTTACCGTGGTTATTCTTGGTATGGGTGATGATGGCCATACGGCATCATTATTTCCTGGTGCAGAAGCGCTACCCGCTGGATTGGCGCTTGACTCTGGCAGAAGCTGTATTGCCGTAACGCCAACCGCAGCGCCGCATGAGCGTATTAGTATGACACTACCACGCCTTTTAAATACTGAGCGCCTTATTGTGCATATCAGCGGTCAAAACAAACAAAAGGTACTAGAACAGGCGAATGCCGGTGACAATGTGGAAGAGTTGCCCATTAGAGCTATTCTTCAACAAACACAGGTTCCAGCTACCGTGTTTTGGGCGGTATAAAAATAGAAAACTATAAATAAGAGATAAAGAAAAGTAGAAAAGCCCTCGATTAGAATAACCGAGGGCTTTTTTATTTAGCGTATTTCGTCGCCTACGCGAACAATCTTAAGCGTATTAGTGCCGCCTTGAACATTTACAAAATCGCCCTTGGTGATAAGCACTAAATCACCATCAGAAATAGCATCATATTCACGCAATTTCTCAACAGCAAGATGATTGATATCAGAAGGGTTTAAAGTGGATGTTTCAAAGGGAACAGGCACAACACCTTTATAGAGCGCAGTAATTTCACAGGTGCCAGCTTTTTCAGCAAATGCATAAATAGGCAGTGATGAAGTAATTCTAGACATTAAAAGAGGAGTAAAGCCAGTTTCTGTCATGCATATCACTGCTTTAACACCTTTAAGATGGTTGGCAACATACATGGCAGATAGCGCCAGAGACTCATCAATTCTTTGGAATGTTTCATCAATTCTGTGTTTAGAGCGTTGCGTTAAAGGATGTTTTTCAGCCCCTTCAATCACTCTAGCCATAGCGGTTACAGTTTCAACAGGATAGCTACCCACAGCAGTTTCAGCAGAAAGCATCACAGCATCAGTTCCATCTAGAACAGCGTTAGCTACGTCAAACACCTCTGCACGAGTGGGTGTTGGCGCACTGATCATTGACTCCATCATCTGTGTGGCAGTAATAACTACCTTGTTGGCAGCCATTGCCGCTTCAATTAACTGCTTTTGAACTGCAACCAAATTAGCATCGCCAATTTCTACACCCAAGTCACCACGTGCAACCATAACACCATCAGAGGCTTCAATAATGCCCGGTAAAAATTCATCAGTAATTGCTTCCGCACGTTCAACCTTAGCGATAATATGAGCGCTACTGCCAGCATCCTTTAGAAGCTGTCTGGTCAGCTCAACATCAGCAGCTGCACGAACAAATGAAATAGCGAGATAGTCAGTTTTTAAGGCAGCCGCAGTTTTAATATCGGCTTTATCCTTGGGTGTCAAAGCATCCGCAGATAAACCACCACCAAATTTATTGACGCCTTTCTTGCTGGACAGGACTCCGCCTTGAACAACCTTACAGCGTGCAACAGAATTAGATTTTTCCAAGATATCAAACGTTAGTCGACCATCGTCCAGTAACAGAACGTCACCTGCATCCATATCTTCTAGTAATTCCTGTTCGATATAGACTGCGTCTTGATTGCCTGCTTCTTTATCCATATTGCTATCAAGGCTAAAAATATCACCTTCAGCTAGGTCAATTTTTGCATCATTAGCAAAGCTGCCAATTCGAATCTTTGGTCCCTGCATATCACAAAGAATACCAACTGGGGTATTTAGTGATCGAGCAATACGTCTAATGGTATTGGCGCGCTGGGTATGCTCTTCAGCACTACCGTGAGAAAAGTTTAGCCTGAAAACATTAACACCCGCCTGAATAAGCTTAGTCAGATTGGCTTCATCACTGCTTCCAGGCCCCAATGTAGCAAGGATTTTGGTTCTTCTTGGCATATGTAAATTATTCCGCGTTTAGGAGTACAAGGCTGTTATCAAGCATGCGGTTTGAGAAACCCCATTCGTTATCATACCAAGCCATCACCTTAACCATAGAACCATTCACTCGTGTTTGCAGAGAATCAAAGTTACTAGAATAGGCAATATGATTAAAGTCTGCAGAAACTAGCGGTTGGTCACAGTAGCTAAGTACTTTGCCCAATTCGCCTTCTGCTGCAGTTTTAAGTACTTGATTGACTTCTTCAACAGAGGTTTCGCGACCTGCAGTAAAGACTAAGTCAACTAGCGATACGTTGATTGTTGGAACGCGAACCGCCATACCATCAAGCTTACCAGCTAATTCGGGAATAACATCGGCAATCGCAACAGCAGCACCAGTTTTAGTTGGAATCATAGACATTGTAGCCGATCGCGCTCGATACACATCAGAGTGATAAACGTCACTGAGTTGTTGGTCGTTTGTATATGCGTGAACAGTGGTCATATAGCCTGATTCAATGCCCATAGCTTCCTGAAGAGGAGCTACAAGCGGTGCAAGACAGTTAGTGGTGCAAGAAGCATTAGAAATAATTTCATGCGAAGCAGTTAACTGGTCGTGGTTAATACCATGAACAACAGTGGCATCAACACCAGAACCTGGAGCAGAAATAATCACTTTTTTAGCACCGCCTGCAATATGCAGCGCAGCCTTATCTCTTTTAGTGAATACACCAGTACATTCGAAAACCACATCAACACCTAGGTCACCCCAAGGTAGATTGGCAGGATCGCGCTCACAGAACCATTTAATTTCATCCCCGTTTACAGTCATTTTGTTTTCACCAACTTCAACCTGCTGGTTGAAACGGCCATGCACTGTATCAAACTGAAGAAGATGGGCACTGATATCTACGTTACCTAAATCATTAACAGCGACAATTTGAAGTTTGTCGTGAAGTTCAGGACGCTCGTAATAAGCTCTGACAATATTGCGACCAATACGGCCAAAACCATTAATGGCTATTTTGAACATAAGAGGGAAACCTTGCTTTGTAGTAAAATTACAAAAATTATAATTTTTCAGGGCATTTTAATCAATTGATAAGCGATATTTTTGCTTATAATTACAAAAAGAGTGTCAATTTCGGCAATTTAATGACTCTTTTAATTTTTTTCAGTTAAGTACATCAGAAAAACCGATAAGCAATGGATAGTGCCTTATCAATATTAATTGGAACAAAATTTGCCAAGCTCCACCATCACTTAAAGGAATAAGTATGAATCAAATAGATAAAATGGCTGTATGGTCAAATGAAATTAACCTAATTGGCGAGATGCGTTCTGCATTATCTCATTTAAATAAAACTGAGAAAAAAATCGCTCAGAAAATCCTCGACGACCCTGAAGCGGCAACCCATAAAAGTATAGCCGTTTTAGCTAAAAATTCAGGTGTTAGCGAACCCAGCATTAATCGCTTTTGTAAGCGTTTTAATACAGCAGGATTTCCAGATTTTAAGCTAAAGTTAGCCAAAGCAGCCGTCAGTGGTGTCTGGGAAACAGTGCATCCAATCCAACCTGAAGATAATACCTATAAATACACAACCAAAATAATTAATAATACGATTGCCAATCTGATGGCTTTTAAACAATCAGTGAACTATCAGCAAATTCAGTTAGCCGTTGAAGCGCTTATATGCGCAAAAAGAATATTTATTTTTGGTTTAGGTCTGTCTTCAGCAACGGCCAAGGACGCAGAATATAAGTTTTATCAGTCAGGCTTATTTGCTTCATATATTGATGACCTGAAAATGCAACGTATGATCGTATCCAATTACAGTGCTGGTGATCTGTTTTTTATAATTTCTCAAACCGGCGAAACTAAAGAAATCATTGAAGTTGCTGAGTTAGCAAAATTAAATAATGCGACCGTTATTAGCATGTCACCCAGTGCAAGTCGTTTAGCCAGAGTATCAACGTTGAAGTTGCAGATAGATGAGACCCATAAGCTAAATGGACTAAGTTTCTCGTCTCAGGCGACTAATCGGGTTATGCTTGATATTCTAGCGGTAGGTATTAGTTTGCAAAAGGATTCCCCCGCAAGATTTTATAATCAGGATTATTTTAAAAATTGTTAAAAAAGTTATTTGATTGATAATTAATTGGGGTTAATACTTACGAGTTTGATTCAATTCTGTTTAGTTTTCGTTAAAAATCAAGCATTTGGTTGTTCTAAGCCGTTAAAGTAAATAAACTCAGAACATGGAGTATTTAAAATGATAGGTGTATTTAATGTCTAAGGAGAGGCTGTACCCAGTGCCTACAAAATGGTCTGGCGATGCATGGATTGATGCTGCTCGTTATCAAACCCTCTATCGACAATCACTGGATGAACCTGAAGTATTTTGGGCGGAACAATCAGATCAGTTTTTGACCTGGCAACATCCTTGGGAAAAATTAAATTCAACAAATTTTGCTAAAGCTGAGGCTTCATGGTTTGTGGGTGGCAAATTAAATGTCACAGTGAACTGTATTGATCGCCACCTTGAAGATCATTCTGATCAGACAGCTATTATTTGGGAAGCGGATGATCCGTCAGAGCATAGCGAAATAACTTATGCCGAGCTTCACAAGCAGGTCTCAAAGTTTGGCAATTTACTACGCAAGCTTGGGGTAAAGAAAGGTGATCCGGTCTGCATTTATATGCCTATGATCCCTGAGGCAGCCTATGCTATGTTGGCCTGCGCCAGAATTGGTGCCATTCACTCGGTAGTCTTTGGTGGTTTTTCACCCGAAGCATTAAAGGACCGAATTCTCGACTGTGACTGCCGCGTGGTTATTACCGCTGACGAAGGTATTCGCGGCGGCAAAAAAATACCATTAAAGCAGAATGCCGATAAGGCTATTAACAACTGCCCAGATGTACGCCACTGCATTGTGGTGAAAAGAACAGGTGGATCTATTGATTGGAGCGAAACTAGAGATATTGATTACAATCAGGCAATAAAAGATATTTCCGCTGATTGTGATCCTGAATGGATGGATTCCGAAGATCCTTTATTTGTTCTTTATACCTCAGGTTCAACGGGCAAGCCAAAGGGTGTTGTGCATACCACAGCAGGTTACCTGCTGATGACAGCAATGACCCACAAGTATACATTTGACTATAAGCCCGGCGATGTCTATTGGTGTACTGCCGATGTGGGATGGATTACGGGACATAGTTATATACTCTATGGTCCGCTTTGTAATGCGGGTACAACTCTTATGTTTGAGGGTGTGCCGACCTATCCTGATGCATCCAGATTTTGGCAGGTGGTCGACAAACATCAGGTTAATCAATTTTATACAGCGCCAACCGCTATTCGCGCCCTAATGGGTGCGGGAAAACAATTTGTTGAGAACACCTCACGTAGTTCACTTAAGTTATTGGGCACTGTGGGCGAGCCGATTAATCCAGAGGCATGGGAGTGGTATTATCGCGTTGTTGGTGAGCAAAAATGCCCTATAGTAGATACTTGGTGGCAGACCGAAACCGGGGCTCATATGCTTACGCCATTACCCGGCGCAATGCCGATGAAGCCAGGCTCGGCGACTCTGCCATTCTTTGGTGTAGAGCCTGTTCTGCTCGATACCGATGGCAATGAAATTCAGGGCGAGGGTGAAGGGTTATTAATGATAAAGCGATCATGGCCCAGCCAAATAAGATCTGTGTTTAATAATCACCAGCGTTGTATTGATACCTACTTTAAGGACTACCCTAATTATTATTTCACAGGAGATGGTGCCAGAAGAGATAAGGATGGTTACTTTTGGATTACCGGACGTGTGGATGATGTTTTAAATGTATCAGGGCATCGATTGGGTACAGCCGAAATTGAAAGCGCCTTGGTTTTACATGAAGCTGTGGCTGAAGCAGCGGTAGTAGGTTTTCCTCATGAAATCAAAGGGCAGGGTGTGTTTTGCTATGTAACATTGATGGATAACGTAATCCCAACTGAAGCATTAAAACGAGAATTAATAAATCTCTGTGCCTCTGAAATAGGACCTATTGCCAAGCCTGATGAAATACTCTGGACTAAGGCATTACCTAAAACAAGGTCTGGAAAGATTATGCGACGTATTTTAAGAAAGTTAGCAGTAGGTGAAGTAAATGAGCTAGGTGATATATCAACGCTCGCTGATCCCTGTGTTGTTGATGAATTAATTGCAGCTATTAAAGCCAAATTTGGCGTGTGATAGACGAATTTGTAAATAAGATTATTTGAAATACAGGGTATTCAATAATAAATTAAATGCAAATTGCCACTCGTAGATGTGGTGTTTTAAATGGTATGAAGATAATATTATGGAAAGATAAGGGAATGGATCTATGAGTAAAACAGATATAAGTCAACGATTGGCAAGGTTAATGCGTGAACACGGTGTATCCCAAAGTGGATTATCGAGGGGTTGTTGTGTGCCACAGCCAACAATAAATCGAATCCTAAATGAAAAAACAAAGGAACCGCGTCGTGAGTCGGTTATCAGAATTGCCGGGTTCTTTGGTGTTACACCCGAGTCACTATATCAAGAATCAAATGAGGTTCGAGAAGAGAGCGATGCGGTGGCAAGAGTGTATGATCAATTCAAATCACTCAGACCGAATCAGCAAAAAAAGGTTCTCGGATGGGTTATGAAAGACCTTGAGAGCGATTAATATTATCGCTTATGGTCGATATAACTTTTTCTCTATCCTCTGGGGCTAGTTGATTTAGGTAATCTCTTAATCCTGCTAGTCCTAGTTCAAAAGCCGTTTCTAATTGATTTACTACTTGGTCCATCATAGGATCTTCCCCAACTTCTTTTCTATTCACTATTGATTCAAATGGTGATCTGTTGTTAAAATTAGCTTCCATACATTTTCTCTTTCGTTGATTTGAGTTACATGTTCCATATATTCGTCAGGGCAAACTAAATTATTAGTTGAAACGTTTTAGACAGCCCATATCCTTAAGTTAGTATAATTTATATGAAATTTGTATAGCCCATTAGAACTAGTACTTTAGTATTAGTCTCTGCATGGGGCTAAAAAACCAAAAAAACAGCATTTTATTGCCAGCTATACTTACCCAATGCTAGACTCACTCTTGCCTAAGGGGCGGTTCAATTAAGAACCTGAGAAGCACCCTTTGAACCTGATCCGGATTATGCCGGCGTAGGAATAGGAATTTAGATAACCCTTCACCACGTCTTTTGATTCCGGGTCTCCTTAACCCATTGTTATTGAGGCTCAAATATGAAATCTTTGTTTCACAGATCGCGCTTAATTTTTTTATTTTCTGCAGTATTTTCGGTTAGTTCTTATGCGGATAAAAATATCCAAGAAATTATCGTCACCTCTGATTTTCGTGAATCCCAGTTAAAAACCATTTCAACCAGCATTTCGGTGATAGATGCAGAAGTCATTAGTCAAAGAAATAGCAGTCACTTAGAGCAAATATTGGCGTTGACGCCCAATGTTAATTTTTCGGCGGGTGCCTCCAGAGGACGCTATTTCCAAATTAGAGGCATTGGTGAACGCAGCCAATTTGTTGATCCCTTAAATCCCTCAGTTGGCACCTATGTAGATGGTATCGACTTTACTGGTTTTGGGGGTGCGGCAACATTGCTTGATATTGATCAGGTTGAGGTGCTTCGTGGATCACAGGGTACAAGGTTTGGGGCTAATGCGCTGGCTGGTGTAATTAATCTTAAAACCGTGGACCCCAGTGCTGAGTCTGAGGGATATGTTAAAACCTCAATGAGTAGTTTTAATGGAAGAGGTCTAGAAACGGCTTTTGGTGGCGCCCTTAATGATCAATGGCTTTACAGAGTGGCAACCGGTAAAACCTTATCTGATGGTTTTATCAATAACACCACATTGAATCGAAAGGATACCAACAATATTGATGAACTAACCTCTAGACTAAAGTTACGTTATTTGGCGGCTGATAATTTAACCGTTGATTTTACAGCTCTTCATCTTGATATCGATAATGGCTACGATGCTTTTTCATTGGATGAGAATCGCAATACTCTATCTGATGAGCCGGGTAAGGATCAACAAAGTACCACTGCTTTTGCGGTAAATACTGATTGGACTGCATCTGACAATTACAGCATGAAAACCATTATTACCAGTAATCGCTCCGATACCGAGTATTCTTATGATGAGGATTGGTCCTCTCTTGATCTATGGGTAGAAAATATGGATGGAGCGGGTACTGAAGAATACCAAGGGTTTGATAGCTATCAACGAGATATTTCGCGAGATTCTGCAGAAGTAAGATGGCTATCTGGCCCCAGTGGACAAATACTCAATAGTGACTGGTTGATAGGTGTCTATCGTCAAAATTCCACTATTAAATTATTAAGAAGTTATATTGGAATTTACCGTGGTTACTTTAACTCGGATGATCTAACAGAATATGTAAATTGGGACACACCTAAAGCGTGGGGACTTTTCGATAGCGAATACGATACCTCAACTACTTCTGTGTTTGCTCAATCAAAAACACCTTTAAACGATAATCTTAGCTTAACTTCCGGATTGCGTTATGAATCTTGGAAATCCGAATATACCGATAGCAATGCCGTTGCGGGAAAAAATAGTGAAAATCTTTTTGGCGGCAAGTTAGCGCTAGAATTAACAACTGATGCTGAAAACTTACTGTTTGCTAGTTTGACTCGAGGCTATAAGGCGGGTGGTTTTAATTCTGAGGAAGATTTGCCATCTGAAAATGACCGACAATTTGATACCGAGTATCAGTGGAACTATGAAGTGGGTGCTAAGCTTTATTCTCCATCTGGTTTGCTCTCGAACAGTATCACCGCGTTCTATGCTGACAGAAAGGACTTGCAGCTAAAGTCTTCAACCTATGATGAAGAGCAAAATAAATGGATAGAATATGTTGCCAATGCAGGTACAGGCTACAGCTACGGTGTGGAATGGGAACTAACCTGGCAACCACAGGATAATCTGCGTGTTACTTCGAGCTTGGGTCTGCTTAAAACCAAAATTACAGAACATGATAACGCTGATCCCGATGCATTTAATCTAAAAGATCGTGAAGTAGCTCATGCCCCCGAATATAGCTTTGCCACTTCTGTGCAATATGATGTCACTGAAAAGTTAACCGCGACCATAGAGGTTGAGGGCAAGGATAAGTTTTATTATTCCGATTCACATAACTTCCAGTCGCAGGCCTATAACCTAGTTAATGCACGATTGGCTTATGAGGCTAATGGCTATCAAGTCACTGCTTATATCAATAATGCCACTGATAAGGACTATGGTGTGCGTGGTTTCTCTGGCTGGGATAATGACCCTCGATCGGGAGAAGGTTTTGATGAGCAATCCTATCAGCAGTTAGGTGCGCCAAAAGTGACTGGACTTTCGGTTCGAGCAAACTTTTGAGCCTGTTTAATTTCTAGGTAACTGTATATGCAAGTGACTATAGATGTGAGTATGTACCCCAATCGGGAGGAATTTATTCCTCCCATTGAGGGATTTATTGAGCGTATCAATC
>JAYQEC010000005.1:0-47476 GCA_038138645.1 Porticoccaceae bacterium | reverse complement strand
TTCTTCGCGTGAGATACATTATTTCCAGCCATTGGGCGCTTACCCGTGACCTGACATACTTTAGACATTATTGCTGCCTCTTGTTTGCAGTTTGTGCTTTGGGCAACGCCCAAAAGCGACTTAAATTTATTTCCCAACAACCTTAACAACAGGTCGACTTTTAAGGAGGCGCGTTTTATACCAGAAAGGCTATCTTGAAGCAAACAAAAAGCGATAATTAACCCATAAATAGGCTGTTTTTTGCCAGCAGCTGTTTTTTTCAAAAACTTAAGGCAAAAAGTACTCAACATTTAGCACTTGGCAACCGGCAACTTAAAGCTTACCTAGCTGACCTAATGAGATGATTTCACCTTTGCCAATCACAAAGTGGTCGAGAAGCTTAATATCTAGAATATCTAGAGCGGCCTTTAGCTTTTTAGTAATAGAAATATCAGCCTTGCTTGGTTCAGCATTTCCGCTAGGGTGATTATGCGCCACAATAACTGCCGCAGCATTTTTTTGCAGCGCCACCTTGCAAACTTCTCTTGGATACACACTGGCGGAATTAATAGTGCCCTGAAAAAGCTCATTAAAATCAATTAGCCTATGCTTGGTATCTAGGCTTAGCATCACAAAAACCTCACGATGATAATCTCGCATCTGAACCGCCAAGTAATCCATGACCTCATCTGGACTGCTAAACACATCAGTGGACGTGAGACGCTCATTTAAATATCGCTTGGTTAGCTCTAAGCTAGCCTGCAACTGGCAATATTTTGCCTCTCCCAATCCCTTGGTACGACAAAAATCTGTTTTGGCTGCAGCTAGCAACGGCGACAGTCCACCAAATTGATCAAGTAGGGTCTGCGCCATTGATTTTGCATCCACACCTCGGTAACCCACGCGTAAAAAAATAGCCAATAACTCAGCATTAGTTAGCGCACTCGGTCCTTTTTTTAGCAATTTCTCTCTTGGCCTATCATCCTGCGGCCATAGCTTTATAGACACAGCAAGTCCTTTTCTACTATGGAATTTTGTCTCGAAATGTTATCTTAGCCTCAAATTCAAGCTCTGTTTGGAGTATTAATGAGTAGTCTGTCACAAAAACGAATTATTTTAGGCATCACTGGCGGCATTGCTGCCTATAAAAGTGCTGAAATTACACGCCGACTTCAAGATGAGGGCGCTGAAGTTCGCGTTGTGATGACCGAATCCGCTCAGGAATTTATTCGCCCACTGACACTTCAAGCTTTGAGTGGCAACCCAGTCCATACCAATTTGCTAGATCCAGAGGCCGAAGCCGCTATGGGACATATTGAGCTAGCACGCTGGGCAGATCTTGTTCTAATTGCACCTGCAACGGCAAATTTTATCGCTGTATTGAATCAGGGAAGTGCCAATGACCTTATGAGTTCAATTTGCTTGGCAACCACTGCGCCAGTAATGGTAGCTCCCGCGATGAATCAGGCCATGTGGTCAAATAGTGCCTCTCAACAGAATATTGAAAGCCTTAAACAACGTGAGGTGATGGTTTTAGAACCCGACAACGGTATTCAAGCCTGTGGTGATGTTGGCCCAGGAAGGCTTCCGCAACCTGAAACCATCGTTCAGCATGTTGCCTCAGTTTTTAAAACCGGTGAAATGACGGGCAAAAAAGTCGTTATTACCGCGGGCCCAACTCGAGAGGCCATAGACCCGGTGAGATATATTAGCAATCACAGTTCAGGGAAAATGGGCTATGCCATTGCTGAAGCAATGGTTGATGCTGGAGCTGAGGTAATTCTTATTTCTGGACCCGTTTCTCTTCAATGTCCAGATAGGTGCAGATTGGTTAGTGTTACCTCTGCTCATGAAATGCTTGATGCAGCCACAGATGCTGCTCAGGATACAGATATATTTATTTCTGCAGCCGCAGTAGCTGACTATTATGTCGCTGAGACCTCAGAGCAAAAGATTAAGAAAAAATCTGCTAAAATGACGCTAAATTTAGAGAAAACACCCGATATTGTCAGCATCGTCAAAGAAAATAACTCTAAGTTGTTTGTTTTGGGATTCGCCGCAGAAACCCAGCATGTTGAACAATATGCACGCGAAAAGTTAGCCAACAAAAATTTAGATGCCATTATTGCCAATGATGTTTCACGAGAGGATATTGGCTTTAATTCAGATGATAATGAGGCCCTGTGGGTGGATAAAGAATCAACTCACCAGTTTAGCAAATGCAATAAAGCCCAATTAGCCAGAGATCTAGTTGCATTACTTGCAACTAAGCTAGAGTCATAAACTCTAGATAACTGAGAAAAATTTATTTTGAGCCAAGCGCCAGTTCTTGAACAGCTACCCAATGAGGTATTTCGCGATTACGATATTCGTGGGCTTGCCTATACTCAAATAACAGCAGAATTTGCCACTCGACTTGGCTCAGCGCTTGCCATAATGTTTAGCCGCAAAAACCATAGTGCTATCTATGTCGGCAGAGATTGCCGCCTCAATTCAGAGGAACTTGCTCATGCCCTTTGCCAAGGCCTACTAAATCAAGGTATGGATGTTATTGATCTAGGGGCTGTTAGCACGCCGGTTGTAAACTATTCCATTCATTGCGGTGAAAAAGCAGACTTGGGCATTATGATTACCGCGAGCCACAACCCGAAGCAATACAATGGCTTTAAAATCGTCGTTCGCGATGAAGTTATTGATGGCGAAACCTTGCAACAACTTAAGCAGTTAATGCACCTGCCAAGCCCGAAACCACAGCATCTAGGCCAGCTAATAGCAGTAGATATGTCCAAAATTTATCTCGATGCGATCACACAAAGCTGCAACCCAAAAAAGAATTTCAAACTTGTGGTCGATGCTGGCAACGCGGTTGCAGGACCGCTAGCTAAGCAGCTTTTCACTCAGTTAGGTTATGACTTTACCCCGATTTTTTGCACGCCTGATGGCGAATTCCCCAACCATGACCCTAATCCCTCGGATGAAAAAAACTTACTATCGCTTAGAGAAACTGTAGCTGCCAATAATGCGGACCTAGGATTTGCCCTCGATGGTGATGGAGATCGATTGGTGGTTATCACAAGAAGTGGCGCCATAGTCTGGCCAGATCAGCTAATGATGCTTTTTGCACGGGATATTTTGCACCAACATCCACAAACAAAGGTGGTTTTTGATGTTAAAAGCAGCAATCGGCTAAGCCAATTGATTACTGATAATGGCGGGGTACCGGTAATGTGTAAAACCGGTCATTCTCATGTTAGACGCGCCGTTAAGCAGTCGGAAGCCTTAATTGGTGGCGAATTTAGCGGACATATCTTCTTTAACGATCGCTGGCATGGATTTGATGACGGTATCTATGCCGCTATGCGGCTGCTAGAGATATTAAGCAGCTCTGACAACGATTTAGACGAGCTTCTCAATGAATTCAGTCCATGTGCCGATACGCCTGAAATATTAATTCCAGTTTCAGAGACTGAAAAATTTAATCTAATCGACAACATTACTGCCCAATGTAAATTTTTAGGCGCTAAAATTAACACTATTGATGGACTAAGGGTAGAATACCCCCAAGGCTGGGGTTTAATTAGAGCGTCCAATACCTCAGCTTTTCTTACAATGCGCTTTGAAGCTGACAATAATGAACAACTAGAGCGCATTAAGAAGCTGTTTGCTACTGAGCTAACGCCCTTTATAAACAATGTGGAAGACTATTTATAGCCATGTCATTAAATCGAGAAGAAGCTGAAACTACCGCCAAGGTAATCTCCAGAGCCTTACCCTATATTCAGCGTTTTGCTGGAAAAACTGTGGTCATCAAATATGGCGGCAACGCTATGGTCGATGATCGCCTTAAGCAAAGCTTTGCCCGCGATATTGTTTTGATGAAGGCAGTTGGCATCAACCCAGTTGTTGTTCATGGTGGCGGGCCACAAATTGGTGAAATGCTTGAGCGCCTTTCGATTGAATCAAAATTTGTTAATGGCATGCGTGTTACTGATAGCAAAACCATGGATGCCGTTGAAATGGTTTTAGGCGCAACCATTAATAAAGAAATTGTGAATCTAATTAGCAGGGCTGGCGGCAGAGCCTTTGGCGTAACTGGAAAGGATGGCCGACTGATTAAGGCCAAGAAGCTGGTGGTTACTCAGCAGACTCCCGAGATGTCGGCGCCAGAAATCATTGATATAGGTCAGGTAGGCGAAGTTGAATCAGTGGATAAAACTGTGATTGATATGCTGATAAAAAGTGACTATATCCCCGTTATTGCGCCTATTGGTGTAGGCAGTGATGGCGCCTCATACAATATCAATGCCGATCTAGTAGCCGGAAAGGTTGCCTCTGTACTTGAAGCTGAAAAACTCATGCTTCTCACTAATGTGGCTGGATTACAGGACAAGCAAGGCGAGGTGCTAACTGGTCTAGATGTCAAACGAGTTGATGAGCTAGTTGCTGATGGCACCATTTATGGCGGCATGTTGCCTAAAATTCAATGTGCCCTAGATGCAGTGAATGCTGGTGTTGCGGCATCCCATATTATCGATGGGCGGGTAGACCATGCCGTTATGTTAGAACTATTTACCGACGAAGGGGTTGGCACTCTTATTACCAACAAGCAGTAAGCGGAGGCGATTGATGGTAGCCAAACGAAGCGCCAGATCTCAGGATATTCTTCAAGCTCTAGCCTTAATGCTGGAGTCTTCTCGTGGCCGCATCACAACCGCCGCTCTAGCCGCCGAACTCAACTGCTCTGAAGCAGCTTTATATCGTCACTTCCCAAGTAAAACTCGCATGTTTGAGGGCCTGCTAGCATTTGTTGAAGAAACTATTTTTGCTCGAGTTAATGGTATTCTCAATGATGAACCAGACGCCATCAATCAGTGCTATAGAATAATTAGTTTGACCCTCACGTTTGCAGAAAAAAATCCTGGTATAAGCCGCTTACTCAATGGCGATGCTTTGGCCGGAGAAAACGAGAGATTACAACAGCGAGTTGCACAACTTTTTAACCGCCTTGAGACTCAAATAAAACAAATTCTTAGGGAGGCCGAACTGAGTCAACAGCTGGATATCAATCCCTCTATTACTGTTGCGGTAGATCTTATGATAAGTCTACTAGAAGGCAAAATCAGTCAATTTGTTCGCAGCGAATTTAAACAGGCGCCAACCACTCACTGGCAACAACAGTGGCTGGCTCTTTCAGAAACAATCTTTGGTCGAATTAGCTAAACACCGTATTGCTGACGATAAGCATCAATCTTAGCCACCAGCTGTTGGTTTTCTGGCTGTTTTTCTAGATAGCGCAAAATATCATTAATATCGACAATACTCGCTACAGGAATTGCAAACTGCTCCTCAACTTCTTGAATAGCAGACTTATCCGTTTTTCCGCGCTCTTTGCGATCCAACCCAATAACTACACCAGCAGCCTTTGCACCTGCCTGCTCAACAATCCCCATAACCTCGCGAATGGCTGTACCTGCTGTAATCACATCATCAATGATAAGCACTCTACCCATAAGGGGCGCTCCTACCAGCGACCCGCCTTCACCATGGGCTTTTGCTTCTTTGCGATTAAAACAATAGGGCACATCAATGCCATGATCTTCGGACAATGCAATTGCCGTCGCTGCCGCCAAGGTAATGCCTTTGTAAGCAGGGCCAAAAAGCACATCGAATTCAATACCCGACTCAACAATAGCCGTGGCATAACATTTGCCAAGTGCAGCCAATGCCGAACCTTTGTAAAACTCACCTGCATTAAAAAAATGCGGCGATGTTCGACCTGATTTAAGCTCAAATTGACCAAATTTTAGCGCACCATTAGCAATGGCATTTTCTATAAATTCTACTTTGTATGTTTTCATGGGTTAGTAATCTTTTGATTCCATTTATTTAAGAATAGATCAGTTTTAGCCTATTGAGCCAATGCCATCTTTTGCACGCGAACCAAATCCGCAATTCCCTGATTGGCCAACTGCAACATTTCTGTTAGTGCCTCACCAGAAAATGGCGCTTCTTCAGCCGTGCCTTGAATTTCGATATAGCCGCCATTAGCGTCCATTACTACATTCATATCTGTTTCTGCATTAGAGTCTTCGGGATAATCCAAGTCCAACACAGCCTCACCCTTATAAACGCCCACTGAAACAGCAGCAATCATATGTAACAGAGGGTCATCATTAATAAGTTTTTCACGCTGCAAATAACGAATCGCATCAACCAGTGCAACACAGCCACCGGTTATAGCTGCTGTTCGAGTACCACCATCTGCCTGAATAACATCACAATCAATATAAATTGTATTTTCGCCCAATAGCTTAAGATCGACTGCTGCGCGCAATGAGCGGCCAATTAATCTTTGGATTTCTTGAGTGCGACCCGATTGCTTGCCGCGTGCTGCTTCGCGACCCATTCGGCTATTTGTCGACCTAGGAAGCATGCCATATTCGGCTGTTATCCAACCCTGACCCTTACCGCGCAAAAATCGTGGCACAGTATTCTCTACCGTAGCAGTACAAATAACTTTAGTATTGCCAAATTCGACTAATACAGCGCCCTCTGCATGCTGCGTATATTCTCTGGTAATTTTGACTTGGCGCAACTGTTCGGGGCGACGCCCGCTGGGTCTGGTCATGTTTAATATCCTGTTACAAATTCGGAAAGTTAATTTGCTAATTGTAACAAATCTTCCCCCTGTTGAGCGGCCTTTGTTAGAATACTGGCAAATAAAAATGACTCGGAGCTACTATGCCACGCAGTATGACCGCATATGCCAGAATTACCGAAGATAAAAGCTGGGGTTCAATCACTTGTGAGCTCAGATCGGTTAATCATAGATTTCTAGAAGTGGGCTTTAGAATGCCCGATGTACTTCGCGAATCTGAAACAATTTTGCGAGATATGACGCGCAAAAAGCTTACTAGAGGTAAAATCGACTGCTCACTGCAAATTGCCTTTAGTCATGCCGATGCCAGTTCCAGCCTAGATCTCGAAGCAGCACAGTCACATATTGAAATAGCTCAGGCAATTGCCAGTAAGCTATCAGATGCGGCTCCTATTTCGGCGATAGATATTATGAAGCTTCCTGGAGTGATCAAGGATTCAAATATAGATGGCAAAGAAGTTAATAAAGCCTGTCATCATGCATTTGATTTGGCCCTTGATCAGATGCTTGAGGGACGCGAACGCGAAGGCGCAAAGCTAGCTGACATGGTTGAGCAGCGACTTGTTGGAATTGAATCGCAGATTGCTATTGTGCGTGATAATTTGCCGGAGATTCTTCAGCAGCAAAGAACTCGACTCCATGAAAAGCTCAATGAGCTAAAGGAGCAGATGGACGAACAGCGTGTCGAGCAAGAAATGGTCATTATTGCCAATCGTGCAGATGTTGACGAAGAACTAGATCGACTGGAAGCCCATATCAGCGAAATCAGGTTGGCACTAAAAAGCCGCGAATCCATTGGCAGAAGGTTGGACTTTTTAATGCAAGAACTTAATCGTGAGGCAAATACTCTGGGTTCAAAATCTATTTCTAATATTACTACTCAGGTTTCAGTTGAGTTAAAAGTATTAATCGAGCAGATGCGCGAACAAATTCAAAATATTGAATAACATTCATAAACTGGACGCTGAGTCAGCGTAGATTTATTTTTTCACTGATGTAAACTCGACAATATAATTTTAAACCCGACATCTTTTACTATGGCACTTGGCACACTCTTTATTATTTCAGCCCCCTCAGGCGCAGGAAAAACCAGTCTGGTTTCTGCACTGTTAGAAAGGCTTGATAATCTTCAGGTATCGATTTCGCATACCACTCGCAAAGCTCGACCAGGGGAAAAAGATGGCGTTAACTACCATTTTGTATCCTGTGAGCAATTCGAAGCCATGGTCGCCAGCCAGCAGTTTGTCGAGCATGCAGAGGTGCACGGCAATTTTTATGGCACCTCTAAAGATTGGCTGGAAAACAGCCTTAATCAAGGGGTCGATATTATCTTGGAAATTGATTGGCAGGGCGCAGAGCAGGTTCGCAACAAGTTTCCAAGAAGCAAAAGTATCTTTATTTTGCCCCCCAGCCAACAGGCTCTATTTGATCGCCTTAAAGGGCGCGGACAGGATGAAGACTCGGTAATACAGCAGCGAGTTGCGGCGGCTAAAGAAGAAATGAGTCATTACGCTGATGCCGACTATTTAGTGATAAATGATCAATTTGAGGTTGCCTGTCAGGAGCTTCAAACCATTATTCAGGCACAGCGATGTGAAATAAATAGCCAAAGACATGAAAAACTATTAATTGATTTATTGTCGTAGCGCCTAGTATTAGGTAAAATCGCAGGTTCCCGTTGGCAAACCGCCATCAAGACAAATTTATACATCGGAAAAAATATGGCACGTATTACTGTAGAAGATTGCTTAGATTATGTTGATAACCGTTTTGAACTGGTTATGGTAGGCTCAAAACGCGCTCGTCAAATTGCTGTTGATGGACGACCACCACTTATTGACGTAGAAAATGATAAACCCACAGTGATTGCTCTTCGTGAAATCGAACAGGGATTAATCACCCCCGAAGTCCTTCAAGAAATTGAACGCGACTACGAAATCGTCGAATCTGAAGAAAGCACTGAAGAAGCCCCTCAAGACGCCAGCTAAGACTGGCCTTGCATCAAGGAGGGCAATAAATACGTGCTTTCAGTACTCACAGAAAAGCTCTCCCATTATCTTGAGCCAAAAGAAGTAACCAAAATTGAGCGTGCTTACAGGTACGCTGAACAATGCCACTCTGGACAGTTGCGTCAGAGTGGTGATCCCTATATCACTCATCCTCTAGCCGTGGCTAATATCTTGGCCGATATGCGACTCGACCATGAAAGTTTAATGGCCGCTTTATTGCATGATGTTATTGAAGACACTGGTGTTACCAAGGGTCAAATTAGCCGTCGCTTTGGGCGCACTGTTGCCGATCTAGTGGATGGCGTTAGTAAGCTTAGTGAAATTGAATTTGAAACCAAGGCGCAACTTCAGGCTGAAAGCTTTCAAAAAATGACTTTGGCCATGTCCAAAGATATTCGCGTTGTGTTGGTTAAGCTGGCGGATCGACTCCATAATATGCGAACTCTAGGTGTATTACCGCCTGAAAAACGCCGCCGAATAGCCAGAGAAACCCTGGAAATTTATGCCCCCATCGCTCAGCGTTTGGGCATTAATGATATACGTGTTGAATTAGAGGATATTGGTTTTGCCATTATGTATCCTTTGCGCCATAGACGTCTTCGTGAAGCAATAAAAGCCGCAGGTAAAAATCGCAAAGAGATTATCACCGAGATCAATCAAGCTATTGAGGTTCGCCTTGAAAGGGAATCTTTTATAGCCATTGTAAAAGGTCGCGAGAAACATCTTTGGTCCATATACAAAAAAATGCGAGATAAGCATAAATCTTTTCGCGACATTATGGATGTTTTTGCCTTTCGCCTAATTGTTAATTCAGTTGATGACTGCTATCGCACATTAGGCATTATGCATAATATCTTTAAGCCCGTGCCCGGTGAGTTTAAAGACTATATTGCAATCCCTAAAGCCAATGGATATCAATCTCTGCATACCGTGCTAGTTGGTATGCATGGCGTTCTGATTGAGGTACAAATTAGAACCCATGAAATGGAAACCATGGCCAACTATGGGATTGCTGCGCACTGGGAATATAAAATAGGTCAGGGTACTGTAGAAACTAGCCAACGTCGGGCTATTCGTTGGGTTCAAGGGTTACTTGAAATGCAACAACAAGCAGGCGATTCCCTTGAGTTTTTAGAACATGTTAAAACCGATCTCTTTCCAGATGAGATCTATGTATTTACTCCTAAGGGTCGAATTATTGAGCTACCCTCACAGGCCACCCCAATTGATTTTGCTTATTCCGTTCATACCGATTTGGGCAACAGCTGTATAGCCTGTCGAGTAGATGGCGAATTAACGCCACTATCAGAACAGTTACAAAGTGGTCAAAAGATTGAAATCATCAGCACTCAGGGCGCCCAACCCAACCCTAACTGGCTGAACTTTGTTGTCACTGCAAAGGCGCGAAGCGCAATACGCCACTTCCTGAAAAATCAGCAGCATGATGAGTCGGTTGATCTTGGAAAACGACTTTTAGATAAAGCTTTGGCTAACTATGGTTCAAGATATAACAGCCTGAAGAAATCGCAGATTAAGCGTTTATTAAAAGAAACCTCTGCACCAACCTTTGAGCATGTTCTACAACAAATTGGCTTAGGTAATCAGGTGCCGTTTGCTGTAGCTAATATTCTTGTTCCGCCCTCCAAGCGCAAGATATCTGAGGATCGACGCAATGCAACCCTGCCAGTGGTTATCGATTCATCTGAAAGCCTGATTTTGCAATATGCTCGCTGTTGCCACCCTATACCTGGCGACCCAATCTTAGGCCATGTATCGCCCGGAAAAGGGTTGGTTGTTCACCTCGAATCCTGTCATAACCTTAAGGAAATTCGCAATCATCCAGAAAAGTGTATTTCGCTTAGCTGGTCTCTATCTGCAGAGGGTGAATTCCCAGTGGAAATCAAAGTTGAATGCACTCCAGAACGCGGCTTTATTGCAGCTTTAGCTTCCAGAATAACCGATCAGGATGCCACTATAGAAACGATCAACACAACCGAAAAAGATGCCTACACCAGTGTTGTCGACGTTGTTCTAACTGTACGAAATCGCGTACACCTTGCTGATATTATTCGCCGCGCCAGAAGTTTGGCCGCGGTTAGAAAGGTATATCGAGTTAAAAACAAATAGTAAGTTTGAGGAATCATTTATGTCTAATAAAGCACATATTTATACTGAAAAAGCACCCGCTGCTATTGGCCCCTACAGTCAGGCAGTGAAAGTCAACAACACGGTCTATCTCTCAGGTCAAATTCCACTCGACCCTGAAACCATGGAATTAATTGATGGTGATATTCAGCAGCAAGCAAGACAGGTATTCGCAAATTTAGACGCTGTTTGTAAGGCGGCTGGCTCGGATCTTAGTGGAATCGTTAAACTCAATATTTTCTTAACTGACCTTAGTAATTTTGCAGCTGTAAATGAAGTTATGGCTGAGCTATATGAGCAACCCTATCCTGCGCGCGCTGCAATTGGCGTTAAAGAATTACCAAAGGGCGCAGAAATTGAGATGGATGGTATTGCTGTTATCTAGCTAATTCAGCTAATTTTCTCTCATTGATTAAATTACCATACCCCTCCTTAAAGGTGGGGTATTTAAACTGATAACCAGACGAAAGTAAGCGGCTATTATCGCAACGACGCATAGAGCCAATCTTAACTTCCTCCTCGACTAAACTAACTGCAAGTTGTTCTGCCAACCATTGACGTATTTCATGCTGAGTCACTGGCGCAGAATCAGATGCTAAGTACTCTGGCAGAAGCAATCTTCCGGAAAGGCCATATTCAACAAGATGGGCCAAAATGCCGCCACAGTCATCGGCATGCACACGATTACTCCACTGTTCCGGGCTTGATGGCCTGCCTTTTCCTGCTAATACCTGACTTAGCAATCGTGTTCTACCTGGCCCGTAAATACCAGAGAATCGAATGACTGAAGTTTCACAGGGTATTTGCTGAATAATTTTTTCAGCCGCGAGCAAAATATTGCCTGAAAATGTATTTGGCTCAGGCGTTGTATCTTCATTTACCCAATCGCCCTTAAAATCACCATAAACACTGGTACTAGAAACCCATAGGACAAGCCTTGGCGGCTTCGGCAATTTAGAAATCGTAGACGAGATTGACTGAGCCACAGCAAGGTAAGAGTCCTTATAAGCTTGCTCAGTAAATTCCCCCGGCGTAATAGTTGCAATCCAAATATCAAACCCTTCGGATGCTACCGAGAAAAGCTGCTCGGCATTCGTGGCATCCGCTTTAATTGGCTGAATATATTTTGGTAAATTATCAGGCTGCCGTTTTAAACCAAAACACTTATAGCGGTTCTGCATTTCGTTTGCGGCTCGCCGTGCTATATCTCCGCAACCAATAAAAAGCACTTTCAATTAAACTCACCCTGCATAATTTGCGTAAAATAATTTATTAAAAATGAATATAGTATAAAAATTTACTATTATAGCGCCAAGAGGTAAATAAATGACATTGACTGAACTTCGTTACGTGACGGTTTTAGCAAAGGTTCAACACTTTGGCAGAGCGGCCGAACAATGCAATGTAAGCCAGCCAACATTGAGCATTGCGGTCAAAAAGCTTGAGTCTGAATTGGGCGTAGAGATTTTTGAGCGAACAAAAAGTCTTGTTCGACCAACTCCTGTGGGCGAAAAAATTGTACAGCAGTCGCATAGAGTACTTGAAGAATCAGCTGTTATTAAGGATATCGCCACACTGGGTAAAGACCAGCTTAGCGCACCACTTCATGTTGGCGCCATATTTACTATTGGACCCTATCTATTTCCCAGCTTTATTCCAAGGCTTCAAAATAATGCCCCCGATATGCCACTGATTATTGAAGAGGGATATACCAGTTCACTCAGACAGCGACTGCGTAAGTGCCAAGTGGATGTGATCATTGTTGCCCTGCCTTTTAATGAGCCAGATGTAGTCGTTCAGCCACTTTTTGAGGAGCCCTTTATGGCAATCGTGCCGAAAGAGCACCCTCTGGCTAAATATTCTGAGGTCAGCCCAGAACAGGTTAATAATGAAAATGTATTGTTACTTGGCGAAGGTCATTGCTTTAGAGATCAAGTTATTGAAGCGCTACCCGCTATTAATCAAAACACCAATGAATCAGGTTTGATTAGAACCGTAGCTGAGGGTAGTTCTTTAGAGACACTCTGTTATATGGTGGCATCAGGATTGGGAATTACCATCCTACCCAAATCTGCCACTGAGGTATCCAGTTTTCAGGCGACAAATCTTCTTGCTATTCCGTTTTCCGACAATGGTCCTAAAAGAACCACAGCGCTGGCGTGGCGTGCCAGCTTCCCAAGGCACCAAGCCATTGATGCGCTTCGTAAAGCCATATTAACTAGCGATCCAAAGTTGTCTGATTGATGTCTTCTGTAAGTCTTGATCAAATTTCAATAAGAGAGCTCCGAGGCGTTGGCCCACAACTCTGTCAAAAACTTGCTAAATTAGGCCTAAAAAGTTTACAGGATCTAATCTTTCATTTACCTATACGCTATATAGATCGCACTAAAATAACCCCTATTGGAAGTCTTCAGCCACAGACTGATGTAGTTCTTGAGGGTGAAATTCGCGCCAGTGAAGTGGTGTTTGGTCGCAGAAGAAGTCTGGTTTGCAAGCTGCAGGACGGCACCGGCACCACCGTACTAAGATTTTTTCACTTTAGTCGAGCCCAGCAAGAGAGGCTTAAGGCTGGCGCAAAATTACGCTGTTTTGGTGAAGTCCGACCCGGTAGATTTGGCCTTGAACTCTATCATCCAGAATATCAACATCTAGATGGCGCTAACCCACCAGAATTAGAAGATACTCTAACCCCCATATACCCCTTAACTGAGGGTATTAGTCAGACAAGAATTCGTGATTTATGCTCACAAGCTATTAAGGTACTTAACTCTCAAGGCATACCCGAACTGTTTCCCGAGTCATTAAAAAAACAATTTAGTACAGTACTTTCCTATTCTCTTGTAGATGCATTGCAGCTTATACACTCACCGCCACCCGGCTTTGAACTGCATCGCATAGCGACTGGAGAACACCCCGCTCAGCAAAGATTAGCTGCCGAAGAGCTGATTGCGCATAATCTAAGTCTGCTAAAAATGAGACAAAAAGTTCAGGCACAACCTGCACCCTCACTGACTCCTAATGCAGAGGTAATTTCACACTTTTTAAATCAGTTGCCTTTTAAACCTACTAGCGCACAACAGCGCGTTGCCAGCGAGATCAGTTCTGATATGGAAAAGCCTTTTCCAATGTTGCGACTGGTACAGGGCGATGTTGGCTCTGGAAAAACCGTTGTTGCTGCGATGGCTGCATTACAGGCAATAGCTAATGGTAAGCAGGCAGCATTAATGGCGCCCACCGAAATACTGGCTGAACAGCATAGAATTAACTTTGAGAAATGGTTTAATACCATGAAAATCAGTGTTGCCTGGTTAACGGGTAAGGTTAAAGGGAAAGCCAGAGAAGTTCAGCTTCAACGCATTGCTGATGGTAGCGCCCAAATGGTTATTGGTACGCATGCGCTATTTCAAGAAGAGGTTAAATTCAACGATCTTGGTCTTAGTATTATTGACGAACAACATCGCTTTGGCGTTCATCAACGACTTGCACTGCGCAATAAAGGGTTTGGCGACAATCAATCTATGCAAGATGCTGTGGCACCACATCAGCTTATTATGACTGCAACACCCATACCAAGAACCCTAGCCATGAGCGCCTATGCCGATCTTGATTGCTCAGTGATTGATGAATTACCGCCGGGTAGAACACCGGTTGATACAGCGGTATTAAGTCATTTGCGCCGCAACGATATTATCGAAAGAGTTCGTGCATCCTGTGTTGAGGGACGACAGGCTTATTGGGTTTGTACGCTTATTGAAGAGTCTGATGTGCTTGAAGCACAGGCCGCCGAGGTTACTGCCAATGAACTACAGTTGATGCTACCAGAACTCTCCATTGGCCTTGTACATGGACGCTTAAAACCGCGTGAAAAACTAGAAATTATGGATGCATTTAAAGCCGGAGATATTAATCTACTGGTTGCCACCACCGTGATTGAAGTAGGTGTTGATGTACCCAATGCTAGTTTAATGATTATTGAAAATGCCGAACGTCTAGGTCTATCTCAGCTCCATCAACTTAGAGGCAGAGTTGGAAGAGGCTCCGCAAAAAGTCACTGTGTACTGGTATACAGCTCGCCCATTTCTGCTAATGGCAGTGCGCGACTAAAAACTATGCGCGAAACCAATGATGGCTTTGTTATTGCCGAGAAGGACCTCGAATTAAGAGGCCCAGGTGAACTGCTAGGCACCCGTCAGACTGGTGATATGCAACTGCAAATTGCCGACCTTCAACGAGATGCGCATTTATTACCGCAAATTAAACAAGCAGCGGATATCCTAATAACCCAGCATCCCGATAGGGTGGCGCAAATAATCAACCGATGGCTAGGCAATAATCAAGTTTATGCGCAGGCGTAGGAAGGACCTAGAGAAGAATTAAGTCTGGCTGAACTATATTGGTGAGTCATTACATCCAAACCCAAAGGCACTATTTTTGGGGCATTACCCGCTGTACCAAAAGCTTCATAACGTGCCACTGCAATATCTTTCATAGCGGCTATGGTTTCTTTTAAATAGGCGCGCGGATCAAATGCCGTCGGATTTTTAGCCAAAAACTGGCGTATGGTCCCAGTAGATGCCAAACGTAGATCGGTATCAATATTAATTTTTCGCACGCCATGTTTAATTCCCTCGCAAATCTGCTCTACGGGTACACCGTAAGTTTCTGGAATATCACCGCCGTGTTTATTGATAATCGCCAGCCATTCTTGGGGTACCGATGAAGAGCCATGCATCACTAGGTGAGTATTTGGAATGCGCTGATTAATTTGCTTGATGCGATCAATGGCCAAAATATCCCCCGTAGGTGGGCGGCTAAATTTATAAGCACCATGAGACGTACCACAGGCAATAGCTAGCGCATCAACGTCTGTTTTGCTAACAAAATCTGCCGCTTCTTCGGGGTCGGTCAACATCTGCTCATGATTGAGTACGCCCTCTGCACCCACGCCATCTTCTTCGCCTGCCTGTCCAGTTTCGAGGGAGCCCAAACAGCCCAATTCTCCCTCAACCGACACACCACAGGCATGGGCCATATCAACCGTCTGACGGGTAACGTCGACATTGTAGTTATAGCTAGAAGGGGTTTTGCCATCTTCCATTAATGAGCCATCCATCATCACTGAACTAAAGCCCAACTGAATCGAGCGCTGGCAAACTGCAGGGCTGGTGCCGTGATCCTGATGCATACAAACAGGAATATGCGGCCATTCTTCCATGGCGGCTTGGATTAAATGACGGAGGAATGGCGCGCCTGCATATTTGCGCGCGCCCGCCGAGGCCTGAACAATAACCGGACTTTGCGTCTGATCAGCCGCAAGCATAATCGCCCGCATCTGTTCTAAATTATTAACGTTAAAAGCTGGCACACCGTAGTTATATTCTGCGGCATGGTCCAACAGCTGTCTCATCGTGATCAGTGCCATGGCCTCTTTCCTTGTAGATTCATTGCATTCCTTGCAATCCAGCCTTTATGTATTCTTAGTCGCTGGACGCTCGCGTTTTAAGCAGGGCTACGGCCGGCAATTCCTTACCTTCCACATATTCTAAAAACGCACCCCCACCAGTAGAAATATAGGATACTTGATCAGCTATTTCATACTTATCGACTGCCGCCAAAGTATCTCCACCACCGGCAATAGAGAATCCAGCACTTTCAGCAATCGCATATGACAGAGCTTTGGTGCCCTCAGCAAACTGATCAAATTCAAATACCCCTACGGGGCCATTCCAGATAATAGTGCCCAGTGGCTTGATAATTTCAGATAACTGTTCTGCCGATTTAGGTCCAATATCAAAAATCATATCGTCAGACTCAACATCCTCAACCGCAACCACGCGCGCTTCGGCAGTTTCAGAAAATTCTTTACCCACAACTACGTCGGTTGGTAACGGAATATTAACCTTGCTCATTAAAGCCTTTGCTGCAGGAATCAGATCTGGCTCATAAAGTGATTTACCCACCGGATGACCCGCGGCGGCCAAGAATGTATTAGCAATGCCGCCGCCGACAATTAACTGGTCGACTTTATCCGCTAGGGTCTCCAAAACCATCAGTTTAGTTGAAACTTTTGAACCACCAACAATTGCACCCACGGGCGCTGTAGGCGTAGCTATAGCTTTTTCTAGGGCATTGAGCTCATTAGCCAATAGCGGTCCTGCACAGGCAACTGGAGCAAACTTGGCAACACCATGGGTTGATGCTTGGGCACGATGAGCCGTACCAAAAGCATCCATTACATAGATATCACAGAGCTTAGCGTAGGCCTGTGATAATTCATCATCATTAGCTTTTTCACCTTGGTTAAAACGCACATTCTCTAGAAGTGCAATCTGACCCGCCGGCACATCAACACCGTTAGTCCAGTCACTAATTAGCTGCACTTTAACACCTAACTGATTGCTTAACTCGTTAGCAACCGGCTGAAGGCTGTATTGCGCCTCAAACTGTCCCTCTGTAGGACGACCCAAATGGGACATCAAAATAACCTCTGCTCCCTGATCAAGGGCCATCTTAATGGTGGGTAGCGCAGCTCTAATCCGAGCATCACTGGTCACCACACCCTCTTTAATAGGGACATTAAGATCCTCACGAATTAGTACACGTTTTTGCTTTAGATCTAATTCGGTCATTTGTTTGATGTTCATTTTTTTCCTTGTTTTTTAAGTTAGCTGTTAAATATAATTTTTACACTGGCCAGCTGCGGAGGACATCTAGCATTCTGTTGGCATAGCCCCATTCATTATCAAACCAAATTAGTACTTTGATGAGTTTGTTTTGACTCACTCTGGTTTGGCTGGCATCGACAATGCCACTTCTGGAATCATGATTAAAATCACAGGACGCTAATGGTTCCTCTGTATAGCCCAAAACACCCGCTAACGAACCCTTGGCCTCATTAGCTAAAACCTGATTAACCTGTTTTACATCAACCGCTTGATTAACCATTATTGATAAATCAATCGCAGATACATTAATGGTGGGTACACGCATGGCCTGAGCTTGAAAGCGCCCTGCTAATTCAGGCATTAATCGGTCGATACCCAGCGCTAGACCAGTATCAACTGGAATAATGGAATTCATTGCTGCACGGGTTTTGCGTAAATCCGTATGGTGGTAGGCATCTAAAACAGGCTGATCATTCATTGCCGAGTGAATGGTGGTAATTACCCCACCTTCAACTGAAAAATGCTGATTAAGCACTTGGATAACTGGTATAACGCAGTTAGTTGAACATGAGGCGCCAGAAATTATCTTCTCAGTACCATCGAGCTCGGAATGATTAAACCCGTAGACAATGGTAGCATCGACATCGGACTCGGCCGGCTGGGAGAACAACACCCTTTTTGCACCGCAATTGAGATGTTGCTGGGCAGTGAGTCGATCACTAAAACTCCCACTACACTCCAAAACCACATCAATATCCAAATCAGCCCATGACAGTGCAGTGAGATCTTCTTGGTGGACAATTTGAATTTGATCGCCACAAACAGAAAGCACTTCATCATGGTATTTAACCTCACCCTTAAAGCGCCCATGGGTAGAGTCATAGCAGGTTAGGTGAGCAATGGTTTTAATATCAGCGGGCTCATTAATCGCCACAATTCTAATCTGATCCTGTAGTTCAGATTCATAGACGGCCCTTAATACTGAACGGCCTATACGCCCATAGCCATTAATGGCTACGCGAATCATTAGCCTAGGGTCTCCAAAACCTTAGCTACTACATTCTCAACTGTGAAACCAAATTCTTTCATCAATACCCCTCCTGGTGCTGATTCGCCAAAGCTCGTCATGCCGACAACAGCGCCATCTAGACCCACAAACTTATGCCAGTAATCTGCATGTAGTGCTTCAACCGCCACTCTGGCTCTAATTGAAGAAGGCAGAACAGATTCCTGATAAGCCTTGTCCTGCGCACAGAAAATTTCTGCACAGGGCATTGAAACCACATTAACCGCAACGCCCTTTTCAGCAAGCTGCTCAGCGGCTAGCACTGCAAGCTCAACTTCAGAACCGGTAGCAATTAGAATAGCCTGTGCATCACTAGCTTTACGCAAAGTATAGCCACCTCGACCTATATTGCTTAATTGCTCATCTGAACGCTGCATTGGCGCCAGCCCCTGACGACTAAATACTAAAGCGCTTGGGCCATCGTTACGTTCAATTGCACTTTTCCAGCTCACCGCCGATTCAACCGTGTCACAGGGGCGCCATGTATGAAGATTAGGCGTTGCACGAAGAGCACTTAGTTGCTCGACTGGCTGGTGGGTTGGACCATCTTCTCCCAAACCAATTGAATCATGAGTATAGACAAAAATACTTTGCTGTTTCATTAGCGCGGCCATGCGCACTGCATTGCGAGCGTACTCCATAAACATAAGGAAAGTAGCGCCATAATTAATAAAGCCACCGTGTAGCGCAATACCATTCATAATGGCACTCATACCAAACTCACGAACACCGTAATACAGGTAGTTACCATCGGCATTATCGCCGCTAATATCTTTTGAGCCAGACCAGATAGTCAGATTTGAACCAGCTAAGTCAGCAGAGCCGCCTAGCAATTCTGGCAACAGTGGACCAAAAGCATTTAAGCAGTTCTGCGATGCCTTACGCGACGCCACTTTTTCCATTTTTTCTTGGCATTCACGAATATAAGCATCCGCTTTTTCGCTAAAGTCCGCAGGAAGATCACCCTTAGTACGACGCTCAAATTCAGCCGCTAATTCAGGGTATTCCGCCTGATAAGCTGCAAACTGCTCATTCCAAGCAGACTGCTCAGCCTGGCCTTTAGCAACCCCATTCCACTCGGAATAATAATCATCAGGAATTTCAAACGCATCATACTTCCAACCTAACTGCTCACGCGTTAGGGCAATCTCATCTGCGCCAAGGGGTGCACCATGACAGTCCTCTTTGCCCTGCTTGTTGGGCGAGCCAAAACCAATTACCGTTTTACAGCAAATTAGGGTTGGCTTATCAGAGGCCTGCGCCTGCTTAATCGCTGCATCAATCGCCTCAGAATCATGACCATCAATCGCCGGTATTACCTGCCAGCCATAGGACTCAAAGCGCGCAGGCGTATCATCAGTAAACCAACCGCCATCGCCATCAACACCGGCAACATCGCCATCGATTGAAATGCCATTGTCATCATAAAATGCAATTAATTTATTCAGCTTAAGCGTACCAGCCAGTGAACAAACCTCATGGGAGATACCTTCCATTAGACAACCATCGCCCAAGAAGGTGTAAGTATAGTGATCAACCAAATTGTGACCAGGCTTATTAAACTGGGCAGCAAGCACTTTTTCAGCCAGCGCCATACCCACGGCATTACTGATACCCTGCCCCAATGGCCCTGTGGTAGTTTCAACGCCTGGCGCATAACCATATTCAGGGTGACCCGGTGTTTTAGAATGCAATTGGCGGAAATTCTTTATCTCTTCAATAGGCAAATCATAGCCAGTGAGATGCAAAAGAGAGTACAACAGCATAGAGCCATGGCCATTTGATAGCACAAAGCGGTCTCTATTGACCCATTCTGGATCTGCGGGATTATGTTTTAAATAATCTCTCCAAAGCACTTCGGCAATATCTGCCATACCCATTGGAGCACCTGGATGTCCGCTGTTAGCCTGTTGAACAGCATCCATACTAAGGGCGCGGATTGCATTTGCGAGGTCTCGACGTGAGGCCATGAATTTCACTCCTGAAACGGAAAATTTATTAGCGGTATTGTCTCTTAGTCAGCCGTTTCAGTAAACCAGAAATCATTATTTAAACCTATGAATTTGCAAAAAATTTACCCACAAGGCAGCACATCAAAATATTTTTATATAAAAATATTTTGATGGAGTAAATTCGGTATGCTAAAATCGAAGTTATGTCAGTAGAAATCCAAAAAACTAGCACCTATGATCAGACTGCCCCGCAAGCAGTTGGCGCCATCGGCATCCTGTGTAAAGCTGCGGGCGACCCTTTGCGTATCCAGATACTGAAGGTGCTTCAACAAAATGCCTATGGCGTTTTGGAGCTCTGCCAAATATTTGATATTCGTCAATCAGCAATGAGCCATCATCTAAAAATACTTTCCAATGCTGGCTTGGTATCCTCTCGGCGCGAAGGAACCACTATTTTCTATCGCCGCAATCCGCTCAATCCTGATATTGATTTACAGACTGTGCAAAAATCTCTATTTCATGCAATAGACAAGGCATCAGTTGACCCTGAATTTGCAGGGCGATTATCGGATATCAATTTAGAGCGCGCCAATGCCTCAGTGGAATTCTTTAATCGCAATGTCTCACTGTTTGAGGAAAATCAGGACCTAATTGCCAGCTGGTCAGATTATGGCGATAGTGTAGAAAGCCTATTAGATAGCTCAGTACAGGCTACCAATTCTGCATTAGAAATAGGCCCAGGTTATGGCCAGTTTCTTAAAAAGCTATCTTCATCATTTGATCAGGTAATTGCACTGGATAATAGTGCTGAGATGCTAGAGCAATGTGAGCAACGCTCTAAAAAACAGGGCCTAACCAATATTAGTTTTCAACATGGCGATACATTTTCAGCGCTAGATAAAAATATATGCACCGATTTTGTCTCGCTTAATATGGTGCTACATCACAACCCTACGCCGGGCGATATTATTAAGCACTGCGCCGCGTTGCTTAAAGATAATGGCATTTTGCTAATAACTGATCTTTGCGCTCATGATCAGGACTGGGTTAAGCAGTCTTGCGGTGATCTTTGGCTTGGCTTTGACCCAGAAGAGATCACTGACTGGGCTAGGCGCGCCCAACTGGCCGAGGGAAATAGCCTTTTTCTAACCCAGCGCAATGGCTTTCGTATTCAGGTGCGTCAGTTTAAGAAAACCCCACATCTAGAGAATTAATCAAGGATTTTTAATGTCTACTTATAATGTATTTACATCGGAATCAGTGTCTGAAGGACATCCAGATAAAATGGCAGATCAGATATCAGACGCTGTTTTGGATGCCATTATTGCCGATGACCCCCATGCCCGTGTCGCTGTGGAAACCATGGTAAAAACCGGAATGGCAATTATCGCCGGCGAAGTACGCACCAAAACCTACGTGGATTTGGAACAGATTGTACGCGATGTTATTACTGATATTGGCTATGACCATTCAGATAAAGGCTTCGATGGCAATTCATGTGCTGTTATCAATGCTATTGGCAAGCAGTCTTCTGATATTGCCCAGGGTGTTGATGAGTCTGAGAATAAGGATATAGGTGCGGGTGATCAGGGCCTGATGTTTGGCTATGCCAGCAATGAAACTGAGGTACTGATGCCAGCGCCGATTTTTTACTCTCATCGCTTGGTAGAGCGTCAGGCTCAATTAAGAAAGAGCGGCGCATTGCCATGGCTTCGTCCAGACGCTAAGAGTCAGGTCACATTGCGTTATGATCAGGGTGTACCTGTTGCAGTCGATGCAGTTGTGCTATCAACCCAGCACTCTCCAGATATTTCGCAAAAAGATTTACAGGCTGCCGTGCGCAGTGAAATCGTCGATCAGGTATTGCCCGCTGAATGGCTTCACAAGGACACTAAGTACCATATCAATCCCACTGGCAATTTTGAAATCGGTGGTCCAATGGGTGACTGCGGTCTAACTGGCCGTAAAATTATTGTCGATACCTATGGCGGTATGGCACACCATGGTGGCGGCGCTTTTTCTGGCAAAGATCCCACCAAGGTCGATCGCTCTGCAGCCTACGCTGGCCGCTATGTAGCAAAGAATATTGTTGCCGCGGGCCTTGCTGATCGCTGCGAGATTCAGGTCTCGTATGCTATTGGGGTTTCTGAGCCTACGTCTATCAGCATCAATACATTTGGTACCGGTAAGTTATCTGATGAAAAAATTGTTGAACTGGTTCGCGAGCAATTTGATTTGCGACCTAGAGGATTAATCGAGATGCTCGATCTACGCAGACCAATCTATCGTAAAACTGCCTCTTATGGGCATTTTGGTCGCACCGAATCAAGCTTCACATGGGAAAAAACTGATCGAGCCGCGGCGCTTAAAAAAGCACTGTAGCTAGCAAGATATATATAAAGGTAAATATTATGTCCGTATTAAAGTCTGTCAAAAATAGCGCGCCATTCACTGATTATAAAGTGGCCGATATCAATTTAGCCGAGTGGGGTAGAAAAGAAATTTCTATTGCCGAATCAGAAATGCCCGCCTTGATGGCGCTTCGCAGTAAATACAGTGATGAACAGCCACTGGCTGGCGCAAGAATCTTGGGCTGTATCCATATGACTATCCAAACCGCAGTACTGATCGAGACTCTAGAGTCTCTTGGTGCAGAGGTTCGCTGGACTTCATGTAATATTTTCTCGACTCAGGATCATGCTGCAGCTGCCATCGCAGCGAATGGTACGCCAGTATTTGCTTGGAAAGGTGAAACTGAAGAAGAATACGACTGGTGCCTTGAGCAGCAGGTATTAAAAGATGGCGAGCCTTGGAACGCTAATATGGTGTTGGATGATGGCGGTGATTTAACGGCACTTCTGCATCAAAAATACCCACAGGTTCTCGATAATGTTCATGGCATTACTGAAGAGACAACAACTGGTGTGCACCGTCTTTATGAAATGCTTGAAGCGGGCGAACTTAAGGTGCCCGCTATCAATGTAAATGACTCGGTAACCAAGTCAAAGAATGATAATAAATATGGCTGTCGCCATAGCCTTAATGATGCAATTAAGCGCGCCACTGATCACCTATTATCAGGTAAAAAAGCACTGGTAATCGGCTACGGCGATGTGGGCAAGGGCTCTGCTCAATCACTTCGCCAAGAAGGAATGATTGTTAAGGTCACTGAGGTGGATCCGATCTGCGCCATGCAAGCCTGTATGGATGGCTTTGAGGTGGTTTCAACCTATATCGATGGTGATATCAATCAAGGTGTAAATGCTGAACTGCTTGCTACAACTGACTTATTAGTCACCACAACCGGCAACTATAACGTTTGTGATTCTTCTGTGCTTAATGCGCTTAAGAGCGGCTGTGTCGTGTGTAATATTGGCCACTTTGATAACGAGATCGATACTGCTTATATGCGAGAAACTTGGCACTGGGAGGAAGTGAAACCTCAGGTTCATAAAGTTTACCGCGATCAAGAGAACAACGATCATCTGCTTCTGTTGGCAGAAGGTCGCTTGGTAAACCTTGGCAATGCAACCGGTCACCCAAGCCGAATTATGGACGGTTCATTTGCCAATCAGGTATTAGCGCAAATTGAACTCTATGGCCGAGGCTTTGCTAATCAAGATAAGGCGAGTCAAGCAGAATTACTGGGTGTTGAGGTATTGCCAAAACACCTGGACGAAGAAGTAGCTGCACATATGGTCAATGGTTTCGGTGGTGTTATTACCAAACTAACTCAGGATCAAGCTGACTATATCAGCGTTTCTGTTGACGGGCCTTTCAAAAACGATAGCTACAAATACTAATAAACGGAATTTTTATGGCCAACCAACCACATATAAGCTTTGAGTTTTTCGCGGCAAAAACTGAACAGGGGCGACAAAAGTTGCAACTCACCTGTGAAAAACTTAATCGCTATAACCCAGAATTTTACTCTGTAACCTATGGTGCTGGAGGATCGACCCGGGATACCACAAAGCAGCTGGTATTAGATCTTCAGCAACAGGGCTATCAAGCCGCACCTCACCTATCTTTTGGTGGAGACAGCCAAGAGACTGTTCTAGGACTTATTAATGAATATCAGCAAGCCGGCATATCTAATCTTGTTGCGCTGCGTGGTGACCTCCCCTCAGGTATTGGCGGCACTACACAGCTAGTACATGCTAATGAACTAGTGGCACTGATTCGCGAAAAAACCGGCGATCACTTTGATATCAATGTTGCCGCCTATCCAGAAATTCACCCTGAAGCCGAAAGTTACAGTAAAGATATCTACTGGCTAGGTGAAAAGTTTAAGGCAGGGGCTAACCGGGCAATTACTCAGTATTTTTATAATCCTGATGCCTATTTTCAATTTGTTGAAAACTGTCAAAAAGCGGGTATCGACAAGCCCATAGTACCGGGAATTATGCCTCTAACTAATTTCCAAAATTTGCTGCGATTCTCTGAAAACTGCGGTGCAGAAATTCCCCGTTGGCTACAGTGGCAACTTAAAGAGCGCAAAGATAATCAGGACGATTTGATCAACTATGGTATTGAGATTGTAACCAATCTTTGTGAAACCCTTTTAGCCGGCGGTGCCCCAGGCTTACATTTCTACACCATGAATCAATGGCAAATATCCGATAAGCTCTGTCAAAATATCGGGTTGGCAAGCAACGGCTAGGCCATGCGTATCCCCAGAGTTTTCTCGCCGCAAACTATGGCCATTGGCGACTGCATTGAGCTTGAAGCTGGTGCGGCGCGCCATTTGACCTCTGCGTTGCGAATGACCTCTGGCCAAATTATTACGCTGTTTAATGGTCAGGGGGGCGAATATACTGCCGAGCTAGTGGAAGCCAAGAAGGGTAAGGCCACAGTCCGCATCACTGAGTTTAATCAGATCGATCGCGAATCATCACTTTCCATTCATTTGGCTATTGGTATTTCTCGTGGCGAACGCATGGACTGGATTATGCAAAAAGCCACCGAGCTTGGAGTTAGTGAAATCACCCCCCTATTTACCGAGCGCTGTGAAGTAAAACTTAGCGGGGATCGACTCGACAAGAAAGTTAGTCACTGGCAACAGGTGGCTATTAGCGCCTGTGAGCAGAGTCAGCGCAACAAAGTCCCTCAGATCAACAAGCCGTTAAAATTAGATCAGTGGCAGACTTATTGCGACAGCTCACTTAAGCTGGTGCTTCATCATCGCACTGAATCACGGCTTGCTGATATGCCTCAGCCAAACGGACAGATTGCCTTATTAATTGGCCCTGAGGGCGGCCTGAGTGAACGCGAAATTGAACAGGCAATAGCTCTAGATTTCCAAGCTCTTGCACTAGGCCCGCGCGTATTGCGAACCGAAACTGCACCCTTAGCTGCAATCTCTATCCTGCAATCCCTTTGGGGAGATATGGGGTAGTGAAAAACAGATCGAGCGAAACAAATGCTAAATTTCTAGCGCTAGTCTTCGCCCTGTTAATACTCTGCTCAATGCCAACTCAGGCCAATGATGCCAACCAAGCGGTAGGCATGATTTATTGCGACGGCGGTATTCGTGGGGTTGCCACACATATCCAAACAGCCAAGGATTATCAAGATCACTCGATTATTGTGACTGCCGCACATGTGCTTTATAACCCACAAACCGATCAGCAATTTAGTCAGTGCCTTTATCGACCCCAGAATAAACGACTGAGCGGCATAGCTTTTGAAACAATATCTGCCCATAACTACTCAGTAAAAAATAGGGATAAGATTGCTCAGGCAGAAGCTGATTTAATTTTTATACGACTAAAGACAAAAGCCCACCAGCCTAGGCTTAAACTGGCGCAGGATTCTTCAAGCGAAGTATTAGCGTTTTCTTTGATAAGCCCTTATTTGGATAGTTTTAAACAGGCTCAATGCCAAAAAATTAACCACCCCTATCTCAATAGCGATAAATTACTGCTTCATAACTGCCCTGTCCAAGAAGGTAGCTCGGGAAGTCCGTTGTTAGACAAGAGCGGAGATGTTATTGCAGTGCATGGCGGGAGATTGTCTGTTAAGACTAAAGAGAATATTGAAGAGAATACAGCATGGATCGGGCAGGCGAGGCGCATTGATTTAAAAGCACTCAGCCTTTTCAGTCGTCCAATCACCAAGCCCGTTCAGTAGTCTTTACATATCTGAAAAAGGGTTATCCATATCAAAAGCAACCTCTTGAGCATAACCTGGAACGCTAATACCCTCTTCGGTGATCACCACCTTATCTTCATCGACTAAGCTTTCACCAAAACGATAAACAACATCTAACTGTGCTGCATCGGCACGATTGGCGTAGGCTTCGGCATTTTGTCTAGTCACTTCACGTTTCGCAAAGTAGTCCTCAAGTTGATCGCCGTAACGTGCCGCCATCATTTTTTCTGCTTGCTGGGGGGATAGCACCATTGCCGTCGCATTATTGCCGCCAAAGCCTTTGGAATTAATAAAGGCGACATGCATATTTTTATCACTCATATCCATATCTTGTAGCGGGAAAATCGTATGTTGCTGATTAACATCATCTGCCACTTTGCTAATGGTTTTGATGCCGGGAATAATTTGATACTTAAAGGTACCCAATGCCGACATTAGCTGGTCACCACTGGCCGTTGAAATAGTATGACCCACATAGGATTTAACCGCCGTCACGGGCCAGTCATTAATATCAAAGGCTTCAGCGACACGGTTAATTAAATTGGACTCGGTGGTGCGATTTGCTGGCGTACTTGAGCCATGAGCATGCACAAAACTATTATTTTGCACTGTTTCTTTGCCGACAATACTTACAGCAGAGGCTACGGCCTTAGCAAAGGAAATTGTATTACCTACGCCCGGCGCCGAAATAGACTTTTTCACTCCATCGGCGTTAATAAATATTTCGGGAACAGCGCCATGAATATCAGCGCCCAGTTCAACGGTTAACGCATCGTCCATCAAAACAACATATTGCGTGCCTTCAGCAAGAGTAAAGCCACAGTTTTCACCAAAAGGTCGACTAGCACGGCGCCAATCTGGCTTGTCTGTACCATCTAATTTAGCTAAGTTCTCATCGCTTCCTAGAGCGCTCATATTGGAGAAACCTTCTGAAACCTCTGGCATAACCACTGCCTCGGCATTCCCCACAACAGCTACGCGACGTACGCCACTGCGTATATCTCTAACCGCCGCCTGCAAGCAGTAAAGGAAGGTAGCACAGGCACCGGTAATCGCCTCAGTATGGCCGACACTGCCGAGAACATAGGCATTAATAAAATCGGCAGGCATGGAGTTTAACCCCATAGGCACCTGCTTGGCGGTGGTTCGGCCACCCTTTAAGCGCGCCTGAAATAGACCACCAAAGCCTTCTTCACTCATTTGGCTAAAGCCACTGGATGAATAAACACCAATCTCATCGGGCTTAACTGCATCTGCAATAGTTTGCCATGCAATACCTATCGAATGCAGAGCATCGCTAGCACCCATTAAGGCCATTTGTAATGTACGAGGATGAAAACGAGCATTGTAATGATTTGCAGGATCAAAGCCTTGAGGTAATTCTCCTGCAGCCTTTGCCGCCAACTCATAGTCCGAACCCACGAGCAAATCGCTATCTTCGCTGAGCTTAACCTCAAAGGTACCATCTTGCAGATCAGTAAGTTGCCAATGATTAGGCGTGACAGTAGGCAAATCACGTTTAGCAATCGTAAAAACCGGCTGGGATTCTGAGCTGGCACTTAAATTGACTTTTTTATTTCCATGAACTGCGCTGGGATCAAAAGAGCTAATTTTTCTAACTAATGTGCCGCTTAACACTGTATTGCGAAATTGTTTATCTACCTGAGCCATATCAATAATTTGACCATCCGAGGCTTCATAACCCTGGTCAGTGGCCTTAACGAGACCCATCAAGCAAGCAAGACTAGCCACAGTTTCCTGTTGCTGGGTCTTTGGCAGTGATTCAAGAATCATACGTTTAAACGCCTGATGCGATGAACTTCGACCCGCCGCATTGTAGCCGCCGTAACCAACAATAAGTGGTAGTGAAACTGACATTCCCTCTTCCCTTTATAAATTAAGCTTATAAGCTAAGTGTAATCACATTTTTTACATATATATTTAGTATTTAAGCCATTTTCATTAATTTTTAAGACTTTTGTGCTATATTTAACCGATGATTTTCAATCTTACTCTCTTACTTTGCGACAATATGCTGGTCTCTAGCACCACGCTCGCTGTAGAAATTTTCAAATTTGCGCAGACAGCAGCCTTTGCCAATCGCGACGGAAAAAAGGAAGTTAAGATTCGCTGGCTCAGCCCAAACGGAAAGCCGGTTAAAACCTCTGCAGGCTTTGAGCTACATCCAACCCATAGTATTGATGACGTATTTGATAGTGACCTTGTGCATATCCCCGCCATGTGGCGCAACCCAAGGCCGATTGTTGATAAATATCATACTTATATCCCTTGGCTACAAAACCAGCATAAAAAGAATTCAAAATTTACCGCTGTGGGGACGGGGGTCTGTTTTCTAGCTGAGGCAGGGCTGTTAGACGATAAACCGGCCACCACGCACTGGCATTATTTCGATCAATTTCAAAGACGTTATCCAAAGGTGCAACTGGAACGCCAACGTTTTACTACCCAAGCAGGAAATATATATTGTGCGGCTAGTGTAAATGCTATGGCCGAATTAATTATGCATCAGGTTGAGCGCATCTTTGGACGCGTAATTGCCAAGCAGGCACAGAGAAACTTTTTTCATGAGATTCGTAATTTATCCGAATCGGCAAGCCTTGAGAGTGATAGACAAAGAAAGCATGGTGATGAGGCTGTGGCGCAAGCACAAATATGGATACAAGATAATCTCGCAAAATCTCTCAGCGTTCCTAGCTTGGCGGCTCAATTTAATATGACCACGCGAACATTTAATCGGCGTTTTAAAAACGCTACCGGTCAAACGCCAGTTGATTATATGACCAACACGCGTATGACATTTGCCTGCGATTTATTAAAAAATACAGATTTGTCTATTTTGGAAATTGCGGGATTTAGTGGATTTAAGGACGCAACTTGGTTTTCATCGCGCTTTAGGCATTGGTCTGGCGATACGCCAAAGGCGTACCGCCAAACTGTTAGAGCAAAGTTATTTTACTGAGCGCAAAGCCTAGATGGCTCTTACGCGAATAACACCTTCAACTTGCTCAATTTTTTGTACCATTTCCGCAGAGATATCACCTTCAACATCGATAATGTTATAAGCGACTTCGTTACGACTCTTATTAACCATGTCGATAACATTGAGATCAAAGTCAGCAAGTATTGATAGCACGCTACCCAAAACCTTGGGTACATTTTGGTTAGCAAAGGTTAAACGACTACCAGCATTGCGGGTTAGCTTGGTAGGCGGGAAATTAACTGAGTTATGAATATTACCATTTTCGATATAATCCATTAGCTGATTGGCCGCCATCACCGCACAGTTTTCTTCTGCTTCTGCTGTACTAGCGCCAATATGTGGCATTGCTAGAACGTTAGCCTTACCTAAGAACTCAGGCGTTGGGAAATCACAGATGTAACCCGCAATTACCCCATTATCCAGAGCCTTCACCATATCTGCTGTACTAACAATTTCTTCACGCGCAAAATTTAAAATTTTCGCGGTGCTTTTCATTACACTTAATGTTTCACTGTTAATAAGATGCTTAGTGGCAGGAATCGCAGGAACATGCAATGTCACAAAATCAGATTTTGCTAATAAGGTTTCTAGGCTATCCATACGCTCAACCTGACTTGAAAGCTGCCATGCAGCTTCAACTGAAATGGCTGGGTCATAGCCGATAACATCCATGCCTAAATCAAGCGCAAGATTAGCGATAATAGAGCCAATAGCACCAAGGCCAACTACGCCTAAAGTTTTTCCGGTAATTTCTGAACCGGCAAAACGTTTTTTCTCTTTTTCAAGCAACTTGCCCATCTCGCCAGCATCATCCATATGGGTTAGCCCTTGAACGTAGTTCATGCCACCATAGATATCACGCGAACCCAAAAGAAGGCCAGCCACAATAAGTTCTTTTACCGCATTGGCATTTGCGCCGGGGGTATTGAATACAACAATACCCTCATTTGTATAATCAGCAACCGGTACGTTATTTACACCAGCACCAGCTCTTGCAACAGCTAACAAACTCTCTGGAACCTGCTCCTCATGTAGCTTATGGCTTCGTAAAATAAAGCCATGCGGATTGCTGATATCACTATCAACCTCATATTTGTCAGCAGAAAAGCGGTCGAGGCCTTTGGAGGAGATAGCATTGTAAGTACGAATTTTGTGCATATTTTATTCTCTGTTAGTAGTTCTTTTCGGTTATTGGGCAACTTCTGTGTAGGCCCATTCTAGCCAGGGCAGTAATGCTTCTATATCTGACTGTTCAACGGTCGCACCACACCAGATTCTTAGACCTGCTGGGGCATCGCGGTATGCGCCAATATCAAAGGCAACCGCTTCTTCTGCAAGCAGTGATACCATCTGCTTGACTTGATCGGCATCAAGGTCAAGGCTTAAACAAACACTGGTGTTTGAAATTTGATCCGACTCTTTAGCAAGAAAATCAATCCATGGTTTTGCATCAACAAAGCCTTTAATTGTAGCCAAGTTTGCCTCAGATTTAGCAATCGCTGCTGGCAAACCACCAATGGATCGAACCCATTGCAATGCATCCAGATAATCTGCCACACAGAGCATGGAGGGCGTGTTAATAGTTGCGCCACGGAAAATACCTTCAATTAATTTTCCACCCTTTGTAAGACGGAAAATTTTCGGCAATGGCCAAGCGGGGGTATAGCTTTCTAACCTTTCAACCGCACGCGGGCTAAGGATTAGCATGCCATGTGCACCTTCACCGCCCAGTACTTTTTGCCAGCTGTAGGTGACAACATCAAGCTTTTCCCAAGGCATATCCATCGCAAATACTGCAGAGGTTGCATCACAAATAGTGAGACCAGTTCGATCATCACTGATCCAGTCAGCATTGGGAACTTTTACACCAGAGGTGGTTCCATTCCAAGTGAACACACAATCATGATCAGGATTAGCCTGTGACATATCTGGTAGCGAACCATAGTCCGCAGTATAGCTGTTGAGGTTATCAAGCTTCAGTTGCTTCACAGCATCAGTCAGCCAGCCTCGACCAAATGATTCCCATGCGAAAATATCTACTGGGCGCTGACCCAGAACAGACCACATAATCATCTCAACCGCACCTGTATCTGATGCTGGCACTACACCCACGCGATATCCCTCAGGCAGACCCAAAATTTCAGCCGTTTCACTACAGGCTAGACCCAGTGCTTGCTTACCTAAAGAGGAGCGATGTGAGCGCCCTAAAGTGTCTATTTGTAATTGATCAAGACTATAGCCTGGACGCTTAGAGCAGGGGCCTGAAGAAAAATTTGGGTTATTTGGCTTTAAATTTGGTTTCATATTTTTTGCTTTGGCTATTGCCGTTCTCTCTCACTTTAAAAAACAAAGAGCCATCGATTAGCTCGATGACTCAAAAAAAACATTAAATTTTAATCTACTATTTGGCTTTGGCAGCGCGCTCTTTTTCAATAAGAAATTCAGCCACTTTTAGCATGCCCTTAAATCCGCCTGCCTTGGTTGTGCTAACACGGTATTTGCCGTTGACAATAACTTCTGGTGTTCCACGAACACGATAGGCTCGCACTCTTGATTTAGCCTGATTGACCATGCTGGTAGTTCCAAAGGAATTAAATGCATTACTAAATTTTTCCTTGCTCACACCTTCGGCAACAAAAATAGCCTCAAAATCGCTTTGCTTTTTAACCGACTTTTTCTTGACATGGATAGCATCAAAAATTGGCATATGTACCTTGTCGAGCACATCTAAGACCTTGGCGGCATAATAAGCTCGGGCGAATAGCTCAAGATTTTTTCCCCAAACAGCTGGTGTACTCTGAAAATCAACATCAGCTGGTAGCTTCTTTACCCAAGGATGAAGTTCAGATTGGAAGTTAAAACAATGACCACAGCCGTATGAGAATACTTCATTAATCTCAATTTTTTCTGAATTTGCCGTGCGCACTGCCTGAGGCAGAATATCGTAGTGCTCCCCAGCTTTGAATGCTTCATCTGCCGCTTGGCAAAAAGCCAATGGGGCGAGAGCGACCATAAAAATAATTCTTCTAATCCATAACATCGTTATTCTCCTTTCGAGCCAAAATAAACTTTTTAAGCTTAGTTTAATCCTGAAATGTAGTTAGCAAGCGCTTTGATTTCCTTGTTGCTTAACGCCTTTGCAACGCCCTGCATAATTTTCGCATTGGAGCCTGAATCACGCTCGCCGCTACGATAAGCCTTAAGTTGCTTCTCTGTATATTCAGCGTATTGACCACCCAGCGCTGGGTAACCAGCAGGACCATTGCCCTTACCTGATGGTGAATGGCAGGCTATACAGGCGGCAACTCCAGTTTTTAGATTACCTGCGCGGTAAAGTTTTTCGCCTAGCTTAAGCACTTTTTCCGGATCATCCATGCCTAATAAAGTAATTTCCTTAGCACCAGAAATTTGGATTTTTTTGCTGTTGTAATAAGCAGCCATATCTTGAAGATCTTGATCAGTCATGTAATCAAGAATGCCGGTCATTTCAACAATAACTCTTTCGCCAGCCTTGATATGACGCAGTTGAGCCGTAAGGTATTTTTCACCAAGCCCTGCAAGCTTTGGGAATGAAGGTATTGCACTGTTTCCGTCCTGAGCATGACACCCAGCACAGCTAGCAGTTTTCAACTTGCCCGCTGCTGCATCACCCGCAGCCCAAACTGGTGCGGTTAAAAACATCGATAGCAAGCCGTAAACAAAAAAGATTTTTTTCATGGTTATTCCAAATCTCATAATCCGTTAGAATAGTCGGGTATATTGTCTATATACGCGCGAAAAATTAATAGGCGGTTAGCTCGTTGAGCATTAGCCGGCGCATTATATACCAATAAGCTGTTTTTCTTAAGCAAATTACAATGTCTTTTTACGGATTTTAAAAAAGTGAATTTTAATACTGTTAAATTTTTGATTAGCGCTCAGACACTTCAACAGTGTCCAGCCGATACGGGCAGCGAAATTGCTTTTGCAGGCCGCTCTAATGCTGGCAAATCTAGCGCCATTAACACCCTGACTCGCAATAAAAGTTTGGCCCGAACCAGTAAAACACCAGGGCGAACTCAGCTTATTAATCACTTTGAACTATCGCCAGAAAGTCGTCTTGTGGATTTGCCGGGCTATGGCTACGCCAAGGTGCCAAAAGAAATTAAAGCTAAGTGGGACCGCAACCTCGCCGAATATCTGCAAAATCGTCAGAGCTTATGCGGTCTTGTGCTGTTAATGGATATTAGACACCCACTACAGGATTTCGATCGACAAATGCTTAATTGGGCAGCTCAAGCGGGCCTTCCTGTTCATATTTTGCTTACTAAGGCGGATAAACTTAAACGTGGACCAGCAATGAGTTCACTGTTGGGGGTTGAAAAGTTACTGCGAGATATGGACCCTGGCTATACTTTACTCAGCGCGCAAATTTTCTCCTCATTGAAAAAAACAGGTCTAGAGGAGCTTGAGAAAAAACTGACTGATTGGCTCGAAGATTAGAGACATCCTTTTTTTGGCTTGAAAAAAAAAGACCCTGAACAAATTGGTTCAGGGTCTTGCTTGCTTGGAGAGTTCACACTCAAAATTCTCACTAGGGGAAGAGAATTCATAATTGTTGCTTGCATTAGTTTAGACAGCAGTTTTGAATAAAGTTCCCAAATTTTTGAAAAAAATTATTTATTTTTTAATGCGCCTCATCCCAATTATCCCCAACCCCTACATCTACTAACAATTGAACCTGCAAGCTGGCGGCATTTTCCATACATTCTTTAACCCCAATAACCACCTTTTGTTGCTCGCTTTCAGGAACCTCAAGCACCAACTCATCATGAACCTGCATAATCATGCGGCTTTTTAGCTGATTACTTGTAAGCCAATTATCTACATTGATCATCGCCAATTTTATAATATCAGCGGCTGTTCCCTGCATAGGCGCATTAATTGCCGTGCGCTCTGCGGCCTGACGAAGCATGCCATTCCGACTATTAATTTCTGGCAAATAAAGCCTTCTACCAAAATGGGTTTCTACATAGCCCTTTTCAGCTGCACTATGGCGAACCTGATTCATATAATCCTGAACACCAGGATAGCGCTCAAAATAAAGATCAATATATTCCGCTGCCTGCTTGCGCCCAATATTTAATTGCTTGGCCAAGCCAAATGCAGACATGCCATAAATAAGTCCAAAATTAATCGCTTTGGCACTGCGCCGCTGATCAGTTGTGACCTGCGCTAAATTAACACCAAACACTTCCGCTGCTGTCGCTCTATGAACATCTTGCCCAAGCTCAAATGCCTTGAGTAAATTCTTGTCGCCAGACAAGTGCGCCATAATTCGTAACTCAATTTGCGAATAATCTGCGGCTATTAATTTATGCCCTTGTGGCGCTATAAATGCCTGTCTTACCCGGCGACCTTCGGCCGTCCGAATCGGTATATTTTGCAAATTGGGATCAGAGGATGAAAGTCTTCCCGTTGCAGTACCTGCCTGATGATAAGAGGTATGAATACGCCGAGTTGCAGGGTTGATCATAACCGGCAACTTATCTGTGTATGTAGATTTTAATTTGGCAAGGCCGCGATGCTCTAAGAGTACTTTTGGCAATGGATAATCCAATGCTAATTCCTGCAAAACCTCCTCTTTTGTCGAGGGCGCACCTTTGGCAGTTTTCTTTAGAACCGGCAATTCTAATTTGGTAAATAGAATTTCAGCCAGTTGTTTGGGCGACGCTAAATTAAATTGCTCTCCAGCCAACTCCCAAGCTTGAGTTTCAAGTTCTGCTAAACGCTCTGCTAGCTCTTGGCTTTGCTTAAATAGTAATGTGTCATCAACCAATGCCCCTGTTCTTTCAATGCGCGACAACACATTGATAAGTGGTAGCTCGATTTCTTGAAAAAGTGTTTTTAATGGCAATTCAGCCTGTACCTGAGGCCATAGCGCCTGATGCAAACGCAGCGTTACATCTGCATCTTCAGCTGCATAGGGGCCAGCCTGCTCAAGGGAAATTTGGTTAAATGTTAGCTGTGATGCGCCCTTGCCGGCAATATCTGAAAAGCTTGTTGTTTCAATATCGAGGTAGTGTTGCGCCAAACTATCCATATCATGTCGGGTAGCCACACTATCTAGGACATAGGATTCCAACATGGTGTCAAAGGCAACACCTTTAAGATCAATGCCATGCTGAGCCAGAACGCTCATATCATATTTTAAGTTCTGACCCACCTTTTTAATTCGTGGATTTTCCAAAATTGGCTTGATTGCCTCTAGCACGTCCTCACGCAGTAACTGTTGTGGCACGCCTAAATAATCATGGCCAAAGGGGATATAAGCGGCCTCACCTGCATCAACAGCAAGACTAATCCCCACAAGATCTGCGACCATATAGTCCAAACTGGTAGTTTCGGTATCCACAGCCACAAGCTGGCTTTCTTGTATTTTTTGTAGCCACTTTGAGAGTTGCTGCTGTTCTAGAAGGGTTTCATATTTTATCACTGAGGGAGCAACTACTGATGGCTGGCTATTAGGTGCACTCCCCTGAACTGCCTCTTTTGGCTGAGTTGAGCTGGGATTGCCCGCGAGTTCATTAATCCAAGTCTTAAACTCTAGATCAGTAAATAAGCTAAGTAATTTATCATTGTCAGGCGCCTGATTAGCTAGCTGATCAACCCCTAGATCCACTTCAACATCAGTTTTAATTGTGGCTAGTTGATAAGATAGATAGGCAAGCTCACGATGCTCTTCAAGCTTAGCCGCCATAGTTTTAGCGCCGCGGAAACTCAAGGCCTCAACCTCATCAAGACGCTGATAAATTGAATCTATACCCCCCAATCCCTGCAATAATCCAAGAGCGGTTTTTTCACCAACGCCTGGGACGCCAGGAATATTGTCAGATTTATCCCCAAGCAGGGCTAAGAAATCAATGATTAGCTCGGGCGGTATGCCAAACTTAGCTATCACCCCTTCCCTATCAAGCTTGGCATCAGTCATGGTGTTAACCAAGCTAATGTGCTCATTAACTAGTTGAGCCATATCCTTGTCGCCAGTTGAGATAATAACTGGCTGTTTTTTTTCAGTGGCTTGAACTGCATAGGTGCCGATTACATCGTCTGCCTCTACACCTTCAATACTAATAAGCGGCATTCCCATCGCTCTAATAACATCATGGATGGGTTGAATTTGCGACCTTAACTCATCAGGCATGGGAGGGCGATTAGCCTTATAGTCACTGTAGATATCATCGCGAAATGTTTTACCCTTGGCATCAAATATTACTGCAGTGGTGCTATTGGGATAATCTTTTTGCAGGCGCCGCATCATATTAATGACACCTTTTACTGCGCCTGTTGGTAAACCCTTACTATTAGTTAGCGGCGGTAAAGCATGGAATGCTCGATAGAGATAAGAGGAGCCATCCACAAGAATTAGCGGGTTTTGATCAGTCATAATTTCTAGCTTGTGTCATTACTTTATTTGTTAAGAATACATTATTTTTCAAAGCAGGAAGCAAATTGCGTTGCCAAACTGTAAATATAGGTCTCATAGCTGGGCAACTCATCTTTATATGACACAGCGAGAATATCTATTGTTTTTGTTGGCACGTCCAAGTCCTTAGCAATTCCAATGGCATCTTTTTGGCCATGTTGCGGCTCGACAAATACACAGCTAACACCTTTTTTTTGTGCCTCTAAGCGTAAATTATATTGTGTTTTCGCGCCCTGCTGCTTGCCTAACATATCCCGAATTGATAACCCCGGTTGAAGATTAAATTCTTCAATAAAATAACCAAACCCTTGGTGATGAACAATATAATTTCCCTGTTTGGCATTTTTTAGCCGCTCTTCAGTTTTCTGTCTTGCCTTTGGGCTGAATATTTGATCGACTTTTACCCCTAGGCGCTCAGATAATATATGGGTTAACTGCTCAACAATTTCAGGTGATAACCAAATATGGGGATCAATATCACCATGATGGTCGTCATGATCATTATGTTCTGAGCTTTCGTGTTCTAAATCATGCCCTTCAGTATGCTGTTCATGATTGTGCTCTGCGTGATCACTAGCCAGCAAGTCCATTGCCGTAACCAGCTTTTCTGAGGGTACATTAGCGAACTGTTTGGCCGATCTAACCTCAAATTCGGGCCCAATCCATAAAACAAGATCTGCATCGGCAATTTTTCGAACGTCTGAAAGCTTAATCACAACATCGTGAGGTGAAAGTGCCTCAGGCATTAAATATTCAACCGCCACATTATCCTTAAATGCCGATTGAGCAATGATTGCCAATGGTTTAATGCTGGTGACCAGCAAAGGTTTGTTATTTTCTTGAGCAGAAACCAATGAAGCTAAGGAAAATAAACAACCCGCCAAACAAAGACAAAGCGCCTTAAATGAAATGTTATAATATAACATAATGTACTATTTCCACCTTTTATACATAAAATAATTACCTTTTAAGCTATATAATACTTAAAATAATGTGTTATATTATAACATACTACTTATTTTATAGGTATTATATGCTTACTAATGCACGCTTAGTCTACCAGCCACATGATCATGTTCGCTGTATTAATGCTGCCCTAGATCGCGCCCATGAAATATGTGCAAATGCCAATGTACGCCTAACCGCAACCAGAGAAGCTATATTAAAACTGTTATGGCAAAGCCATCAACCATTGGGTGCTTACCAGCTACAGCAGCAATTAGCCAAGGTCTCCGATAAGCCTATCGCTCCCCCTACTATCTACCGTGCCATTGAATTTCTTATCGAATTGGGCCTTGTTCACCGCATTCCATCGCTAAATGCCTTTGTTGGATGCCCATTTCCTAGCAGCGACCATAGCAATATCTTTTTAATTTGCGAAAACTGTAAAACTGTAGCAGAAATAGCGGATAATAGGGTTAATACTTTGCTAAATACCCTGTGTGATAAGGCTAACTTTAAACCTATGTCACAAACTATTGAGCTTTTTGGTCTCTGCCCAAACTGTGAATCTGGAGATAATGATGAGTAGGCCGTTACTAGCGCTTAAATCAATCAGCAAATCCTTTGCGGAAAAAAAAGTTCTGCAAAATGTCTCCATGACAGTCAATAAGGGTGAAATCACTACCATTATTGGCCCCAACGGTGCCGGTAAGTCTTCTTTGGTGCGCGTTATTTTGGGGCTGATAACCCCAGATCAAGGCACAATTCAACGATCTGAAGATTTGGTAATTGGCTATATGCCGCAAAAAATTCATATAGACCCCACGCTGCCCATTTCAACCTGCAGATTTTTACAGTTAGCTAACACATCGCATGATGCCTGCCACAAGGCACTGGATCTTGTGGGTATACCAGATGCCAAGAACACCCCATTTCACAAGCTATCGGGCGGTGAAATGCAGCGCGCATTGCTAGCTAGGGCCATTTTGCGCCAACCTAATTTATTAGTTTTAGACGAACCCGTTCAGGGTGTAGATTTTAATGGTCAAAACGCACTGTATGGCTTAATAGGAGAGCTTAGATCCTCTTTAAATTGTGGCATCGTGATGGTTTCTCATGATTTACACCTTGTAATGTCTGCCACAGACCATGTTATCTGCCTCAATCATCATATTTGCTGTCAGGGCAAGCCTGAACAGGTGACTCAAGACCCTGCTTATTTGGATATTTTTGGCGAAACTGCCCTATATAACCACCATCATAACCACCAGCATAGCTTACAGGGCAAAGTGCTAGATGCTGAGGGTAATCATCAGCATGGGGAAGGGTGCCAGCATGATTGATTTTCTTCTCTATGCACTTCTTGCTGGGCTTGGCGTTGCTTTGGTTGCGGGGCCCCTAGGCTGCTTTGTGGTTTGGCGACGCATGGCTTATTTTGGCGACACCTTAGCTCACAGCGCATTGCTTGGTGTTGCGCTGGGTGTTTTGCTTAATGTCGATCTGGGCATTGCTGTGACTGCAGTTTGCCTGTTAATGGCGCTGGGTCTTGTCGCGCTTGATCATCAGGGTGTACTGGCGCTGGATACCCTTTTGGGCATTTTATCCCATTCCTCTCTGGCCGCAGGACTGGTGGTAATATCACTGTTATCCGATATTAGGGTAGATCTAATGTCTCTATTATTTGGCGACTTACTTTCAGTCACTCAGGGAGATTTATGGGTGATATATTCAGGGGCGGGCATAGCAATTTTATTGCTAGCCTCTATATGGAAATCGCTTATAAGCATTACTGTAGAGCCTGATTTAGCAGCAGTTGATGGGGTGAAAGTTGCTCGCGTGCGAACTGCATTAATGCTTATTACCGCATTAGTGATTGCAATTGCCATGAAAATTGTTGGGGTCTTATTAATTACTGCGCTGTTAATTATTCCTGCTGCTGCTGCAAGAAGAATGAGCTCTACACCTGAAACCATGGCGGTTTTTGCCAGTTTAATTGCAATGCTGGCTGTAGTCTCTGGTCTTGGCGCTTCATGGTATATTGATACCCCGGCGGGACCTTCCATTGTGATTAGTGCGACGCTGGTATTTTGTTTGTCTTTGGGGCTTAAACAAAAAGGCTAACTTCGAATACAAAAAATACTATTAAAACTTGCTCAAACCCTCTGATAGGGCATGCCATACTTCATCGGCGTTGCTTTTGACCCCATTTGAACTTTTATTTTCCTCGTCTAATAGAATGCATCGACCAATGCTCGCAGCCTGTGCTGCCTGTATATCTGTTTCATTATCACCAATCATAGCGCAATCACTAGGCTTCAAATCAAAATCTTTGATAGCTTGAAGCAGCATACCCGGCGCCGGCTTGCGGCAGTCACTATTTTTTAAATAGGGCCCCTTAGCTTTTTCGGGATGAAAAGGAGAGTAGTAAAGGGCATCTATTGGGCATTGATGATTGGCAAACTGCTGCTTCATCCACTCAGACAATGTTAAAAAATCGTCTTCTGTGTAGTATCCGCGGCCAATACCCGACTGATTGGTGGCAACAATTAACTTATAGTCTAGTTGCTTTAGGTGCTTACATAGCTCGAAAATGCTAGGCATAAAATCAAATTCTTCCACTTTATGCACATAACCATGGTCAATATTGATAACGCCGTCTCTATCTAGAAAAACTGCTTTATTGCTCATGCTAATTTTTGCTCCCTAACAACCCTATCGAACATCTTTATAACTGAGTCTGTTGTTATCTGCTTCATCAGCTCACTGCCTTTATTGCGACGCCCCCAAGGTAACTGCGATGCAGACTTGCCGTACTGCTGCTGTAAATTTTTATGATACACCTCAACCACATAATCTTGATATAAATAGGGACCGGTTCGCGCTGGATTTGAGTGTGCATAGAGTCCAATAACTGGCGTTCCAGCACATACTGCCATATGCGCCGGCCCTGTATCGGGAGCAATTACCAACGACGCCTGCTCTAATACACAATAAAGCTCCTTTAGCGAGGTCTTGGCGACCAAATCGACAATAGGAAAATTGATTAATGCCATAATTTCTGCGGCCAATTCGCGCTCTAACTTTGATGGTCCGCCAGTTAATACTACTGAAAACCCTTGGCTATGGGCATATTGAGCAACCTCAACATAGCGGCTGGCAACCCAGTTGCGTTCTGCACCACTGGCCGCAGGAGCAATAACCAAGGTTTTCCCCAATCCGCTTAGCTGCTTTTTAGCAAAGGCTTTGTTTTCCTCGGCTACTGGCATCTGCCATGAGGGTTTGAAGCCTGGCACACCAATAGCCTGTGCAAATCCCATAAACCCTTCGATCACATGAGCTTCGTTTTGCTTTTCAATACGCTTATTAACAAATAGAGAGTGACCTTCTTTAGCTCTGTGCCAGTCAAAGCCAATTTTTACCTTGGCGGGAATACAGCTAGCGACCAGATTAGCTCGCAGCGCTACCTGCATATGCAGCAACACATCAAATACTGAGTTTTGAAATTCACGTTTTATTTTTTGGTAGGCTAACTTGCCTTGGCTCTTATCAAAAACAACAAAGTTTACACCCGGCAAATCCTGCAATAGAGTAGCCTCAATTTTGCCTATCACCCAGGTAATTTTGGACTCGGGGTAGTGATTTTGAATAGCCTGCACCACAGCCACCGCATGACATACGTCACCAATGGCCGAAAGGCGGAGAACGCAAATTTCCTTTGGTTTATCTGATAATATCACTTGCAACCTTAGCTATTAAAACGAAGTTAGTGGTGCTGTTCACTTTTTAAAATTTAACCCACTGAAGATCAATTGGGCCATATATCACTGCTTCATCAAGCTTGTTATACTAATAAAAATCAAGGTAAACCCTATGCTCGATATCATTAATAACGGCAATCATACATTACTCACTGCCGTTACTAACCCCTTAAAGATAAACCAAGATTGGTTTTCGCCCGACTACTGGCGCAGCAAAAATGCCATTATAGCCGAAAAGAAAGGTCGCTCTACCACCTGGATTATTAAGTATTCATCAGGCACAGGCGTACTTCGTCACTATTGGCGCGGCGGCCTAGTTGGGAAAATTCTTAGCGATCAATATCTGTTTACTGGTTTAAAAAATACCCGCACTTACAAAGAATTTGCATTACTACTCGAGCTACGCAAAAGAGGCCTTAATGTGCCCGAACCCATTGGCGCCCAAATTCAAAAAGCGGGCTTAATCTATCGCGGTGACCTGTTAACCCAAGAAATTCCCGGCGCACAGAGCTTATTAGACATCTTGAAAAATAGACCCTTAGACATAGATGAAATGACAAGAGTAGGGGAGGCTATTGCAGCCTTGCATCAACAGGGCGTCTATCATGCAGACTTAAATATAAATAATATTTTGTTTGATCAAGAAAAAAGGGTGTTTATTATTGATTTTGATAGGGGACGCCTAGTACAGCCCGGCCATCAGTGTTTAAGGCAAAATATAACTCGCCTGAAACGGTCTTTTATGAAAGAGGCATCAAGAAACAAGCCCTTTTATTGGCAAAGTGAGCAGTGGGATATGATGATTGAAAACTACAACAGATTGATAAATAACTAGCTGGTTTTTATTTTATTGATAACATTTGAAGTCGAACAATTATTCACAAACTCTAACACCTCAACGCGGCCACCGTTAGCTAGCACCGTGTCAGCCCCCGCAATATCTTCAATCTTATAGTCGCCACCTTTAACCAAAATATCAGGATTAATCTGTTTAATTAATCTTGCTGGCGTATCGTCTTCCTCAACCGCACCAAAGGGAATCACCCAATCCACTGAAGCTAAAGCCATTAGCACGGTTGCCCGCTCTTCTAGATTGTTAATTGGACGATCTGAGCCTTTGAGACGGGCAATAGATTGATCATTATTCAAGCCCACTACAAGCTTGTCGCCACGAGCTTTTGCTTGCGCTAAGTAGCGAACATGTCCTGCATGTAAAATATCAAAACAACCATTGGTAAAGACAATGGTTTCGCCCCGTCGTCGAGCCTTCTCAATATGGTCAATTACCTGCTCAGTGTCCGGATGATAACGCTCACCCGTTTTACCTAGATAGCCAGTTAATTTGGCAGATAGCTCTTCTGGTGAAACGGTTGCAGCACCTAATCGGGTCACCGAAATGCCTGCAGCCACATTGGCAATTTCTACGGCTTGTTGTTCAGGCATCTGCGTAGCAAGCATCACAGCGAGGGTAGCAATAACGGTATCCCCAGCGCCAGTTACATCTGCCACTTCAAGCGTTTGCGCCTCAAAATCATACTTTTGTTGCGCAGAAATTAGCGACATACCCTGTTCTGAGCGGGTCAGCAGCATAGCGCCCAATTTACAGTCTGAAATAATCTTTCTAGCGCTCTGAGCGATCTGCTCTTCATCGCCCAAAATCCCACCAGCGGCGAGATATTCAGTTAGGTTTGGCGTAATAAAATCAGCACCCGAATAGTCTGATAAATCTTTCGACTTGGGATCCACTAAAACTGTTTTACCGGCTTTTTTCGCTAGGCTAATCATGGTGCCAATATTGGCTAGCGACCCTTTGTTATAGTCTGAAAAAAGCACCATCTCAAACTGATCAACTATGGATGCAAAGGCCTCACTCAATTGGTCAGCATTTTGCTGGCTAAATGATTCCTCAATATCCAGCCTAACTACCTGCTGACGGCGGCTTAGAATACGAATTTTGGTAATAGTTGGTGCCAGTGATTGCTTTACTAACTGAGAACTAATGCCCTCGTTTTTAAGTAAAGCCTCTAAATATTTGCCATTGTCATCATCGCCAATAATTCCCAACAGGCTTGCTTTAGCCCCGAGGTGTACAATATTTTTTGCCACATTGGCCGCACCACCAGCTTTATCTTCAAACTCGGATACTTTGACGACTGGAACGGGAGCTTCAGGTGAAATTCGGCCCGTATCACCATGCCAGTAACGATCAAGCATCACATCACCGACCACCAGTATTTTGACGTCTTTGAGTTTTTGAAAATAAGATAAATCCATTACTCGGCTTCCGCCACCAGGGCATCAATGGCCTCACATAACCAGTGACCGATAAACATATGCGCTTCTTGGATACGCGCAGTTTCATTATTAGCAATAATTATAGGCAATTGAGCGATATCTTTAACTTTTCCGCCATCACGACCCGTCAATGCGACCGTGTATGCTCCTATTTCATTGGCCGCACTTAGCGCAAGATTGATATTGGCACTTGTTCCCGAGGTAGTTAAGCCAATAACCAAATCTTCCGGCTTACACAGGCCTTTAACCTGTCTTTCAAATACAGTATCAAAGTGATAGTCATTGGAATGTGCCGTTAAAATGGAAGTATCTGTAGTCAGTGCAATTGAGGCTAATGGCCCACGCTCATTTTTATAGCGCACCATAAATTCAGCAGCTAAATGCTGGGCGTCTGCGGCGCTTCCGCCATTGCCCATCCAAATCACTTTGCCGCCATTTTGAAGGCTATTATTGCAGGCTTCGAGTAAAGCCAACACGGAGTCATGGTGGCTATCCATTAGCGCAAATGTCTCTCTATGGCGCTCTAAACTAGCAATATAGCTTTGTTGAATTTGGCTTGAAATCATCATTATCATTGAATTACTTTTTTGGTAGATATTGAATTATTACACATTTACACTATCCAAGCTCCACAAATTAAATTGTTCATGCCAATTATTATAGAGTTGAATATTGCAGGTTAATATGGACCCAAAGACCTACCTATGCATATAAGTCGCAATCAGTCTAAACAAATAACCTTTTTATCCGAAGAATATTTGGGTAACTGCAAAAGGGTACTGTATATGTCACCCATGGCAATTGGCGACTATGTTTATCAAGGAGCTTTTTTAAAAGCACTGAGGGAAAAACACCCACAACTAGAAATAGATCTATGGATTGATGACTGCCGAGCCAAAAAAAAATTTTGGCATGCTGGACGAAATACTGTCATGGATCAGTGGCTATCCTCAGAACCCTATATAAATTATGTTTATAAAATGCCTGCAAACAGCGCAGAACGTGAGCAAAACATCAAAGAGGCGTGGAGTAGAGACTATGATGTTATTGTCTTTGTGACCACATCACGTATTTCAGACTTTGCAGCTATCGCACTAAAAATCGTTAATGCCGGCAAGGTATTGGGTACCGTCTCAACCAGTATTATTGATAATATTCTCAACTATTCAGTTTATAAAAATTTAGACGGCAAAATAAGTATTCACAACACATTTAGCCACGATCATATAACCGACTTTTATCAAACTATCTTCCAACGTTTTTTTTCGCTATTAGTCCCCAATGACCAGCGCATTTTGAAACTAAGCCTTGCTCCTAATCTTATTGAAAAGTGTGCAGAAAAAATTTCAAATTTGGCCAGCCAATACCAGTTAGAAAGCCCTAAAACCATTTTTATTAATCATTTATCTACATCAAGTAAACGGGACTGGCGTCTTGACCAGGTTGAAGCTTTATCGGTCTTTATCAACAAAAGCATGCCCAACAGCTTGATTATTTTAAATGCGCCGCCCCATGCATATGATGATCTATGCCAATGGCTAAAAAACAATAAGAAGCTTAATTTGTTTGCTATTGAAGTGTTCACTGCTAAAGAAAACTTTTTCGAGCTACCTGCACTTATGTCGCTGTGCGATATAGTGATTTCAGTAGAAACAGCCATTATGCACTTGGCAAGTAGCTTAAATCTTAAGCAAATAGCCCTTATTAGAGAATCAGCCTATCGCTGGAGACCCCAAAATAGTGCCAAGGTAATACTGGGCAAGAAAAGGGTAGACTCTATTCCGCCGAAAACTGTTTTAAAATCAATGCAGACCCTTTAGCGCATTACTGCCAAAACATTGAAGCCTTAAGCTGACCATAACTCTCTGAATACACATTGCTACCCAGTGTTAGTGACACACGAATAGGACGCTGCTTAAAATTGCGTCGATGCTCTAACATAATTTCATAGGCTCTATGATAACGGGACTTATCTTGATTGCTAAGGGATGCGATAGACCCCCTCCAACCTGATGTTGACGAGGTCATATAATCCAAAGTAGCTTTATGGGCTTTAGCTGGCACGCCATGTCCAAAATCCCTTTGATCCGCAATGAAGTTACCATATACAAAACCACTATTGGTGTTGCCAAATGCATATAGGTGATGAGTATACCAACCAGTTTTATAGCGGCTATATTCATATCTCAGGGCAACTTTATCACTGAATTGCGGTATAAAAACACCCAGATTAGTCGCTTGGTTCCCCAAACTTAGATTACTGCCACCCTGTGTGTCCTCACCTGCCAGTTCTGCATAGATCTCAATCGGCATATCCGCATTAAGCCGATAACTTGAGGTGACTGATGCCATTTGATCGCCAAATTCTGTAGCACGCTCTTCAGACGAATAAGAATTATCGTTGGCCGCGGGATCAAAAAAAGCGTTTACAATATCACTCGCAGACACCTCTCTGGGACCACCACCAAATTGTAATATTCTGTTAAAACCCAACGTCCAAGATTCAGCAGGGCTTAAGCTTAAATGAGTGCCGATAAGGTGCGGGCTACCGTCATACCATTGATCGAGATATTTAACTCCGTTTTTTACCTTATCAAGACGGGTATAAAATAGCTCGAAATTTGCCTGCCAAAAACGCTCAATGGGCGAAATCGTACTCAGCGTTATCGAAGGGCCCATCTCAGCATTATTTGATATCAACTGAGAAGAAAAACTAAAGGGCGAATACCAATGTTCTCTGTAGCCCAAATCTAATTGTAAATTTCCTTTACTAAAGCCGACAAAGGTATTGTAGGGAACTACAGTATTTGCATCCGCACGATATTCAACACCTGCCTGAACCATTGTATTGCCATTAGGCCGCCATGAGCCCTCTACAAAACCCTGTAAATTTTCTTTAGATGATAATCCTCGCTGATTGGCAATAGGCATGTCTTTATCTGTTGCAAGCCTTGCGACGAATCCTGCGCGACTAACTGAATTATTGGCTCGATAAGGCTCTAATCCATTATTTACAGCCTGATAAAGTGATGGATCTGAGCTCTCTATCTTGCTTAGCGCTAGATCAATACTGGCTATTGAGTAGGGCTTTTTCATTGGATTGCCGCTTGTTAGCAAAAACAGGTAGTCAACTTGATCTTGTAAATAATTATCTGCGCCAATGGGCAAATAGGCAGTTGGCGCCGCATTAACTGTCAGACTAACAAACGTAATGATGCCAAAAAAATTTCGCAACACTGGGCTATCTCCAAATAGTGATTTAAGATCCTTAATATCAGTGATATAAGCAGTTTTTATATCTAAACAGATAGTCACAATGCTAAGATAATCAGGATTATTTTAGGAATAATAAATGGTTCGTGCTGTATATTCACTTGTTTTATATCTC